>NZ_JBIWJA010000055.1:0-35616 GCF_044764905.1 Streptomyces sp. NPDC093586 | reverse complement strand
TACTGGAGAAGGTCCGCGTGCCCCGCACCGGGCCGGGCCGGCCACGTGTCCGCCCCGACCGCGTGCGGGCCGATAAGGCGTATGCCTCCCGCAAGGGCCGGGCCTACCTGCGCCGCCGGGGGATCCGCTGCACCATCCCGGACAAGGCCGACCAAGCCCGCGACCGCAAGAAGCTCGGTTCCCGTGGCGGCCGTCCGCCGAGGTCTGACCCGGAGGATTACAAGGCCCGCCACGCGGTCGAGTGCGGCATCAATCGCCTCAAAAGGCATCGTGCTGTGGCCACAAGGTACGACAAGCTCGCGGTCCGCTACGAGGCGACCGTCCTCGTAGCGGCCATCAACGAGTGGCTGTGACCAGCAGTCATACGAAACGGCCAGGATGGCGCGTGGGCGTCAGGAACTCATCGCGGCTCGGTCGGACTCGCTGCGAAGAACGCAGAATTCGTTGCCTTCGGGGTCAGCAAGGACTGCCCACCCAGAGCCATCGGGATTCCGGTGATCGGTGACAAGGATGGCACCGAGACCGAGCAGCCGTTCCACCTCCTGCTCACGCGATGTCTCAGGGCGCAGACACAGATGGATCCGGTTCTTGATCTTCTTACAGGTCATCTCATTTGGATTGGCTGGTTGTCAGGCTGAGCAGAGTCATCCTCACCAGCCGAGCTTCCTCTGATATGGTCATCGACCTCGATCCGCAGCTTGGTCCAACGGTGGTTGCGTACGGCAGAAGCCATTCGGCACCTGGGTCAAGTGCAAGATCTCCGCGAACACGCGTTGAAAGGTCTTGCCGTGAACTGCTTCGAGCGTCACAAAAAAGCGTCAGACACCACAGGTGTCCACCTGCTGACCGTTGTCAGCGCACGCAGGAGCGAAGGCAGCAGTCCCACAGGAGTTGTTGGTCGGCGCCTGGCACGACAGCTGCTCGCCAGGGGGCGGACCGTACGGGTGCTTGCCGAGCCGGACCAGTGCGGTGGCTGGCCTGACGGGGTGGAAGTCGTCGCTGGCTCCGTCACCCGCCCGCTGGAGTGCGCGCGTGTATTCGACGGTGTCGAGGCCGTGTTCCTCGCCGGCGTGCTTCCATCGACAGTTCAGGAGGCCCTGACCCTCGCCCGGAACGCCGCCGTCGAGAGAATCGTCCTGCTGTCGTCTCACGGACCGGAGTACGAGGAGGCGTATCCGCCCGACACGTGGTTCTGGCTTGCGATCGAGAAAGCGGTGGAAGGATCGGGCATCCCGTGGACGCACATTCGGCCGTCGGCGGTCATGGGTGCCGTCATCGAGGGGACTTACCCGGCGACAGGGTCGGACTGGCCCGACTCTGTTCGCGCCCACGGAGTGGTCCGAGAGGCTTTCCTCAACCAGGGGCATTATCCCTTCATCCATGAGGAGGACCTCGCCGCCGTAGCGACCGCAGCCCTGACCTGCGATGACTTCACCGGGATGGTCATTGAGGCGGTGGCTCCGCCCTTGAGTACCCGATCACGCATACGGAGCATCGCCACTGCTTTGAAGCGCGGCATCGACACGGTCGAGCTGACGGCCGACGAGAGCCGGGTGGCCTGGCAACGTCTTGGCTGGCCCGACGGCGCGATCGACGTGACGCTGTACGCCTTGGAGGAGTACGGCACCCGCTTCGCCGAACTCGTTCAGTGGACACGTGACCAGCGGCCATCCGTACAGGACATCATCGGCCGCCCACTGCGGACCTATGACGACTGGGTACGCGAGCACATTGACCTGTTTCGCTGACGTCGACGAGTTGCCCAGATTCCGCCGACAGATGTAAGGAAGGGTCTCATCGGGTGAGCCGACGGTGGCAGATGAAGGTGCAGGCGAGGCTGGTGAAGGCGAGGAAGTGCTCAGCCTTGCGTTCGTAGCGGCGGTGGAGTCGGCGGCAGCCGGCGAGCCAGGCCATGGTGCGTTCGATGGTCCAGCGGTGTCGGCCGAGTCGCTGTGAGGTCTCGACGCCCTTGCGGGCGATGCGGTGCTGGATTCCTCGCTGTGCCAGCCATTGCCGCAGGTGACGGTAGTCGTAGCCCTTGTCGGCGTGGAGCTTGCCGGGCCTTCGCCGGCGAGGGCCGCGGCGGGACCGGATCGGAGGTATGCCCTTCACAAGCGGGATCAGCGCCTGGCTGTCGTGGACGCTAGCGCTCGAGATGCCGACGGACAGGGGCAGACCGGTCCGCTCGGTGATCAGATGGATCTTCGAGCCGTACTTGCCCCGGTCGACAGGATTCGGACCTGTCAGCTCCCCTTTTCAGTGCCCGCATGTTCACCGAGTCGATCGCGCACCGCGACCAGTCCAGCTCGCCGCGGGCACCGAGCTCGTCGAGGACCAGGCGGTGGAGCTTGGCCCACACCCGGGCCTTCGTCCACTCGGTGAACCGGCGGTGGGCCGTCGCGCCGGACGGCCCGAACGAAGCCGCCGGCAGCTGCTGCCACGTGCAGCCCGAGGTCGCCACGAACACGATCGCGGCCAGGACCTCGCGGTCGCCATGGCGACGCCGGCCACCGCCCTGCGGTCGCGACGGCGCCTCGGGCACCACTCGCTGGAACAGCTCCCACAGCTCGTCCGGCACCAGCCGCTCGACAATCCCCACCACGACAGCAGCCTACCCAGCCAAATGAGATGACCTGTTAGACTCGGGTACCTGGCTGAAGTACAGCACCGGGCCCTCTGCCAGCAGCACCTGAGTCTCCCGGTCACCCGGTTTGTCCTCCGGATGCAGCGGACGGTCCGTCACCCTGCTCCAGAACCGGGCCAGCTCGTAGGCATCCGCACAGTCAATCGCCACGTTCTGCAATACCGAAACCATGCGCGCGAGCCTGCCTCACTTCCACTCCAGACGCCACCGAGTTGCACTCAGCCTTCGCGCACAGAGCTCAGGCGCATGGCAGCACTTTTGATACACGGCCTAGGCGTCACCGGCCGGGGAGCGTCGGGCGGCGCGGCGGCGCAGGCGCAGCGGCAGCACGTACCAGCACAGGCCGAACCAGAGCATGACACCGGCGGCGAGCGTTTCGGCGAGGACGCCGGGGACCACGAAGCGCAGGATCAGCAACAGCGTGCAGCCGATGGTCAGCGCGAGCAGGACCATTCCGCACATCATCAACCGGCCGGCGGCCTCCACCACCTCGTCCTTCATGCGCTGGCCGGACAGGAAGCGGTGGATGGAGACGGGCGCTATGAGCGATCCCGTCGCCGAGGCGCCCAGGACCACGGTGGTGACGTAGATGACGCGGTCCACCGTGCCCAGTTCCCGGAACAGCGGGGTGAAGGCCACGCTCAGCAGGAAGCCGAAGAGGATCTGCACGCCGGTCTGGGTGACCCGCGTCTCCTGCAGGATCTCGTTCCAGCGGCGGTTGACCCGCTCGCGCGGGGACTCCGGTGTTTCGGCGGCCGACTCCGGGCCGTGGCCGTCGTGGTGTGCGCAGCAGGCGGTCTTCTTCTCCTCGGGCCCGGCCGGCTGCTCCGTCATCGTCATGGCACCCTCCGATCGCAGGCCGACCATTTGCCCCGTCTCCCCGCTTTCATGCAGGTGATGGTGCGAAGTGGCCGGTCCGGCCACCGCCCGTCACCAGCACATGGCACAGGGAGGACACGCTCGGCCCTGTCGGGCCACGGAGGAACGGGCCGGTGCCGTTCTTCCCCCTCGACTCCCTCGAACTCGTCGGCGGCCCCGACGGGCAGCAGGACGACCCCGACGCCTTCGGACAGCACCTGGTGGCCGAACAGCACAGGCCGCGCACCGAAGACGACGGCGGCGAGAACCGGGGCGGCACGGGACCCGAAGGCCGGGAACGGATCAACGACACCGCCGTCGGCAGCGCCACCGGCACCGACCGCGAGCGCCAGGACCTCGACAGCGCCGCCGACCGCAGGACGGTCCTCACCGAGGTAGAGGAGCCGACGGCGCGGGGCAGCCGGTGCCGGTCGACGCCAAGGGCGAGAAGAACGCCCCCGCGATGACCGTCATCGCCCAGGAGGGTGACAAGCTTCGGGGTGCAACCCCCGGGGCTCGGCCACCTGGGGCAGCGAGGACGACTTCATCGACGGCCGGACGGGCGAGGCTTCCCCAAGTGAACTCCCCGATGCGTACAGCGTCTGTCCCCCGCGGTGGCAAGGGCGGTGCCGCGGTCGCGGCGGTCGCGCTCCTCGCTCTCGCCGCGGGCTGCGGCCCGGGCACCGACGAACCGGCCGGCGGCTCCACAAGCACCGCAGGCCGCCCGACGAGCCACCCGGTGACGGACACCGGCATCACCGCCGAACCGGGCGAGCGCTTCGCACTCACCGTCGACCGGAACGCCTCCACCCGCGAGTACTGGTACCTGGTCGCCCCCCAGCCCGACAGCTCGGTGCTCGTCGGCCGCGGCCGGGACTACGCGTCGGACTCCGGTGACACCCCGGACACCCTGGCCACCGCCGCCGGCCGAGTCGGCTACGGCAGCCCGTACGCGCTCTCACACGCCTTCACACGGGAGTTCGGCACCCCACCGGGGCGGTATCGGGCGCAGGCCGTGGGACGATCCGCTGACGTCGAAGCAGACTGACGGCAGGAGCCCCGTCGGGCAGTGACGCTCACAGTCGTAGTGACGGCATCCGCAGTCGCGTGCACAGTGACTTCGGGCTGGACGAACACTCGACGGAGCATTGCAGACGGGCACCGGTGCCGACCCGGTCGTGGCAGGGGCAGGCGGCTCGGCCGAAGCCGGCGGCGGCCAGGTCCTGCTCACGCAGAGGGGTGAGGCCGATGTCGGGTTCCGGGGCGTATGCCTCGGGCCGGACGCCGAGTTCGTGCGTGGAGTACTCGCCGAACCGGCTGATGCGCTCGGTCGGGTACGGCGAGATGTGGGCCAGGGCCTCCGGGCCGATCCCCCGGCCCTCCTCCGGCAGCTGCCGGACGATCTCCGCGCTGTCCAGGGCGTTGTGAAAGATCACCGCGTTCGTGAGCAGAGCGTTGGTCTTCATCGCCTTCTCCTGCTCGTGTCGATGCGGCGAGAACCACGGATGCTGCGTGCGATCCCCGCGGAAGAGCCCGGACGATCGGCCTCATGGCGCGATGCCGTGCTTCGTGCTAGTGTCACGCGTTTGCGTGGTCGTCGCGGTGGGCGATTCTGCAGGACCGGTTCCGCTCGTGCGCGGGCTGTTCCCTCCCGCCGGGCCTTCCTCGGTACGTTCCCCTGCGGAAGGCTGTTCATGAAGCACCCCGACGACTCCGGCACCGCTCACGGCGGTCCCGCCCGGCCGCCCGGAGCCACGACCCCGGCGCTGTCCCCGGCCGTCTCCTTCTCCGACCTGGAACTGCCGGTGGAGGTACTGCGGACCCTGAGCGGACTCGGGGTGCGCGAACCCTTTCCGATCCAGGCCGCCACCCTGCCCGACGCCCTCCAGGGGCGCGACGTCCTGGGACGCGGGCGCACCGGATCGGGCAAGACGCTCGCCTTCGGCCTGCCACTGCTGACCCGTACGGCCGGACGGCGCGCCGAACCGAAACAGCCGCTCGCCCTGATCCTCGTGCCCACCCGGGAGCTGGCCCAACAGGTCACCCAGGCGCTGGCGCCGTACGCCGAGGCACTGCGGCTGCGGATGGCCGCGGTCGTCGGCGGCATGTCGATCGGCCGGCAGATCGCCGCGCTGCGCGAGGGAGCCGAGCTGGTCGTCGCCACCCCCGGACGCCTGCACGACCTGATCGAGCGCAACGCCTGCCGCCTGGGGCGGGTGAGGATCACCGTGCTGGACGAGGCCGACCAGATGTGCGACCTGGGATTCCTGCCGCAGGTCGTCGACGTCCTCGACCAAGTGCACCCCGACGGTCAGCGGATGCTGTTCTCGGCCACTTTGGACCGTGACGTCGATCAGCTGGTCAGCCGCTACCTCCACGACCCCGTCGTCCACTCGGTCGACCCGTCCGCGGGCACGGTCGCGACGATGGAGCACCACGTCCTGGTCGTCCACGGCCCCGACCGTTACGCCGTCACCACAGAGATCGCCGCCCGCGACGGCCGCGTCCTGCTGTTCCTCGACACCAAGCACGCCGTCGACCAGCTCACCCGGCATCTGCGGGCTGGCGGGGTGCACGCCGGGGCCCTGCACAGCGGCAAGTCCCAGCCGCAGCGCACCCGGACCCTGGCGCAGTTCAAGAACGGCCAGATCACCGCTCTCGTGGCGACCAACGTCGCGGCCCGTGGCCTGCACGTCGACGACCTCGATCTCGTGGTCAACGTCGACCCGCCCACCGACCCCAAGGACTATGTCCACCGGGCCGGCCGTACCGCCCGCGCCGGTGAGTCCGGCAGCGTGGTCACGCTCGTGCTGTCGGGCCAGCGCCGCGAGACGAGCCGCATGATGGCCGAAGCCGGCATCGAGCCGACCGTCACCAAAGTACGCTCGGGCGAGGCGGTGCTGAGCCGGATCACCGGCGCCAAGGCTCCCTCCGGCACCCCGCTCGACGGCGGCCCCGCCGCCCCCCGGCCCAAGAACACCAACATTCCCTTCCGCGGCCTCGGCACCAGCAAGGACACCTCCCGCGGCACCGGCGGCAAGTCCCGCAAGGCCGGAGAGGCCCGCAAACTCGCAGAGGCCCGCAAGGCCGCCCTCGTACGGCGCAACGGCTGAGAGGCGTTGCGCCGCGCCCAGGCATGACAAGCTGTGCCTGCCCACCCCCGAACCCAGGAGGTCACCATGACCGCAGAGCCCGCATCCACGGAAGGTTCGGAGCCGGCCGGCCCCGAGACGTCCGCCGTGGCGCCGGACAGCGACGGCAACTACGACCTCAAGCGCAAGTTCCGCGAGGCGCTGGCGCGCAAGCGCGGTGCGCAGGCGGACGCCGCCGATGTCGCCGTCAACCCCGACGCGTCGAAGGTGCGCGCGGCACACGGACCCGCCGCGAGCCAGCGGTCGTTCAGGCGCAAGAGCGGCGGCTGAGCCGACCCGCCCCGGCAGGGCCCGCTTCACCGGCACCCCGAGCCCTGCCCACACGCACGCCCCGTGCGACGGCCCGCGACACGCATCCCCGTGCGCGTCGCGGGCCGTCGCACGGGGGTGCGCCGGGCCAGGAGATGACCGTGGTGTTCGGCGCCAACTCCTGCGCTGGAGCGTGCAGTTGACACACAGCTGTCACACAGGAACCGGAATGCGTGGCCGGCCGCCACTGGTTCCCCTGGCATGACCACCGGAGTAGCGCTCAACGCGACCGACGCCGACAACCAGATCGATGCCTCCGTGCGGCTCGCACACGAGGCCGCGGCCGCCGGGCTGCGGTCGGCCTGGTTCGGCCAGACCTTCGGCGCGGACTCGCCCCAGCTCGCGGCGATCGTCGGGCGGGAAGTGCCCGGGCTCCACGTGGGCACGTCGGCGATCCCCGTCTTCGGCCGTCACCCGCTGCTGGTCTCCAGTCAGGCCCAGACCGCCCAGGCGGCCACGCACGGCCGCTACCACCTCGGCCTGGCGCTCGGTACCAAGCTCCTGACCGAGGCGGGCTTCGGCATCCCCTACGAACGTCCCATCGCGCGCCTGCGTGAATTCCTCACCGCGCTCCGGCAGTTGACCGAGACGGGTACCGCCGACTTCCACGGTGAACTGCTCACCGCGACGACACCGGTGCCCGCGCGGGTGCCGGGCGCCGAGAACGGCGTGCCGTTGCTCGTCGCCGCGATGGGGCCCCAGGCGCTGCGTGCCAGCGGTGAACTGGCGGACGGGATTCTGCCCTATCTGGCCGGACCGCGCGCACTGGACGAACACATCGTTCCGGCGGTCACCGCGGCGGCGGAGGCCGCCGGCCGGCCGGCGCCCCGGATCGTCGCCCTGGTGTACGGCGTGGTCACCGACGACGTCGACTCCGTACGGGAGAAGGCCGCCGAGCAGCTCGCGTTCTACGAGCAGTTCCCGTCCTACGCACGGGTCATCGGACTCTCCGGCGGCCGGCGGGCCGTCGATGTGGCGGTGATCGGCGACGAGCGGACGGTCGCCGCCGAGGTGCGGCGTTACCGGGACGCCGGGGCGACGGAGGTGGTGTTCTCGGGGACGGAAATCGCCGGAGAGTCCGACCGGCGCCGTACCTGGGCACTCCTCGGGGAGCTGGCCGGCTGAGCGTCGGCGGGCGGTCGCGTACCAGGCCCCCCGGTGTCGCCCGCGCGGACGCTCAGCCGCCTCCCAGTTCCTGCCGGACGGTGGCGGCGACGCGGGTGAGCGCGGCGCCGAGGTGGCGGCGCTGGGCGGCGGTGAGCGGGTCGAAGACGAGCCGTTTCACCTGGGCGACGTGGTCCGGCGCGCTCGTGGCGACCTTCTCGTGGCCGGCCTCGGTCAGCGTGGCGAGGGTGTACCGGCCGTCGGCCGGGTCGAGCCGGCGCAGCACCCAGTCGCGGCCTTCGAAGCGGTCCATGACCTTCGAGAGCCGGGGCAGGGTGCTGTCACATTCCCGGGCCAGGTCGCTGAGGCGCATCGTGGCCTCGTCGGCCATGGACAGCCGGGCCAGGACCCCGTACTCGAAGTTGGAGATGCCGGCCTCTCGGCGCAGCTGACGGTCAAGGGCTGCCGGGAGGCCGATGACGACGGTGAGCAGGGCTTGCCAGAGCTCCTGCTGTTCGTCGTCGAGCCAGGGTGACGTGGTGTCCATGAGCCTCATCGTACGTGCCCGGACAAACCGATGACTTGCCTAGGAAAGTCATCGGGGGTAACTTATTAGTTGCCGAGGCAAGTGATCAACTGCCTTCTGGGCCTCAGCACGATCAAGTTCACCCACTTCGGACCAGGCCGAGGACGCCCTGTGGACGAAGGGCAGCGAACACCTCGTCCCGCGATCGACGATTGCGAGCCCTGTCGATGACCACCACGAACACCCCGAACACCCCGATTCCGGCCGGCCACACCCGGCCGCGCCTGCCGGCCGGCGCGTACGACGCATTCCTGGACCGAACCCTGCCGCAGGCGCGCGAGCAGCCGGTGTGGACCCCTTCCGACGGCCCCCTGCCGGCCCTCTTCGTCAGTCACGGGGCCCCGTTCACCCTCGATGATCCGCAGTGGCTCGACGACCTCTTCGACTGGGCCCGGTCGATGCCGAGGCCCCGGGCCGTCGTGGTCGTCTCCGCCCACTGGGAGCGGGCGCCCGCCGCTGTCTCCGGGACCGCGGCAGGCACCCCGCTCCATTACGACTTCAGCGGCTTCCACCCCCGGTACAAGACCCTTCCCTACGCGACCCCGGACGCCACCGGTCTCGCCCGGCGCCTCAAGGGCGTGCTGGGTGCGACCGCGGTCCACGAGTTCACCGATCGCGGCCTCGACCACGGCGCCTTCATCCCGCTGATGGCCATGTACCCCGCGGCCGACATCCCGGTCGTGCAGCTGTCGATGCCCAGCCTCGACCCCGGCTCCCTGCTCGCGCTGGGCGTCCGGCTGCGGCCCCTGCGCGACGAGGGCGTCCTGGTGCTCGGCTCGGGCTTCATGACGCACAGCTTCGCCGTCTTCCGGCGCCCGGAACTCGCCGCCCACACCCGGGCCTTCGACGCCTGGGCCGTCGACGCCCTCGGCCGGGCCGACGTCGACGCCCTCGTCGACTACCGCGCCAAGGCGCCCGGCGCCGCGGTCGCCCACCCGACGGCCGAACACTTCGTCCCGTTGCTTCTCGCGGCCGGCGCCGCCACCGACCCGGGCAGCGCCGTCAGCGCCATCGACCGCATGGTGATGGGCAACTCCACCCGGTCGCTCCAGTTCGCCTGAGAGCCCCGGCGTGTTCCCCCTTCCCGCCCGATCGCCCGTCCTAGGGCGACGGCATCAGTACACCCTGGAGGAAAGTGCCATGAAGGCCATCCGTTTCCACGAGTTCGGCGGCAGCGAGGTCCTGCGCCACGAGGACGTCGACCGTCCGGTACCCGGCCCCGGCCAGGTGCTGGTGCGCGTCGCCGCCACGTCGTTCAACCCGGTCGACGACCACATCCGCGCCGGTGCCCTGGCCCAGATGCTCCCGGTCACCCTCCCGTACGTGCCGGGGATCGACCTGGCGGGCACCGTCGCCGCATCCGGCGCCGGCGTGACGGGCTTCCGGGCCGGCGACCGGGTCGTGGCGATGCTGCCCCTCGACTCCGCCGGCGGCGCCGCCGAGTACGCGCTGGCTCCGGCCGAGTCCCTGGCCCCCGCGCCGCGGACGATCCCGCTGGCCGACGCCGCGGCGCTGCCGCTGACCGGGCTGGCCGCCTGGCAGACGGTGTTCGAACTGGCCGAGCTGAAGCCCGGCCAGAGCGTCCTGGTCAACGGGGCGGGCGGAGCGGTGGGCAGCCTCGTGGTGCAGCTCGCCGTCGACGCCGGAGCGCACGTGACCGCGGTGGACGCGCCGCGGCACGCCGACCGGCTGCGCGGCTACGGCGCGCACCGGGTCGTCGGTCCCCTCGACCTCGCCGAGGGCCCCGCCGCGGTGGGCGGCCCGTTCCAGGCCGTGGTGAACCATGTGCGCGTCTCACCGGAGAAGCTCGCGCAGTTGACGGACTACGTCGCCGACGGCGGGGTCGCGGCCAGCACGGCCGGGCCGATTCCCGAGGCCCCTGCCCGGGGGGTGCGCAGCGCCGGCCTGTGGGTCCGCAGCGACGGAGCCCAGCTGGGCGAACTCGCCGCCAAGGTGGAGGCCGGCACTCTCCGGCTGCACGTCGCGGCCCGTCGCCCCGTCGCCGAACTGGCCGCCGTCCACGAGGACGCCGCGGCCGGGCGCCTGCCCGGCAAGACCGTTCTGACCGTCGCCTGACCACCCGTCACCGCACCCGGCCGGGGCACCCGGAGCGCGCACGCGCCGCAGCCCCGGCCGGGGCTGCCCTGAGAGCCGATCGCTTTCGCCAGAACAGGTGGTGCGTCACGCCGCTCGGACTGGGCACGACCTCCAGGTGGAACCGGTCGAGCAGCTCGTCGGGAGACTCCCAGAGCCGTAGCCCGGACCCGAGCTTCACCGGCGAGACCGCCACGTGCAGGGTGTCGACGAGGTCGGCGTCCAGGAACTGCCGGATGGTGGTGACCCCGCCGCCGAGCCGGACGTCCTTGCCCTGCGCCGCTTCCCGTGCCTGTTCGAGGACCGTGGCAGGGTCGCCGTCGATGAAGTGGAACGTGGTGTCGGAGAGAGTGAGGGAAGGACGCTCATGGTGAGTCATGACGAACACCGGGGTGCGGAACGGCGGCTCGTCACCCCACCAGCCACGCCACTCGTGGTCGTGCCAGGGACCCCGCTGGGGACCGAACTTGTTGCGGCCCATGATCTCCGCGCCAATGTTGCGTGCGTAGTCCCGCGTGAAGTAGTCGTCGAGACCCCGGCTTCCCCCGGGGTCGGTGCGCATGGGCCAGCTCGCCGTGGCGCCGGCCCAGGCGAACAGCCTCTCGGGATCGACATGGCCGAACGGCTTCTCCAGGCTCTGGTCCTCACCGGCACCGATGCCGTCACCCGAGACGTTGAAGTTCTGGACCCTCAAAAGCTGAGCCACGTGTTCCTCCGGTGTGGTCGGACAACAGGGGGTGAGACTCTCCGGACCGGAGAAACTCATCGCTGCATCCGTGACGGTCGGAAACCGGGCTCTCCAGTGTGCTGACCTGTGAGGCTTGCGGGGTTCGGACAGCCTGCTGTCGTGAGCGGACGTCCGCCCTGCGGACAGCCTCTCCATATCTGCCCGATCACCGAAGAGGCTGTCACGGACGGCGGGCGGTCCCCTGCGGTGACATCATGCCTCGTGAACATTCAGGCCGCCGTCGACCGCCGACTACCGCCCGAACCGATGGACAAACGCTGCCGCTCGAAGTGAACGGGGTCATGGTCAACTCCCTTGTGACACAACAACCCCGTCAACGGCACCACTGACACCCTCCTACGAGGCCCGGAACGCACGCCGGTAGGCACCGGGAGTCGTGCCCACCTGGTCGCGGAAACGACGGCGCAGATTGACCGCGGAGGACAGGCCGACGCGAGCCGCGATCGCCTCGACCGGCAAGTCCGTCTCCTCCAGAAGGGAGCGCGCCGCGGCCACCCGACGGGAGAGCAGCCACGCGCCCGGGCTCGTGCCGAGCCGGTCAGCGAAGCGCCGGGCCAGCGTGCGGGACGAAACACCCATGTGCGCGGCCAAGTCGTCGACCGACAACGGCGTCCCGAGGCGTTCGTCGGCCCACTCGAGCAGGCCGTCAAGCGCGTCCGCAGGCGGTACGGGTGGCGCGTACTGCACTTGGCCCCCCTCGCGGTGCGGCGGCAGCACCATGTGACGCGCCACGAGGGCGGCGTGCGCGGCCCCGTGGTCCTCCCGGACCAGGTGCAGACACAGGTCGATCCCCGCACCCGCGCCGGCGCTGGTGGCGACATCACCGTGATCCACGTAGAGCAGGTCCGGTTCCACGCGCACCCGGGGAAAGTCCCGCTGCAACTGCTCGGCGCGTGCCCAGTGCGTAGTGGCCGAGCGGCCGTCCAGCAATCCTGTCTGCGCCAGCGCAAACACCCCGGAGCAGATAGTGACCAACCGCGCCCCCCGTGCGTGTGCCCGCAGCAACGCGCGACGCACGGCATCGGACAGTTGCGTCTCCACCGGCAGCCAGCCCGGAATGATCACGGTGTCCGCCGATCCGAGTGCCGCCAGACCCCGCGGCACATACATCGCGTACCCGGCCGTGGTCTGCACCGGACCCGGTGTCTGCGCGCAGATCTCGAACTCGTAGTACTGCGGCACCCCAGCCCGCTTCGTGCCGAAGACCTCAGCGGCGCAGCCCAGCTCGAACGTCGACTGCACAGGCCGGACCAGAGCCACCACACGATGCATGGCAGGAAAATACCCCATGGTGTCATCACGGACTCTGTCCCGCCGCAACCCGGCCCGGCACAGTCGACGGCATGCACCCCGAGATCCTCGCCCAAGAGGGCTACACCTCCGTCTCCGTCGACGAATCCCCGGTCCGCGAACTCTTCCCCGGAATCCGGCTACACCTGTTGTGGAAGGGACCGGCCGGCGCGCACGCCAACGTGCTGGAGATGGACCCGGGCGCCTCCTGGCCGTACCGCGACGTCCACGAGCCCGGCCCGGAGGAGGTCTACGTAGTCACCGGCACCTTCAACGACGGGGCACGTGACTACCCGGCGGGAACATTCCTGCATGCTCCGGCCGGGTCATGGCACGTGCCCTCGACCACCACCGGCTGCACACTGTTTCTCTTCTACCCGGCCGGCTAGGCGTATCGGCCCGGAGCGTCGTTCACGCGGTTGATCGGTGGCCGGCCGCCGAGTGCGGTGTGGCAGCCGTGATGGTTGCGGGAGTGGGAAACACCCGCCGGGCGGATCGTGTGGCGAGAGGCATGGTTGTGTGGGGCAACGTTTCCGTGCCGCACCCATGGCCTGCGGGGACGATCGTTCGGCTGAAGCCCTGCAGAGCGTTTCGTTGCGTAGACGACCGCCTCCCACGCCCCTCCCTTCTCTTCCCGCAGCCTCGTTCGGCGCGCGATCCCGAGCGGGGCCGACGTCTGTCCCGGCGCGCCGTGTGACCGTGGCGGGTCTGGGTACGTTGCCCGGTCATGGACGACTACGAGCACATCGGCCTCGACGGCAGCGACCTGGACGAGATCCTCTCCGCACCGGCGGAGGCAACCGAGCGGCTGGCGCTGCTGTCGCTGGACGAGGCTTGTGACGTGCTGCGGCTGCTGGTGAGCGTGCAGCAGGAGGGCGGACCGCTGTCGCGTGATGCGGACCGGCTGGCGAAGGCCATCGCGGTCCGCATCCCGTCGGAGAACTGACCCCGCGGCGGACCGGCTGCTTCCCTACCGTGTGACCATCGCGCCCACACGGGTGGCGCACCGGCGGAACACCTGATCGCCCCTCGAGGGTCGTTGTCAACGGCCCATGTCCACAGCTGTGCTGCGCGGCCTGGCCGCCGACTCCCTCGCCCCTCCTGAACGGATCCGGGGTCAAGGCCCGTCCAGCACCTTGCCCGAGTGACGGGACTTGATGCGGTGGTAGCCGTCCCCGGAATCGACGAACCGCCACTGCCGCTGGTTCTGGTCGTTCCTGGTCCACTGGGTGATGCGGGCGCCGTCGTCGGTCGCCATGCTGTAGACGTCCAGGGCTTTGCCGCTGTTGCGCTTGACCAGCACGGACGAGGCGTCGGGGACCACGGTCGCGGCCTCGGCGGGCTGGGCACCGAGGAAAGGGCCGCCAGCAGCAAGGGCCGCCAGCAGCAAGGGCGTGAGGATGCCGAGTAAGCGTCCTGGACGGACCGGGGACGGGGGCGAAACCACATCAGAGGGCCTCCTCGGGAGCGGGGGTGAGGTGCCGCCGATGAACCCCGGAGCGGCAGCCGCGCCGGGGGCAAGGACGGGTTCGAAAGTTTCGAAGCGATCCCGGTTCTGTGGCGCCACAAGCTAGGAAGGCGGGGCCCTCCGGTCAAGGTCTGTCGCTGATCTGTCCGTAAACAATTCACCCCCCGGGCGTGGAAGACTCTTGCGCCGACCGCGAACCCGCAGGTGGCGTGCGTCGTGGCTCGCCGTTCCAGGGATCCGCCCACCTTGATGCGTCTTCGAAAGTTTCGGAGCGAAAGCGGAAACCTTTATTGCCGCCAGGGTTGACGAGTCACCGTCAATCCCTCAATCATCCTGTCTGGCAGCCCGACCGCAGGGCGAGATGTCGAACCAGGCTGGTCCCTGGCGGACTGTGCCGCACTGCGGAGCCGCGCACGGCTGCATGACGGATCCGCACACCGAAGCACCTGCGCCCCCCGTTTTTCCGTCCCGGTGAGGCTCGCACCGACGCATCCCGACCCTCCGCGCAGTAGGAGAGGTGTGCGGCGCCGCGTGCCGGCCTCCCGGCTGAGCCGCGATGGAGTACCCCCGTGCCTGTGTCGAAAGACCGCTGCCGCCCGGCGTACGTCACTCGGCGGCCGACCGGGCCCGTCCGTGCCGGGTTGAGATCCTCCCGGGCCCCATGACCGCGGTGTCCGGTGATCCCGTCATTCCTACCTCTGGAGGCACAGCCATGGGCTCTTATGCCCTTACCGGACCCGTTGTCCGGCGGAAGCTCCGCGTTCTTCCGACGGCGCTGGTCGCCGGCGTCCTCGGTGTGGTCGCCGCACTGGTCGCGCCGCCGCCCGCTCAGGCCGCCGAGAGCACGCTCGGCGCCGCAGCGGCGCAGAGCGGCCGCTACTTCGGCACCGCCATCGCCGCGAACAGGCTGAGCGACTCGACGTACGCGACGATCGCGGCCCGCGAGTTCAACATGGTGACGGCCGAGAACGAGATGAAGATCGACGCCACCGAACCGCAGCGCGGCCGGTTCGACTTCACCACCGCCGACCGTGTCTACAACTGGGCGGTGCAGAACGGCAAGCAGGTGCGCGGACACACCCTGGCCTGGCACTCCCAGCAGCCCGGCTGGATGCAGAACCTCAACGGCAGCACGCTGCGCCAGGCGATGATCGACCACATCAACGGCGTGATGAGCCATTACAAGGGCAGGATCGCCCAGTGGGACGTCGTCAACGAGGCCTTCGCCGACGGCGGTTCAGGAGCCCGACGCGACTCCAATCTGCAACGCACCGGCAACGACTGGATCGAGGTCGCCTTCCGCACCGCGCGCGCCGCCGACCCCTCCGCCAAGCTCTGCTACAACGACTACAACGTCGAGAACTGGACCTGGGCCAAGACCCAGGCCATGTACGCCATGGTGCGGGACTTCAAGCAGCGCGGCGTGCCGATCGACTGCGTCGGCTTCCAGTCGCACTTCAACAGCGGCAGCCCCTACAACAGCAACTTCCGCACCACCCTGCAGAACTTCGCCGCACTCGGCGTCGACGTGGCCATCACCGAACTCGACATCCAGGGTGCCCCGGCCTCGACCTACGCCAACGTGGTCAACGACTGCCTGGCCGTCTCGCGCTGCCTCGGCATCACTGTCTGGGGCGTGCGCGACAGCGACTCCTGGCGATCACAGGACACACCGCTGCTGTTCAACAACGACGGCAGCAAGAAGCCTGCGTACACAGCCGTCCTCAACGCCCTCAACGGCGGCTCCACCACACCGCCCGCGGACGGCGAAACGATCAAGGGCGTCGGTTCGGGCCGCTGCCTGGACGTGCCCGGCACCAGCACCACCGACGGCACCCAGGTCCAGCTGTGGGACTGCCACAACGGCACCAACCAGCAGTGGACGTACACCGACGCCGGTGAGTTCAGGGTCTACGGCAACAAGTGCCTGGACGCCGCCGGCACCGGCAACGGCGCCAAGGTCCAGATCTACAGCTGCTGGGGCGGCGACAACCAGAAGTGGCGCCTCAACACCGACGGATCCATCGTCGGCGTCCAGTCCGGCCTCTGCCTCGACGCCGTCGGGGGCGGCACCGCCAACGGCACCCTGATCCAGCTCTACTCCTGCTCGAACGGCAACAACCAACGCTGGACCCGCGCCTGACAAGGCCTGCACGAAGTCACCGCCGATGATCGCGAGGGTCGCCGCCGAGGTGACGGCGACCCTCGCGATCGGCACGGCCCGGTGGGGGCGTCACGACGGCCCGGTCCCGCGAAAGTGCAGGCAGGTGGCCTTCTCCCCGGAGTGAACGATGCTCCTCACAATCCTCGGGCCCTACGCGTGCCGCGGTGTACGGTGAAGACCGCCCTTGACCTGCACAAAGCAGGCAGGGAGCCATCTTCCGGGAGTCCAAAACGCTGCGCACCATGTAGGTTCAAGATCTAGCGGTCGGGTGTTTACGCAGTTCAGAGCCCTGATAGCGGCCTCCAGGTCAGCAAATGGTCAGCATCAGGCCGGCCGGTGTCCGGCATGCTGACCTGCGCCCGTGGCCGGGGTCTTCTGCGCCGCCCATCGCCCTCTGCTCGGGAGGCTTGATACGTGGCGCGACAGCTCGTTCGTGGGATGGGGCCGTTCTTCAAGGGGTGTGATTGTTCCAGGCCGACCCGTTGCCCGCACCCGTACACGATCCGGTGCAGGGATGCCTTCCCGCCGAACAGAGGATCGCCGTCGCCGTCGCCGTACGCGGCCCGGAGCGCGAGGTGCGACTACGGTACGAGCTGCCCCGCGGCGCCTACTTCGGGCGGCTCACCAGACCCGTCTCGTGGGCGGTGATGACCAGTTGGACCCGGTCGCGCGCGTCGAGCTTGGTCAGCAGCCGGGTGACGTAGGTCTTCGCCGTGGCCACGCTGATGCTCAGCTCGGTGGCGATCTCCGTGTTGGGCAGCCCCCTGCCCACCAGCGTCAGCACCTCGTGCTCGCGGTCGGTGATGTCGCCCAGCACAGGTGCGGGCGTGGCCGTCTCCACCGGGCGCTGCGCGAACTCCTTGATCAGTCGCCGTGTCACGGCCGGCGCGATCAGCCCGTCGCCCGCCGCCACGACCCGGACCGCGGCCAGGATGTCGTCCAGCGCCATGTCCTTCACGAGGAAGCCGGACGCCCCGGCGCGCAGCGCGCCGCACACGTAGTCGTCGTCGGACGTCGTGAGCACGATCACCTGCGGGCCGTCGCCGCCCTCCGTGATGCGGCGGGTGGCCTCGATGCCGTCCATGCCGGGCATCCGGATGTCCATCACCACGACGTCGGGTCGCTCGTCCGCGACCAGCCGGACCGCCTCCTCGCCCGTCCCCGCCTGGCCGACGACCTCCAGGGCGCGGGCCTGGGTGATCAGCCCGCCGTTCGGTGATGGCCGCCAAGGTCCTCGTCGTCACGCTGGTGACGACCGGGCTCGGCCCCGTCGCCGCCGGCGGTTCCTTCCGGCTGACCCAGGCGATCCTCTCCGGGCGGGACACCGGACTCTCGATCGGCGACGTGGGCGTCGTGCCCGCGCTCCTCGCCTCCGCTCTGGTCGCCCCGGTGGCCGCGCTCGTCGGCATGGCGATCGGCGCCCTCGTGCGGGCCAGCGCCGCCACCATGGGCGTGAGCTTCGCCGTACTGCTGCTCGTCCCGATGGCCGTGAGCGACGACCACTACGGAACGGCCGTCGTCGATCACCTGCTGCCCTACAGCGCCTGGGCACGGCTGGTCGAGGTCGTCGAGAAGCCCGCCCACTTCCCGTGGTCCGAGGGCGGAGCACGGGTCGTGTACGCGGCTTGGGGCCTCGTCCCCGCCGTGATCACCGTGGTCGCGGCACAGCGCCGGGGCCAGTACCCCGTTATCTTCTTCGCGGTCCTGCAAGAGGGCCGCTGGCCTCCGGGCCCGGCATGGCTGTCGCCCCCTGTCGAAAGGGATGCGCCTTCACCAGGCCGTGAACAGCGGCGCCGCGACGCTTCAGGGCGTGCCCGCGTCCTGTGCGTCATGCCGTGCGGATGTCTGTGGTGAGGGTGGTGAGCCGGGCCGCCGTGGTGGTCATCCAGCGGAGGTCGGCGTCGAGGTGGTTGAGGGCGTAGTCGGCCGAGAGCACGGTCGTCAGGTCCGTGCCCGGGGCGGTCTTGAGCGCGGTGGGTTCTCCCGTCCGGTCGCTGTGGGCAGCGCGCCGGGCCAGGAGACAGGCACCCGCGTCGCCACCGGTGAGGATCAAAGCGACGACCTTGGCGAAGATCTCGTTCGTCACGTAGGGCGCAGACGGCGTGATCTCGCCCGCCCGCCGCGCAAGCTCGCGCCTCCCCTCGTCGGTGGTCCGGTATGCGGTCCGTTCCGGACCGCCGTCCGACCCGGTGCCGTCGATCTCCGCGAGGCCGTCCCGGACCAGACGCTGCAGGGTCGTGTAGACCTGCCCGTAGGCCAGCGGGCGGGCCTGGGGGAAGCGTTCGTCGTGGCGCCGCTTCAGGTCGTAGCCATGGCTCGGCCCCGAGGCGAGCAGGCCCCTCCACGACGATCAAGTTCACCAGCTGCGGTAGAGGCGGCAGCCCGAAGGCCGTGAACGTGATGCTGCGCAAGGACACCCTCGGTCCTGACCCGAAGTACGCCAACGCGAACTTCACCAACTGCTTCAACTCCGGTGCCACATCCAGCGGCACGTGGGACGACCACGGCAGTGGCGACCACTGCTTCGTGATCGACTACGGGTCCAACGTCTACGCCCCCGTGTCGGTCAAGTCGCTGACCGTCTACTACTGTTCGGTACTTCGCCGGGCCTCAGGGCACTCAGTGCCGAGGGGCCCGGCGCGCAGAAAGGCCCTCCATGACTCTCACCTTCCGCGAGTGCACCTTCCGCTACCGGGGAGGTGATGACGTCATCCAGAACCTCGATCTGGGTTTCACCTCCGGAGCCACCGTTCTCCTCGGACCCAATGGAGCAGGCAAGAGCACACTGCTGTCGCTCGGGGCGAGCGCACTGCGCCCACGCTCCGGAGACGTGACATTCGACGGCCTGAGCCCGTGGAACCGCAAACAGGCCGCGTCCTACCGCACATCGGTGGCGTGGCTCCCGCAGAAGCCGTCGTTCCTCTCGGGGATGACCTGCCGTCAGCACGTCACCTATGCGGGATGGCTCAAGGGTATGACGCAGCGCGGCGCGTCGAGCGCGTCCGGCGAGGCACTGGAACGCGTAGGCCTTGCCGAGCAGGCGGACCGGAAGGTCAGCGAGCTGTCCGGCGGGCAGCAGCAGCGTGTCGCGATCGCTCAGGCCCTCGTCCACCGAGCCAAGGTCCTGCTCCTCGACGAGCCCACCGTAGGTCTCGATCCGAAACAGCGAAGATCTTTCCTCCGGCTCATCACATCGCTACGGAACGAAACGCAAGTGATCGTCTCCACCCATGACATCGCCGACATCGGCGAAGCGTTCAGCGACGTCGTCGTACTTCATGGGGGACGGGTCCTGTTCAACGGATCGGTTCCTTCGTTCCTCGCCCACGCGGGCACCCAGGGTCCCTCGGAACGCGCCGCGGAAGACGCCTACACCGCTGTGCTCGAAGGAGGCTCCCGGTGATCGTCTGGCATCAGTCGCGGCGTTCGGCGGCTCCATGGGTCGTCCTGCCGGCCGCCCTGTTCGTGTACATGTACATGGACAGCGCGGTTTTCACCGTTCCCTCCCACTATGGAATCGAGTCGGGCGAGAGCACGGTCTACGCTCTGGCCACGATCGCCCCGGCTGTCGCCGCATGTGCCGCATGGGACGCGGGTCGCATGCGGCACATACGCCACATGCTGACCACGTCAGCACGGTCACGGTGGTCGCTGCTGTTGTTCATCGGCACTCCCGCCGCCGCACTGGGCGCCGTACTTCTCGTGCTCGCCGTCGTCATGGCACGGATCAACACCGGAGTGTTTCCATCCGGTGCCGGATGGGCCGCACTGGCACACGTGATCATCGTGTCTGCCGAGTGGGCCGTGATCGGCTGGTTCGTCGGCGGTCGTCTCCCCAGAAGTATTGCCGCACCGGCGGCAGCGGCCCTGTGCTGGGCCTGGCTGACGATGCCGCATGCCATGTCCAACGCATGGCTGAGGCACCTCGGCGGGTTCATCGACGGAACATCCACCATCACCGATGTCCACCGGCCCGAGGTCTACGTCGTGCCATGGGTCTTCACCGGCTGTCTCATCGCTGTCGCATGGCTCCTCACCCGTACCGGCTCCCGCCGTATCTTCCTTCCCGCCGGCGCAGGCGCCGCCGCGGCAGCACTGTTCGTCGGCCACGCCGCAGTCGGCGGATGGGGCTACAGCAACCCGTCGACCGTCCGTGCCGTTGATTCCGTATGTTCCGGAACCGCCCCGCAGATCTGCGTCCCACCCGAGTACCGTTCCTACCTTCCGCAGATCCGCCGCAGCACCCGAGGCCCGCTCAACGCCCTGGTCGCCGCCGGCGTCACCCAGCCGAAGCGTATGGAGATCCTCTCGCCGTCAGTGAAGCTCGAACCGGGCGTGTGGCGGCTGCACTGGTCACTCCCTGCTGTTCACCAGCAAGCCCAGTACCACACGGCCGCCGACGCCATGGCGATATCGGCTGTCGAGGGAACCGCGGCTCAGCAGGGAAAGGAGTCATGCGGAGGCCCGTCCGCCCCGGAACTCGTATGGGCCACTGCCGTTGCAGGCAACAACAAGGACGAGGTACGCGCGGGAACCGATCCGCAGCTGTGGGGCCTGGTAGACCCTGTTTTCGACGAGCCGGTGAAGCAGCAGTCCGCCTGGTTCACGCAGCAGGTTCTCGACCACGCCTGCCCAGTGCAGGAGGCGCGGTGAGACTCTATGTGACAGCAGTGCGGAAGTGGTGGGCCGCAGCCGGAGCGATCACCCTGATGGCGGTGATATGCCAGCTTTCAGGAACGAGCACCATCGAACTGCCCGCTCTCAACGGCAGCGGCGTCGCGCCCTTGGCATACTTCACGCCCCTGCTGGTGTCCTCCACGGTCCTGTACTGCCTCAACCGCCGCGCCGACCACATCGAACAGACCGCTGTAGTTCCTGTCGCCGCGATCGACGCGGTGTTCGTGGCGTCCGTGTTCGCCCTGTGTCTGGCAGCCGGTTACGTCACCGGCTTCGACACCGCCCGCAACGTCATACTCCTGACCTGCATCGGCCTCCTGGTCGCCCAGGTGGGCAACAGCGCATCAGGTATCGCCGCGGGCATGATGCTGATGATCGCCGGCATCATCGCGGGACGTGGCCCGGCAGGAAGCCATGCCTGGTGGGCTGTGGTCCTGTATCCGTCGAACAGCATCCCCGCGTGGTCCCTGACTGCGGTACTGCTGGCAGCCACAGGCATCCGTTCCGTCAAAGCCTCCGGGAAGCCATAGCCCCCTCTTCCTTCGAGGGCGCTGCGTAGGCTTGGGCCGTCGCCACGGTGGGGTCCGCGAGAGTGAGCGAAGCCCTCCCCGACCGCCTGACGGAGCATCAGGGAAGTCGGCAAGTGGTTAGCATGAGTCCTGAAAAACCTGGGGATAGCTGCCCGAACATGCGACTGGTTGTATGGTGTGGAAACAGCCCTTGACCTGCAAAATCGCAGGCAGGGAGCCTACTTTTGGGAGTCCCCCGATGTTGCGTACCATGTTCAAGTCCAAGATCTAGCGTTTTGGTGTTTTCGCAGGTCAGAGCCCTGATCGCGGCCTCCAGGTCAGCAAAAGGTCAGCATTGGGCCGGTCGGTGTCCGGCACGCAGACCTGCACCTGTGGCAGGGGCCTTCTGCGCCGCCCATCGCCCTGCTCGGAAGGCTTGATACGTGGCTCGACAGCTCGCCCGTGGGATGGGGTCGTTCTTCAAGGAGTGCGGTTGTTCCAGGCCGACCCGCTGCTCGCACCCGTACACGATTCGGTTCCGGGACGCTCTCGGTAAGCAGCGTGAAGAGGCCGGCTTCGGCACGCAGGACGACGCGATCGAGCGCCTTACGCAGATCTATGCGGAGAAAAAGAAGACGGCGCCGTCCGTTGCCGAGGCCCGCCGGGAACTCGGTCAGCAGACGGTCGCGGAATACGCGAAGCAGTGGCGGCCGCGGCAGCGGAGGATGACCGAGTACTCCACGGGCTGGCACGTCGACAGCTCCATCAACGTGCACATCGTCCCCCGTCTCGGATCAAGGAAGCTGAACTCGGTCACGCCGATCGTGGTCGAGCGTTTCCTGGACGAGTTGGAGGCCGACGGGGTGGGCCGTGGAAACCAGGTGAACGTTTTCCGTGTCCTGAAGGCCATCCTGCGGGACGCCTATGGCAAGGGAGCCATGGCGGACGATCCTGTGAAGGGGGTCCAGGAGCCGGAGTATGTTCGCCAGAAGGTGGTCATCCCGCCCCTCGCCTACGTGAAGAAGGCACTGACTGCCGCTGACGAGCTCCTTGCGCTTGAGATCGTCATGATGGTGGGCTGCGGCTTGCGAAACGGGGAAGCCAGGGCAGTGAACATTAACAACGTTGTGGCGGATGACGTCTACCGAGTGCATGAGCAGATCCACTCCAACACGCACAAGCCGGCGAAGCTCAAGCACCGTAGGGCGGGGGAGTTCCGGGAGGTCCCTCTACCGCGCTCGGTGCGGGAAGCGATGGAGCGGTACCAGGAGAAGCACGGCACCACGAAGGATGGGTACCTGCTGCGCGGCCCGAGCGGCTACTACACGGAGCCGATGGAACGCAGGCGCGTCCGGAAGCTCTTCAAGGAGCTCCCCGCAGCGGACGGTGTGGGGATGTATAGCTTCCGGCACCACTTCGCCTCGAATGCCCTCGGGAACGGGATACCGATCACCGACGTGGCGGAATGGATGGGGCACAAGTCCATTGAGGAGACGTATCGTACCTACCGGCATCTGATGCCTGGGAGCATCACCAAGGCGGCCCGCATTCTGGACGCCGGTTTGTGGGAAGCAGCCTGATTCGACATTGATGCGAAGAAACTCGTCTCCTTCTTCATCGCCTCCAGCGGGAGCCGATCGCGCAACGGTGCTGCCGCAGGCGGGCGGACAGGAAGCGCAGGGCAGAGCTGGACACGTCGATGCGAGGAGGTGTCCCCTGCTCGAGTGAAGCCGAGAGCTTGGGGAAGGGTGGACAAGCACGCGAAGCCTCTGGTGGAGACGGTTCTCTTGGTCGAAAACCCATCTACCAGTGGCTTCACCATGTTGTCAGCCAAACCGGCTCGCTACTGCTGCAAGTTGGAAAGGGCTCACTCCGAACATACGGGCGGTGTCGGTGACTTGGTTGCGATCCTCGGCCACCCCGAAGAACGACCGCTGCTCCGTACATGTTGTCAGCCTGCTCGTCGACTGGGGCGTTGCGATCCTCGGCCGCCCGAGAGAGGAGCCACCACAGGCTTTGACGATTTCCCTATCTGTCACGGTCTCGACGTTACGATCCTCGGTTGCCCCGGAGGACAACCGTACCCAGCTGCCGGAACTTCGTAGAGTACTCGTTGTTGCGATGCTCGGCTGCCCCGCAGGGCAGCCGCCACCGCGTACTTGACGCCTTCGACCAGCCGGGTGTTGATGTTGCGATCCTCGGTCGCCCAGCAGGGCGACCGCCATCGGGCTTGTAGCCGGCGTGGAAGTCCTGCTCGATGTTGCGGCCCTCGGCCGCCCCGAAGGGCGACTGCCAGTGCGCCACCTGGGTGGTAACCCGAATGGCATCGTGTGGTTGTGCTTCTCGGTCATCCCCGAGGGCGACGCTAGCCGGTCTCAACACGCTGATTACCCGCGAGTCTGGGTGGTTGCGATCCTCGGCCGCCCCAGAGGGCGACCGCCAACTGACCGCGGAGACGGGTCTGGTCAAGCGGGTGGAGGAGTTGCGACCCTGGCGGTCCTACCGGAAGGCGACCTCCAGGGTCGGTGGGACCGGGGCAACGATCAACGCGCAGAAGTTTCGATCCTTGATCGCCTCGAAGGGTGACCATGACATGACGCCGGGCGAGCAGGGCGGCGGCACCAGCGAGTTGCGATCCTCGGCCGCTCCGAAGGGCGGCCGCCATCAGAACCTCGGATTCTAGTGTCCGAGTGCCGGTGACGTTGCGATTCTCGGCCTCCCCGAAGGGCGACCGCCAGATCTGGAATTCGACCCGCGTGCCGAGCGGGTCCTCGGGGTTGCGATCCTCGGCCTCCCCGAAGGGTGACTGCCGGGTGACAAACGAGGCGGCGGACGGGTCGACAGTGACGTTGTGATCCTCGGTCACCCGCATCGGCACCCGCCAGCACAAAAAGCGCTCCTCCCAGTTCTTCAGCTTTGGTGCCATTGCGACCCTTGGCCGCTCCGGAGAGCGACCACCAGGTGATGCGGATTGGAGCTGTGTAGCCCCACGGCATGTTGCGATCCTCTGCTGCCCCAGGGCAGCCGCCACGTCAAGCCGGCCGTGTTGAGCACAGCCCCCTTCATCTTGTTGCGGTCCTCGATCATCCTAGAGGGTGGTTGCCATAGGTACAGGGCTCGACCGACAGTCGTGACTCGAAGAGATCGCAATTTCGGCCGCCCCGGAGGGCGAGCGCAGCGGCAGGAAGTAGATGCGGGTGGTGCCCTTGTGGTTGTTGCGATCCGCGGTCGCTCCAGAGAGCAACCGCCAGCAGGGCCATCGTGCAGAGCATCTGGTAACCGACTTACTTGTGATGCTCGATCTTTTCGAAGGACGACCGCCAGGTCAACGAACACCCGCCCCATCGTGCAGTCGCCCGGGTTATTGTGATCCTCGGTTGTCCAGGAGGGTGACCGCCACATATCCTCTTCGCATAGCTTGATCGCCAACTCGTCGTTGCAATCCTCGGGCGCTCGGAGGGCAACCGCCAAGCCCGGCGAGAAGCTGAGCATTCCAAATTTCGGGAATCTTGCGATCCTCAGCCCTCAAGGGACTATCCCCAGTTGACCGCGTTGGCCGTCTGGCCGAGATCCAAGTCGTTGCGACCCTCGGCTCGAGGCGGGCGTCAAGCGTCTGGTTACAATCCTCGGCCGCCCCGGAGGGCGACCGCCAGTGTAGATCCCGGACGCCTTCGGGTCCCGTTGTAGACGTGGTGGTCCTCGGCCGACCGGGGGGACGACCGCCAGATCGGCCGATTCAGGACCAGGTACGCACCTGTGGGGTTGCGATCCTCGGCCACCTTGGAGGGCGACCGTAACCGACTGCCGCCATCGCCTACGCCGACAGGCGTGTGGAGTTGCAATCCTCTAGCGCTCTGGAAGGGCGACCGCCACCCCGACCTCTACTTCACGACCCGCAAGGAGACGAAGGAGTTGCGATCCCCGGCCGCCTTGAAGGGCGACCCGCAACTTCCAGCAGAATGGGAACCGCGCGCCGTACTTGTTAACGTTGCGATCCTCGGTCGCCCGGAGGGCGACCGCCAGGCCGTTCTCGTCCTTCATCGTGTAGACGCCATCCACGTTGCGATTCTCGCTGGCCCCGAAGGACGACCGCCAGGTCGCGTTGTCTTGGAAGACCTGTGTGGTCTCGATGTTGCGATCCTCGGTCGCCCCGGGGGCGACCGCCAGACCCCGCAGTACGAGGTTGCGTACAGAGTGCGACGTGGCCGATCCTCGGTCGCCCAGGGGCGACCGCTACAAGGTGGCAATGGTGACCTGCTTGGGATCAAGATTGTTGCGATCCTCTGCCGCCCGCATCAGCAACCGCCAGCGCGAACAACGCGTCTCCCATTTCTTTAGCTTTGGTGCCGTTGCGATCCTCGGTCGCCCGGAGGGCGACCGCCAACGCCACTTTGACCCTGCGGAATGACGATCCAGCGCTGGATTTGGTTGCGATCCTCGGTCGTCCCGGAGGGCGGCCGTTACGAGACGGTGCGTAGCCCTGCGCCAGGTTCCGTGTTCCTGGGTCGGCTCAGTCGATGAGGCGGGTGAGGGTGACTCCCTCGGGCATACGGTCTTCGTCGATGGTGATGCGGTCGGTGTAGTCGTCCCAGGAGCGTGCCTCGCTGTGGCCCAGTGGCTTGATACGGATGAGGTCGAAGAGCTTGTGGGCGGGGGCCCGTCCGTAGGCGTCGTCGTGGGAGAAGACGTACAGGCCGCGGATGGCCATTTCGCCGCGGGACGATGCCCGGTCGTGGTCGAACATCATGGCCAGGGCCTGCCAGTAGGCGGCGAGGTCTTCCGGGGTGACTCCGGCCTTGGCGCCGAGGGCTCCAGAGTAGAAGCCGTGGCCGCGGTAGAGCCCGTAGGGGACGTAGTGCTTGTTGCCCATCTCGGTGACCTTGCCCTTGGCCAGGTCCTCGGGCTTGTTCGGGGCGACACGGGTGATGCCGGCCTCCAGCGGGGTGACGGGATCGATGGAGCGGGAGAAGGTGAGTTGCATGGGCCCGCGGGCCCTTCCTGCATGTTTCTTCTGGTCGCCTACGGACATGACGGCTCCGAACAGGCGCACGTCCCAGAAGTTGCGGATCATCCAGTCCTGCGCGGTGGCGGTCTCGCCTTCTTTGGCTCCCCCTTCGATGTAGGCGCGCTGGATCTGCGGGTTGAGGGCGACGCCCTGTTCGACGTACATCTCGAAGCCGAGCTGACCCTGGTGGACGAGCGTGATGGTGTTGCGGATCTTGCGCTTGAGGGCGACGTCGGTGATGAGGCCCTGGCCGGTGATGGGGTCGGTTCGGGGCATGCCGCCGGCGTCGGGGTCGCCGTTGGGGTTGCCGTCCTTGACGTCGATGAGGAAGACGTAGTCGTGCTTGCGGGTGGGGTCCAGGTGCGCGGCGCTCATGGTTGTGCTCGGTGTCCTTCCGGGGTTGTGGCGTCGTGGTGAGCTGTCGGCTGTGGGGCGTTACCAGAGGGTGTTGTCCGAGGAGTCGGCGTCCTCGGTGGAGGCTTCGGGGAGGGCGTCCGCTTGCTGTTCGGCGGCGAGTTCCTTGCCGGCTTCCCGCGCTTTGATAGCTTCTGCGGCAGCGCGTGCGGAGTGAGCTCGCTGGTGGTCGTAGCCAAGGATGAACAGGGCCTGTTGTTCGGTGCTCAAGTGGGCGGGGATAGCGTCGAGCAGGTCGAAGGCGTCCCGCAGTCGACTGTCCATGGCCTTGGCCGCGGGGCCACTGGTGCGGGCGATGGTGCGCAGATGCGGTCGTGCTCCGATACGGAGGCGAGTGAGGACGGCTCGGGGGGAGACGACCGCGGTGCTCAGGTACTTGTCGGTGATGGTGGTGTTGACCTTGGGCATGGCCTTGCGCTGGATCGCTTCGAGCATAGCCATGATCCGTCCGCATACGTAGCCGGGCTCGGTCGACTGGGGGTTCAGCTGGGGCACACAGAGCTCCTTGTGGCGAGTCGTCGTACGGATCAGGGCGAGGCGCAGCAGGGCGATGCGGGGCCGGTCGAGGTTGCGGTCGGCGCGGATGCGCTGCAGGAGGACCGGCAGGAGATGGGCCGGTGGGGCGGCGCCGTGGAGTGCGGCTTTGGTGAGGTCGGCCTGGAGGTGCTTGGGGACGGTGGTGTCGACGTACTTTTTCGTGCGCTTGTCCCAGCGGGCGCAGGCGAGGGCGAGTCGCCAGACCGACCAGTAGGTGTAGGTGTTGTTCCAGCCGTCCCAGGTCTGCTGGTCGGCGAACCAGGTCCCGAGTCTCCGTTTCAGTTCGGGGACGGGGATGGTGATCCAGTCGGCAACGATGACCCTGTTGGTGTTAACCCGCAGGGTGAGGGCGTGGAAGGCGTCCTCGTCGAGGACTGCCAGTGCGTCTCGTCCCCGCTGGGGGTGGCGGACTCCGGCGACGAGCTGGGCCACCTCCTCGGGCTGGGGGTCGCGCAGGGTCCACATGGCTGTGTCGGTGTAGGGGTCACGGGTCCACCAGACGATGGCGGAATCGTCGGCAAAGGCGCGGTGTTCGGGGTCGGCGAGCAGCGTGTTCAGGGCTGTAGCGGACTTGGTGCCGCAGTCGACGCAGATGGGGGTGGCACCGAGCTGCTTGGTGCCGGCCCGGAAGTGGGCGGGCTGGTTGAGGCAGACCAGCTGGGTGTTCATCCCGGAGTTGGGGATGCCCTTGATGGGAACCGGGAGCGTGGACAGCAAGGGCATGACGTGTCCGCACACGAGGCAGAGTCCCTGGTTCGCCTTGCCCGTCTTCCCGCTCTTCGCTTTCTTGACCTCGTGGGCCCACCAGTTCCTGGCTTCCGGTAGGTCGTGGACCCACTCGCCGTCCACACTGATGGCGACGAGGTGGTCTTTGTCCATCTCCAGCGGCCACGCGGTCGGAGCGTGGCTCTTCAGCCATGTGGCCACCGCCTGCGCCTGGGGAAGATGGGGGTGGTCGTTGCACCAGGAAGTGACGAGTGCACGGTAGGCGGCGTGCCGGGTCTTCGCCTTGGTGACGTCGGCAGAGTTGGTCGAGAGGACCTTCTCCCCGTCCGGCCCTTTGACCAGGCCGGGATGGGCGAGCGCGAACTGTGCGGTGTCGGCAAGCAGGATCGGTGCCGGCTTGGACCCAGAGCGTCCCGTGTACGGGGCGGTGATCTTTCGCTGTTCCTGACGGAGGTCGATGACCAGCGGTTCGACGTTCCCTATACCCGTGCTGGAGAGATCGATATGCCACATGACCCGGCGCGCGAGGTAGTACTCGGGGGTGTCGCCCTGGCGGCTGTCGGCTTGCTGGACGAGGCTCTGCAGCAGCACGTCAGGCCACCTCCTCCGCGGAGGCTCGTCCCTCGGCTCCGGGCATGCCACTGACCTCGGCGGGGGCGAGCGGGCGGTCGGGCACGTGGAGAACGCCGTGCTCGAGGCTGGCCCGGAACCAGTGGTAGCGCTCTTTGCCCTTCGGGAGGTACTCGATGTGGTGGAGCATCAGCCCGAGCTCGTCGATGGGCGGAATGCCTGCCTGGTCGGCGGCGGTGACCACGCCGGCCTCCTCCGCCGATCCGCGAGGCCCGAAGAAGGCTGCGAACTCGCGGCAGCCGAAATGGGGCTGCTCATAGCAGGCACCACGTGCGAGCCGTCGGTCGAACTGGTCGCGGTACTTCGGCAGGGGCGCGGTGCACCGGTCGGTGGCGCGGATCGTCGCGTGGATGCGGTAGGCGACGTCGCTCAGGGCGACGGTGACCCGCTGGCCGCGGTCTTCGGCGACGTCGTAGCGGTAGCCGTTGTTGGCCCGCAGGCTCTCGTAGGCGTTCTTGGTGATGATCGAGTTGTTGACCTCGTTGCGCCGGAAGCGGGTCCACCTCACCGGCTTGAGCTGCTCGATCCGCTCGACCCAGTAGGTCATCTCCGGCTTCCAGAAGATGGCCTCCAGCAATCCCCTCGCCGCGGAGGGGGTCATGGTCGGATACGAGACCCGCTCTACCTTGAGCTCCGGACGCGTGAAGCAGGCCAACGGTCCCCACGCCTCCACCTCAACGCGTAGCGGCCGGTCCGCGCGCTCACCGCGCCGCCGGGTCTGCTCTCTGGTCATACAAACTTCCCCCTCCATGTGCGGCTCGGCCGGTTGTCAGTGGTGCTCGTTACCGTCACGACACTGGCGATCGACCCGGATTTCCTGCAGCCACCCAAACGTTGCGATGGCCCCGGGCCGGCAGCTGACCGATCCGCGACCCACGTGTCCTAGAGTGGCTCGGTAACGAAATGTGGTGGTCTGATGGATTCTCAGCGCATAAGTGATGAAATGTCAAACGGTCTTGCGAACAAGGCAGTTGATCCAGTAGGTGACTCAATGTCAGTCCCGGAAGGCAGACTCGTGGCCCACTCGCCGGGCCACCACGGGGCCTGGCACTGGTACGAAGACCACGCCCGCGGTACGGGCGAGCTGGCCCGTCGGTTCGCAGAGCCATGGGGAGGCGGTGACCTCGCCTACCGGCTCGGACGCGACCACGACACGGGCAAAGGAGCCTGCGCGTGGCAGGAGGGGCTGATCGAGGAGGCCACCACCGGCCGCAAGACCAGACGGCCCTCGCACAACGACGCCGGAGCCCTCTTGTTCGCCCGGGCGGCCGAACCATTCCCCGTTCTGCTGCCCTGCGCCGGTGTGATCGAGGGACACCACACCGGTCTGTCCGCGTGGTCGGAAGTCCGGCTCCGGCTGAAGGCCCTGATGGCCGACTCCAGCGAGGTGGACGAAGCCATCCACCGAGTCGCCGCGGTCATGCCGGAAATTTTGGACGGGTCATGCCCGGCCGCCCCGGACTGGCTCGACCCACGTGACAAGATCGCTGTGGAGATGCTGGTCCGCATGACCTACTCGGCCGTCGTCGACGCTGACCGTCTCGACACCGCCGCCCACTTCAGACCCGGCACGCACATCCGGCCGCACGTCGGGATGCCAGAACTGTGGGAGAGGTACGAGGCCCGCCGCCAGGAGGCCCTCGCCGGACGTCAGCGTCCCAAGGGCGTCTCCTGGCTGGACAAGCTCCGTGAGAATGTCTACCAGGAGGCACTCGAAGCCGCCGCCGGCAAGCCGGGCGTGTACCGGCTGCACCTTCCGACCGGCGCCGGAAAGACGTTCACCGGTGGAGGCTTCGCCCTCCGCCACGCCTCCCTGCACGGACTGCGGCGCGTCATTGTCGCGGTCCCGTTCATCTCGATCACCGAGCAGAACGCAGCGGAGTACCGAAGCCTCCTGGACCCGGAGCAAGGACCGCCGGTGGTTCTGGAACACCACTCAGCCGTGAACGTCGAAGCTCCGCAGCAACGCGCGCCGCAGTCCGCCGGCCCCTCGACGAACGTGCGCCACGGTCAGAAAGGGGGTCAGCCCAACCGGTGGGCGAAACTGGCCACCGAGAACTGGGACGCCCCCTTCATTGTCACCACCACCGTCCGCCTGATCGAAACGATCTTCGGAAGCACCCCCTGGGCCACCCGCCGACTCCACCGGCTCGCCAACTCCGTGATCGTCCTCGACGAGGTCCAGGCTCTCCCCGACAGGCTCCTGACCCCGATCCTCTCGGGCCTACGGGAACTCGTGGAGCACTACGGCGTGACCCTCGTACTCTCATCGGCGACCCAGCCGGAACTCGCCGCACTGAACCCCTGGCGCTCCGGCCTCCCGCAACGTGACGTCGTCGCCGACCCCGCACCCCTCTTCAAGCAGCTGCGTCGCGTCAGATACGAGTGGCGGACCGACCCGGAGGTGACCCTCGCAAGCATCGCCGCCGAGGCGGCCGAGCATGACCAGGCCCTCGTCGTGGTCAACGGGACCAAGGACGCCAGTCAGGTGCATCGCATCTGGCTCAGCACGAACCACGACGATGACCCAGGCGTCCTGCACCTGTCGACCCGCATGACCGGCGGCCACCGCCGAGAAACCATCCAAGCGACGAAGCAACGCCTGGAGAAGGGCCTGAACACCCTCCTCGTGTCGACCTCGCTCATCGAAGCCGGCGTCAACCTCGACTTCCCCCGCGGATACCGCGCCAGATCAACACCAGAGTCCGAACAGCAGGCTGCCGGACGGGTCAACCGCGAGGGCAAACGCCCCGCGAAGGACAGCGTCATGACCATCTTCGATCCCCAGGACGGCCTCAACCCGGAGGTGATCTACAACACGTGCGCTATCGCGGCAGCGTCCCGCCGTTTCGGCGACGGGCTGGCCGATCCCGACGATCTGGACGTCCTCCGCTCGTACTACCAGCACCGCTACCGCCTCCAGGCAGGACAACATTCCAAGGACCCCAACGGAGCCACCGGAGAAGTCGTCGAAGCGCTGCGAGCAAAGCTGCACTATCCAGAGGTCGCGCGCAGAATGCGGATCGTCGACAACGAATACTCCGTGGCCGTGGTCGTCATCCGCTCCCGGCTTGAAGAAGAAACCCGACAGGCCGCCCAGAAGGCAGTCGACCAGCTCCGCCGCGGCGTGCCGACGCCCGTGACTTACCGTGCCCTGCAGGAGCACATGGCGTCCATCCCCGAGCGGGAACTGGAGCTGGCGATCAACGCCGGCCACGCCATCGAAGTCGCCGGTGACCTGCACCAGTGGGTCGGCCCCTACCATCCCCGACGAGGTATCGAACCCCCTGCATGACCATTCAGACCACCGAGCAACGCCTCACCAGTAAGCTGGCGGAACTGGAGCCAGCCGGCTGCCGAAGTGTGGCGATCAGCTTGCAGCAGTGAAAACTCGAGTGCTTGGAAAACCGAACCCGTCGCGGTGCTCGCCCTCTGGGCGACTGAGGATCGCAACTTCACCATGACCATCCCTGGCTGGGGCACCACCCTCTGACGGTTGCCCACCGGCGACCGAGAATCGCGACGCCGAGGAATGCGTCGCCTTGGTCGACCGCTCCGTTGACGCGGTTACGTAGCGGTCGTCCTCCGGGACGGTCGAGGATCGCAACCCCGGCCTGGGTTTGGCCGAGGAGGACTACTGCACCTGGCGGTCGCCCTCCAGGGCAACCGAGGATCGCAACACCCCCAACCCGGGTTAGAACGAGGAAGTGGCGTACACGTGGCCGTCGCCTCCCGGGATGACCGAGGATCGCGACATCAAATACGGCGCCAACTACTGGGGCTACCGACGTCTGTTGGTCGCCCTTCGGGACGACCGAGGATCGCAATGGGAAGTCCTGCCGGAGGACGGCGAGAGTGGAACCCTGGCGGTCGGCCTTTGGGATGACCGATGATCGCGACTCCCTGTTCCCGCCGAACCCCACCCAGTGGGCGGAGACCTGGCGGTCGCCCTCTAAGGCGACAGAGGATCGCAACACCGCGACGATGAACCACACCGACGGCGGCCTGGCATTCCGGTCACCCTTTAGGGCGACCGAGGATGGCAACTACATGCCGAACGGCAAGGTCGTGGAGCGTGGCGACCTGGCGGTCGCCCTTTGGGCGACCGAGGGGCACAACTGAGAGATGTGGCGCGGCCGGAATCGCGGCGGTTCTGACAGGCGCCCTGCACATCTCACCATGGCCAAGTTCGTAGCCGCCGTATCTGACATCAGCCAGCCAGAGTGACGAACCAGTAGGCTCTAGAATCTGTGGCTCGTTCCGTGAGCGTCTTGCTTCGGAATCACAAGTGGACACACGACGCGCGGATCGCACCGAAGCCGAATGTCTGTGTTCAGCGGCTCTGTTCCTCGCTGCTTGCCTACACGGCAGCGAGGGATACTCTGTTTCCGCTGCTCAAGCAGGCTGGCGGTCGCCTTCCAGGGCAACCGAGGATCGCAACTGGGATGACGTCTGGAAAGGCAATGGCAACATTGTCGACTGGCGGTCGCCCTCCCGGGCGACCGAGGATCGCAACTGCCCAGGGCAGTGCGCGTCCTGCAGGTCCCAGCCGCTGGCGGCCGCCCCCGTGGAGACCGAGAATCGCAACACCAGCACCGGCCACACGATGGTGCGAGTCTGCGGCTCTGGCGGTCGCCCTTCGGGGCGGCCGAGGATCGCAAGACTCGCGGCATACAGTTTACTGTCGCCGCGTTCGACTGACGTTTGCCCTCCGGGGCAGCCGAGAATCGCAACAACACCGACTCCACCAAGGTCGGCGCCGCACTGCGCTTGGCGGTCGCTCTCCGGGGCGACCGAGGACCGCAACATCAGCGCAGCCCTGTACGGCCTCGGCTGTGCAGGCTGGCGGTCACCTTTTGGGCAATCGAGAATCGCAACGTCGACCCGTCGGCCGCGATCTTCATAACGCAGCTGGTGGCGGTCGCCCTCGGAGCGACCGAGGATCGCAACTTCAGGATGGAGAGGGTGTGCGCGCCAGGCCCGCCCTGGCGTTCGCCTTCCGGGGTGACCGAGCATCGCAACCACCCGCCTCGGAACCGAACATAAAGGACGCCTCGCTGGCGGTCGCCTTCCGGGGCCACCGAGGATCGCAACGACTTTGTCGTCACCAAGAGCAAGCTGGGCACCCTGCTGACGGTTGCCTTCCAGGGTGACCGAGTGGCGCAGCGACTGCGGCATTGAGCTGCTCAACCTGGGTGGCAGCCTGGCGGTCGCCTTTCGGACAGGTCTGCGGCGGTGTCCAAGTTGGAAGAGGCTCAGAGTGTCCTCATGAGGAGAACATCGGCAAATGGCAGTTTCCTGCCAGCTCTCGGGCGCCGACAAGACCAGAAGCCACCCCACATACGGTGGGGCACAGGCGCGGGTGCGGGCCGCGGCTTCCGGCCGAGCCACCGCAGGGTTTCAGCTGGTGTACCGTCCACCGACACATTATTGGCGGCGGAGGAGTTGAGGGCTTCGGATGATCGAGTTGAAGATCCCGAAGATCTACTGGGACGACGAGAAGGCTGTGAGCCTGCTGGGTGAGTACTTCACCCGACGACGCTCATGCGGCGACCTGTTCTATTCCGGCGCGTGCTTCGAGCGCCTGGGCGGGGGCGGGGACGCCGAGTACGTCGCGTACTGCTTCGACAGCAACGACCTGGTGGCCATCACCACGCTCAGTGTGTCCCTGGAGCCGCACGGGGCGATCAACCTGCTGACCGACCCCGACGGGCACTGGGCGCGCCTGCTGTCGCTCATCCCTCGTGACGCACGTTTGGAGGATCCTCGAAGCGATGCGCTCATAGCGGAAGGCGGACCGGCGTGGGAATTGTGGGAACGCCTGGCCGGCACCAAGCAGTACCCCGGCAAGCCCGACGGTAGCGGTCCGGTTGTCGCAGGCAAATTGCTGGCCCGCAAGCGTCCCCACCTCATCCCCATCTACGACATCCGCATCAAGCAGCTCTTTGAGCGACCGAAGACAGACCACTCCTTCTGGGCAGCGCTGGCTGCGGCCCTGCGGGCGGACAACGGCGCCTTCTACGATCAGTTGGCCCGTCTCCGCGACAAGGCGGGGATCGGTGAGGACATCGGCGTCCTGCGTGTGTTCGACGTCATCGCCTGGATGCATCAAGGACGGCAGGGGTAATTCCCGACGAGCGAGCCCCCGGGTGGAGTGCGGCGAAGAGGCGGAGGTCACCGTTGGCAGTCTGATCGACTGCCCCCAAAATCGATGTGCTTCCGATGACGCATCATGTGGAGTGCGTCGAGACCACAAGCCCACGACCAAGGGCGCTCGAACGCCACTTCCACCGGCTTGACCGTGATGCGCTGATCTTCACCACCGCCACCAAGGGCCGGGCCGGCCGCCGCCTCAACGACGGCAACTGGCGCTGACAGACCTGTTGGTGGCTGGCCCTCGACAGCGCCTGGTACTTCCGCAGCGACGGCAAGCCGCAGCCCGTCCCATACTGTCTGCCGCACTCCATGCGCCATACCTGCGCCTCGTGGCTCGTTCAGAGGGGAGTATCGCTCTCGTTTTCCCTCCTGTAGGCGTCCAACCCGAGACAATGCACAGGACATGGGTGATCTGACTGCCGCGCATCGCGGGTATGAGTACCAGGACCTGCTAGTGACCTGAGTCGGAGATTCGTCGGCAGTAGGCGGCGACTTTGTCGAGGATCTCGTCGGCGGTCTTCGTCCAGACGAACGGCCTGGGGTGC
>NZ_JBIWJA010000054.1:1523-35705 GCF_044764905.1 Streptomyces sp. NPDC093586 | reverse complement strand
TCCATGCCGACATCTCAGCATGGACATGCTCATCGCATGTCCCGCGCAGCCATCAGTACCACGATCGAGCGATCACGAACCAGGGAAGATCGGACCTAACGTCCACTGAGAAATTGTGCGAGGAGAGGTAGCTCCCGTTCCACGAGATCCTCGGACAATTTCCTGTCGCGACCTGGCGAATGGTGTGCGCATTCGGACCGGAGTAGGTGAACACCCACTGCTGGTACTTGTTTCCTCTGTTCGGGTCGCAGACTGATGTGTAGATCTCGCCGATGGCGTTGCCGTCGAGACAGCGACCGGTCTGCTTGTTCTGGTAGGTGCCCGTGACGGTGATGTCCGCTGCCTGTGCCGGTGCAGGCGTGAGGCCGAGGGCGAGCCCTGCCGTGACGGCTGGCAGAGCCGCTCGACGGATGGCCTTCATCGGCCTGTTCAGAAGTTCGATCCTCTTCATTCGGTTTGTGTTGCCTTGTCTGTTGGGGGTTGGCCTGGGTTGTCGTCGGCTCAGGTGCGGGACAGCACGTTGAGTGTCCACTTCTGGTAGTTTCCGCCGTTGCATGCCAGGGGGTAGGCCTCACCGGCCCCGTTGCTGTCCAGGCACGTGGAGGAGAACGCGGCACTACGGCGAGAGTCGCCGTCCTTGATCCACCTGCTGTTGGCATCGGCCCCGCAAGAGAAGCGCGTCGTGAAGAGGGATTCTCCGGACGGTGAAATGTACAGGCAGTTCTTCGTGGCCACGTTCACCATGGTGCCCGCCCACGGGCCGGTGTAGGTGAAGACCCACTGCTGATACTTGTTTCCCCGGTGGGGGTCGCAGATCGTCGTGTAGACCCGACCGCCGAAGTCGCTGTCCAGGCACATCCCGGTTGCCTTGTTCTGGTAGGTGCCAGTGACGGCGGTCTCCGCTGCTTGTGCCGAACCGGGCATCAGGCCTAGGGCGAGCCCGGCGGTGGCGGCCACCATGACCGATCGGCGTGCGGCCTTCATCGGGGTCCTGGCGAGTCCGAGGAGCTTCATGCGTTGCGCTCTCCGTATCTGGACCGGGCGGTGTTCACCCCCGGTCGGTGTTGACGGTGCGACTGCTACTACGAGCAGCGGCGCATTCGGTTCACCCATGGAACCGACAGGTTCCGGTGGTGAACCGGATCCCTGGTTGCCTGTGTGCCGACCGTGCTCAGGAGATCGGTCCGTGTGGGCCCGGGTTCACCGTGGGGCGGACGCAGGGCGGAGCCGGCGATGCGCGCGGCCGGCTCGGTGTCGGGCAGCCGCACCTCTGGGCCGGTGAGCGGGGCCGCTCCGGCCGCATACGCGCGGAACAGGTCGGGGTTCCGGAACTTGAGGGTGTCCAGCGCTCTCCTGGCATGACAGTTCCGGTCGTCGACGTCGTAGGGGGTGGGGACGGCCGCCCTCGCCCGCGTTGGTCTCGGTCGGCCTGTGCTGGTCCCAGCTGGGGGTATCGCGGTGAAGTGGACCTGGCTTCGTTTCCGTCGTGTCCTCGAACGACAACGCCGGCTTTCCGGATCGTCGGCCGTGGTGGTACGCACGAGGTTCCGAAGCGCAGTCGCGTGCAGGCCCCAGGGACAGGCCGAAACCGAATAGCGGGTTGGTCGTGGTCCACGCGTCTCCGATGCTCACCAGGCTGGTGGCGACCGGGACACCGTTGATGACGAAAGACCGGTACGTGCTCTCCATGCCGGACACGGCCATGACGTCAGTGATGGGTTCGCCGTGCTTCGCCAGGCGCCCAACCTGCGGCAGCTGCGGCACCACACGGTGCCTGACTGGACCTACGTCACAGAGGGCGCGATTGAGCAGGGCCGAGCACTCGCTGGTCTCGTAGGTGAGCAAGAGCGTGTCGCAGAGTGATCTCTGGCAGGCGAAGGCCCGGCAGGGGGAAGGCGGCTGGAGCGCCCCCGTCGCAGCAAGCGGCCGACGCGGTACGAGATCCGACGCCCCCGTGTGAGACGGAACGTCCTCACTCCACATTTGACAGTGAGAACGATCCGTCTCAAGATGAGTGAGAACGATCCGTCTCAAATGTTCGTAAGAGGCGGAACGGCGGGTGTTCACCCGCCGCCGAGATCAAGGGATGATCATGCAGATCGACTTCACCGGCCGGACGGCCCTGGTCACCGGTTCGACGATGGGTATCGGCCTCGCCACCGCGGCGGCCTTCGCCCGGGCCGGCGCCCGCACCGTCCTCAACGGCCGCGACGAGGGCCGCCTGAAGGCCGCCGCCGACACGATCCTCGAGCGTGTCCCCGGCGCCGACCTGGTCACCGTCGCCGCCGACGTCACCACCGAGGAAGGGGCCCGGATCCTCCTGGAGGCCGTTCCGCAGGTCGACGTCCTCGTCAACAACACCGGCATCTTCGCCTCCACCCCCGTCCTGGAGATCCAGGACGATGAATGGCGCCGCTTCTTCGACGTCAACGTGCTCAGCGGCATCCGCCTGGCCCGCCAGTACATGCCCGGCATGATGGAGCGCGGCTTCGGCCGCGTCGTCTTCGTCTCCAGCGAGACCGCCGTCGACACCCCCCTGGACATGGTCCACTACGGCGTCACCAAGACCGCCCTCCTGGCCGTCGCCGCCGGCCTCGCCAAGGCCGCCGCCGGCACCGGTGTCACCGTCAACTCGGTCCTGCCCGGCCCCACCCACACCGAGGGCATCGAGGAATACATCACCAACCTCATCCCCGACGCCGACACCTTCGACCAGGCCCAGCGTCAGTTCATCGCCGAATACCGCCCCACCTCCCTCCTCCAGCGCCTCATCCGCCCCTCCGAGGTCGCCGACCTCATCGTCTTCACCAGCTCCGCCCAGGCATCCGCCACCACCGGCGCGGCCCTCAAGGTCGAAGGCGGCACCCTCAACTCCCTCACCCCCTGACACCACGGGGAAGAGGCCCACGCCCCTTGGCACGCGGGGCACGACCTTCATTTCTCGCCTATGCAGCGCCCACAAGGAGTTCTCACCATGCCCAAGGTCCTCATGATCATCTCGGGTGCGGACAGCCTGACCCTGGCCGACGGTTCCACTCACCCCACCGGCTTCTGGGCCGAGGAGGTCGCCGCCTCTCACCGGGTACTCACCGACGCCGGCGTCGACGTGGTCTTCGCCACGCCGGGCGGCGTGCGGCCCACCGTCGACGCACTGAGCCTCGACGAGCGCGGCGGCGTCTCCGCCGAGGACGCCAAGGAGTTCCGCACCCACCTCGACAACCTCGCCGACCAGCTTGCCCGCCCCCTGCCCCTCGCGCAGGCCGAGGCTGGCCAGTACGACGTCCTCTACCTGCCCGGCGGCCACGGCCCGATGGCCGACCTCGACAGCGACGCCGATCTGGGGCGGCTGCTGAACGACGCCCAGGCGCAGGGCAAGACCGTGGCCGCGCTGTGCCACGGAGTCGCGGCGCTGCTGAGCGCCACCGGTGCGGACGGCACGTTCACCTTCGCCGGCCGCGCCCTGACCTCCTTCACCGACGAGGAGGAGCGCCAGGGCGGTCTGGGCGACAACTCCCCGTACTTCGTGGAGAGCCGTCTGCGTCAGCAGGGCGCGCTCGTGCAGACCGGCGCCGCCTGGAGCGACACCGTGGTGCGCGACGCCAACCTCATCACCGGCCAGAACCCCCAGTCCAGCGTCTCCACCGCCCAGGCCGTCCTCAAGGCACTCGGCGCCGCCAACTGACCGATCGGGCCCGGAAACCGAGGGTCTCCCGCCCTTCGGCCCGCCTTTCCGGCACGCCGCCTCCCTAGGAGCGTTCCGGACCCGCGCCAAGAAAGCAGAGCCATGCCCCATGACCCCCTGAACCAGGGGCTCGACCACATCGCGATCCGTGCCTACGACCTCGACGCCTCCGTGCAGTTTTACACCGAGGGTCTGGGATTCCGATTCGTCCAGGAATGGAGTGCGGGGGGCGTCCACCGGGCGGCCTTCCTCGACGCCGGTGACGACAGGCTCATCGAGCTGTTCGGCCCCACTGACACCCCTCCGGGAGGCTCGCCCTACCCGCTGGACGCACATCGCCGGCCCAGCGACGCCGAGCGGGCACAGAACGCCGCGGTGGTCCACCTCGCCATCCGCACCCCCGACGTCTCCGCCCTCTACGAGCAGGCTGTGCAGGCGGGGGCCGGCCCGATGGGCGGCCCGTTCTCGGTCCGTACTCGCGGCACCATCCCGATGACCTTCCAGGCTGCCTTCGTCACCGGGCCCAACGGCGAGGTCATCGAACTCATCAACCGGCCCAACGCCTCGGTCGGCGGCGACGCGGTCTGACAGGCCGCCCGACGAGGCCGCCGTGGGCCTGAAAAACGTGTGAGACCGTCCGCAGACGCGGACGGTCTCACACGCCTTCCTCTTTCTGATCCCGCCTGCCTGCCGCCGAGAAGCCCCGTGACGCACAGAGGGCGTCACGGGGCACCCCCGCGAGGGCATCACACGCCGGAGGACGGAACCTCCTTCAGCGCGTCGACCACCTGGCGGACGATGACGGCTTCGGTCGGGTCGATGAACCAGCCCTCGGTGCCGTCGGCGGAGTTCCAGCCCTGACGGCGATGGATGCCGTCGCTGGCCAGCAACATCTTGTCGTCAACCGTCTTCTCGTGGGTGGTGCCGGCCTTGCTCTCGACGTACAGGTAACCGGCCTGAGCCGACCTTCACCTGCGGCGCCTTGTTCGCCGCCGGGGAGAACCGGTCGAAGAGCTGCGGGACGCCCATGGTGGTGCCGGCGCCGACCGTGAGCGTCAGGACGCCCGCTGCGAGGACGGCGAGCGAGCACACTGCGGCGGTCAGGACGAACACGGGGCGCGTCAGACGACGGCGGGCGGGCGCGGGGGGCAGAGGGAGCAGGCGCGGTGGCCGAGGGGGCCTGGGTCTCCCGCTGGATGACAACCATGAGTTCTTCCCTGTGATAGGCATGGCGGCCTGCGGGGGAGGTCGGCTTCCTCGGGGGAGAGCAGGTGCTCGCTCCCGTGCCATCCGTCAGGCGCACGGCGGCTCTTGCTCGGACGTGGCCGGCGCATGTTCACCGGGTTCCTTCCTGTGCGGACCGGGCCGCGATCGTGCGGTCGCCTCTTACCTGCCGGTTCGCCGCGCAAGGTTCATGGATCTGGGGCATCAGTTGCGCGTCGGCGAGTTTTCTGAGCTTCTGGCGGCCCCTGGAGAGGCGGGAGAGCACCATGCCGACCGGGGATGCCCAGGACCTGGAACGCGGAGTGGTCCAGGCCCTGCCACAGGCACAGGCTCAGTACCTCCTGCTCGGTGCGCCGCAGCGCCGCGAGCGCTTGCACGGTGGCGGCCAGGCGCCCGCGGCCGTCCAAGCGGCCCGCGACCTCGTCCGCGTGGTCGGCCACGGCCGTCTCGCCTCCGAGACCGGCGGCATGGGCGGCTGCGGCCCTGTAGCGGAGGTCGCTCCGTGATCGGGCGCGAACGAGGCTGGTGACGATGCCGAGCAGCCACGGGCGCACACTGCCGCCCTCCGCGTCCAGGCGCAGGCGGCCATGCCAGGAAAGCCTGCGGATCCCCCGCTCGAATACGCACGCATGGTTGTGGTCACCTCAGTCAGCTGTCGATCCGCACAGCGGGGTTCTCGAGATCTGCGTCATGTCGGTGCCGGGCCCAGGAGACACCGGATCGGTCGTCCCGTGCACGCGGCCGAGGCCTGGAGTGAGCGGAAGTGAGCACCCATCGGTCTGTCGAGTGAGTACTCGAACGGGTGAAGGTGGCGCTGACGACGCCGCCGACGACGAGGCGGGTGAAGTCACAGCCAGGAGGAAACATGAGGGCCGCCAGCGTCATGGGGCAAGCCACGAAGGACCGGCCGGGCGCTTCCGCCTCGGAGACGTGCGAACCGCAGCACGACGACCGGCAGTCGGTGCGCCACAGCGCTGACGCCACGGACTGCGAGCGCTTCGTGCGCGTCATCTACGCCGAACACGGAAGTGCTCTCGTACGCTTCGCGGCACGCCTGCTCGGCGGGGACTGGCTCCGCGCCGAGGACATCCTCCAGGAGGCGACGATCCGGGCATGGCGGCACATCGACCTCCTCGAAAAGCAGGAGGACGGGCTGCGGCCGTGGCTCTTCACCGTCGTACGGAACCTGGTGATCGACGACCGCCGGGCCAGGCTCGTTCGGCCCGCTAGCGCCTGCACCGTCGATGATGTCGTCATCCCCGTCGAGGACGACATCGAACGGAGCCTGACGCGGCATATCGTCCAAGACGCGATGGACGACCTGACACCCCAGCAGCGCGAGATCTTGCACCACACCTATTTCCTCGGCCACAGCGTTGCTGAGGCCGCCGGGCTGCTCGGCATCGCACAGGGCACCGTCAAATCCCGGACCTACTACGCGGTGCGAGCCCTGAAGCTGGCGCTGCGAAGCCGCGGTATCCACTCCTGAGTACTCAACGCTGCGGGCCCGACCGCCGCGCCACCTCGGCGCGTACGGCATCGACCGCTCGCTGTGGGTCCGGGGCCGGCACGGACGGGTACGGGACGGGAGTCTCGTTCCGTCCGGAGGATCGCACGAGGTCGAGCAACGGCAGCAACCCGTCCAGTTCCTCGTACTCCTGACGGCAGGCGTCACACCGCTTCAGGTGTATCTCCAGTGCCGAGTGTTCAGCCTCGTCCAGCGCGCCGAGAAGACCCGGCGCTAGATCAGGGCGAGCGTGTAGGCAGTTCACCCGGGACCTCCCTGAAGCCGTGTGCCGATACACCGTCGCACGACAGGACCGCGACGGCACCCTCATTGTGCTGGTAGGCCATCGCACCGAAGGCGTCACTGCCGAGCGGCTCAGTCCTCGCGCGGCACCATGATCTCCCGGGCGACGCCACGGGCACGGTCGGACCACGGGGTGGGCAGGAAGGTGGTTCGGTCGAGACGGATGACGGTGCGGGTGCCGTGCGCGTACGTCGTTTCCCCATCGGCGGAGCACACCCGGTAGCCGGCCGTGGCCGAAGTGCTGCCGAGGCGGTCGATCCACAGGTTCACGGCGTACGTACCGGGCGCGGAGACAGGGGTGTCGTACGTGATGGTGAAGGCTTTGACCACGTTGAAGGCGTCGTTCTCCAGGCCGTCGGCTCCGCCGAAACCCCGCCTGTACCAGAACGTGGCCCAGGCGCGTTCGACCAGCAGTTGGTAGCGACCGTTGTGCAGGACTCCCATGGCGTCCAGTTCGTCGAAGTGGACCTCGACCGGTACGAGGGTACCGACGGCGGCGGGGGAAGCGGCAGCACTCACCAGGGGTCTCCTGAAGTGTGGATGAGGCGAAGCGATGTCATCCGGCACAACGGCGCCCTGCTGCATGTGGTTCACCGTTGCGGCCTCACATGCGTCGGCGGCAGGCTCCGACTCGCCCCCTGGCACGGTGAACCGGCCCGCGAAGCCCTGCGTTGAGGCTGGTGAAGTGCCACGACGAGAGAGTGAGAGACAGTGAAGGAGAAGCTGGGTGCCCTGCTGGGGGCCGCTCTGGCGAGTGCAGCCTTCTCCACCGTGCCGGCGGCGACGCCCGCGCACGCGGAGCAGCAGTACACCGTGCAGAACATGGGCAGCGGCCGGTGCCTGTACGGCCAGGCCAACCGCACTGTCCGCCAGGGCCCCTGCGACGCCAATGCCAGGTGGATGCGGGTATACCGCCACAACAGCTCGACACCCCAGGGCACGCTCAGCCCGATGCTGGTGCACGTGGCCACCGGCCTGTGCCTGGATCACAACATGGACCAGTACGGTTCCCAGCCCTACCTGTCCCGGTGCAGCGCCGAGGACTACGGCCAGCTCATCGGTATGGCATCACGCGGTGGCAACCGCATCGGCATCTCGCCCGTGGACGGGGAGCTGCAACTCACCGGCTGGGACACGGGATCGGTCAGCTTCGTGTACCCGAACGGGACTCCTGACAAGCAGCTCTGGGCCACCATCTGACGGCTGTTCCACCCTGCCGGACCTCGTCCGGCTCGGCTCACGGAGGAAGAACGAGATGCTGATCCAGATACTGGCGGCTGCCGCGCTGACGCTGTTCGTCATCGGTGTCGCCGTTGACGCGAGGCGCTTCACCAACGCCGTCCTGCTCGGCATCTTCCTTGTCCTGGCGGTGGCCGCTCACGGCCCTCGCCTCCTCGCCCTGCGTAAAGCCCTGGACGACACCCCGCTGGCCGGCCCCATCCCGGAGATCCTCGCTGTCCTGCTGGTCTGCTGTCTGCTGATCGGCAACGGCGTACGGATGGCGCGCAAGGAAGGTACCCGTCCGGCCAATCTCCTGACGCTCCTGGCGGGCCTCGGGCTGTTGTCGCTGCTGGCGTTGACGGCGGTGGCGCTCATGTTGGAGCTGCGCTCGCTGGCCGCCGCGGTGGTCATCGCGATGCTGATCACCTCCTACTTCACCTTCCTCTTCGTGTGCTTCACCGTCTACGGCTACGCCTACAGCCGGCTGGCCGTGCCGTCCGGCCTCGACTACATCGTCGTTCTGGGCTCCGGCCTGGTCGGCGGTGAGCGGGTGCCGCCTCTGCTCGCCGGCCGACTGGACCGGGCGCACGCCGTGTACGACGCTCAAGTGGCCCGGGGCGGCCGCCCCGTGCTGATTACCTCCGGTGGTCAGGGACCGGACGAGACGCTGCCCGAGGCGCATGCGATGGCTGACTACCTGTCCGCGCGCGGTGTACCGGCCGAGAATCTGCTGCGCGAGGCGGAGTCCGCCACCACCGAGGAGAACCTCCGCAACAGCAAGACGCTCATGGACGCGCGCGGCGGAGGCTACCGTTGTGCGATCGTCACCAGCGACTTCCACGCCTTCCGTGCCGCCATCACCGCCCGGGGCATGGGCATCGACGGCCATGTCCTGGGCGCCCCGACGGCTTCGTACTTCCGGCCCAGCGCGACGATGCGTGAGTTCGCCGCTGTCGTCCTGCACCATCGGTGGCTCCACCTCACGGCCTGTCTGCTCCTCACGCTCGGCTGCTGGCTGATCCTTCTCTGACGCTTCCCCCTCTGCCGCCACCACGGGCGGCCGCGATGACCCACCACATCGCGGCCGCCCGCCGTCGTTCTTCCCGCCGCCCCGGCTCGGTGCCCCGGTGCCCCGGTGCGAGGACAGCGGGGCAGCAGCCGGATCACCATTCCCCTTCAGCCGTCCCGAATATCCCAGGTTTCCCCAGGTCGAGTGGCATATCGGTGTCGCACCCCTCCCAGAGGTCCGCTGAGCGCGGGCGATACGGGCGCGCAAGCGCGTGCTGACCGCTCGAGGCGTCCTCGGCTGAAACGGCCCTGCCCCCTACCCCCGCGACGGTCGCGGAGCAGGGGGCAGTGGCTACGAGCGCCGCAGTGCTACGGCACCAGGACGACCTTGCCGACCACGGTGCCGGATTCCGCGAGCCGTACCGCTTCGCCGACCTCGGTGAGTGGCACGCGTGCGGCGACCTGGGGGGTGAGCCGGCCGTCGGCGAGCAGGGTGAGGACCTGGGTCAGGTCGGCGTGCAGTCTGGCGCGGAAGGTGTCGAGCCTGCGCCGGCCGGCCCAGATGTTTCGGTGTGTGCGCGGTGGACCGGGTGCGGGTCAGAGGGCGGTGTCGGGGATCCACGAGCCGTGGATCATCGCGGGCACCCGCCGGGGGAGGTGGATGGTGGCGACCGCGGGCGCGGTGAGGTCGGAGGCGTCGAGGACGAGCAACTTCGACGCGTCGGTGTTGAGGTCGCTCACGATGGTCAGGAGGTATCCCTCGTCCTCGCCGGTGGTGCCCTCCGCCTGGACGAAGACCGCCTCGCTGGGGAGTTGGCCGGTGCCGAAGGGCAGCAGCCAGCGGGCGCCGGTGGTGCGGTCGTACTTCACCAGGGTGTGGTTGCCGACGCCGAGGTCGTCGGGGAACGACAGGGCGTACTGGTAGCGGTGCTCGCTGCCGGTGAAGGCGTCGTTGATCGTGGGGAACTCCACCGTCAGGTCGTCGGTCTGCTGTTCCCGGACGGTGCCGGCGGTCAGGTCGACGGTCCAGCGGCGGCTGCGGGAGCCGGAGTTGGGTTCGGCGCCGCGGTCCTGGGCGCCGACCCACCAGTTCCAGGAGCGCTGCCAGCCCTCGCGGCCGACCGTGGGGCCCTCGACGACGATGTGCCCGCGGGCGTCCTCGTAGGCGTTGGCGAAGTGCATGCCGTAGCCCTGGCCGATCTCGAACCAGCGGATCCGGCGGGCGCCGCCCGCCCCGCGCGGCATGACGCCGATCCGCGAGGGCTGCGCGTCGCTCCAGCCGTACGGGATGCCGGAGTGCTCGGCGGGGTCGAAGGTGACCGAGCCCTCCAGGAAGACCACGTAGTGCTCGGTGATCGCGAAGTCGTGCTTGAGCGCGGCGCTCGCCCCGGGCACTTCCTGGCTGTCCAGCACCTGGCCGTCGGCGGAGGCGACGTGGTGGATCAGGTACGGGGGGAACGGGGAGGAGGCGAAGAAGTGCAGCTCGCCGCTGACCGGGTCCTCCTTGGGGTGGGCGGTCATGGCGGAGGTGAGCTTGCCGTCGAAGTCGTAGGCGCCCACCGTCTCCAGGTCGGCCGTCAGCTCGAAGGGCAGCGCCGCCTCCGACAGGGCCAGCAGCCGCCCGGCGTGCTCGATGACGTGCGTGCCGGCCGTGCTGGCCGTCAGGTCCGGCCCCCGGTCGGTCATGTAGGGGGCACCGTCCAGGGCGGGGGTGTGGACCCACCGGTTGCGGTACCACTCGGCGCGGCCGTCCCGCAGCCGGACGCCGTGCACCATGCCGCTGCCCTTGAACCAGTGGGTGGGGGTGATGCCGGGCTTGGGGTTGTGGCTGTTGCGGATCAGCCGGCCGGTCAGGTCCGGCGGCAGGCTGCCTTCCACGGTCAGCCCGGTCGCGGTGATCTCGTCCGCGACGGGGGCGTAGTGGCCGGTCAGATAGGGCTTGCTCGTCATGGTGATCCTCTGTTTCGGAGTAGGCGTGACTGGAGTATGTGTGGTTGAACACTCACTACATGGGGCGAAAAAGCGGGCGGCCGCCGGGTGCGCCGACGCGGGGCCGCCCGCCGGGAGGACGGGTCAGTAGTGCGTGATCCCCGTGCTCAGGGTGCGGGTCCAGGGTGCCGAGACCGCCCCGGCGTCGATGGACACCAGCAGGTGGCAGAGCATGCCGACGGCGAAGAACTGCTGCACCTGCTCCTCGCTGCCGCCCGAGGCGCTGCGGACGTACTCGACCGTGCGGGCGTACCCGGCCCGCACCGCCTCCCTGATCGCCGGCTCGGACACGGCGGCCGCCTGGGCGTGCAACTGGACCAGCATCAGGTCGTTGTCGCTGATCAGGCGGGCGTACGCGTCACCCATCGAGGCGAGGACCGCTTCGGGCGTGCTGCTCCCGGCCTCCGCCGCACCCCCTTCGAGGGCGGCGCGCACCCGGACGAAGCAGTGCTCGACGACCGCGGTGAACAGCGCCTCCTTATTCGGGAAGAGGCGGTAGACGTACGCCTGGGAGATGCCGGCGGCCTTGGCCACCTCCGACGTGGTGGTCCCGAAGTACCCTCGGGCCGCGAACGCCCCGATGGCCGTGCGCAGCACCGTCTCCCGGCGCTCGTCGGCCGTGGACAGGTGGCGGCGTTGTTCCGTCTTCATGTGAGTACTCAACCACTCACACTCTTCGGTGTCAAGCGGGTTCCTCGCGCGGGTGGCACCCGTTCCAGCGTGCCTGTCGTCGCAAGACGGGCCGGAGGTCGCCCGTGGCCTTTCATGGGGCCGCCGGGAGGCGTCCCCGTGCAATGCGGGCCGGCCTTCGGGGTTCGCCCGCTTCGTCCGACCGGGGTCGCCGGCGTCGTGGTCGCGAATCGCGACACCGGGCGGCCCTGAGCGGCGACAGTTGACGTTCAAAGAGGCGGAGTGGTTGACTACTCACACGCCGAAAGGCGGGGAGGGGTTCTGAACTCCTTGCCTACCTCTTTCCTTGTGCAGGAAGTCCCCTTGCTTTGCCCGTTGAAGATTTTGACGGGTGACTAGTGAGTGAATAACCACACTCATGGTGTCGATTTCCTCCCTCCATTCACCTCAAAGGAATTGCCATGCTCACCACCGTCACCGCCCTCCTCGCCGCGCTGCCCCTGGCCTTCGGAAACCCGGGGCCCACGCCGATCGGTATCGATGAGTCGGCCCCCGTCATCACCCGGGACGACATCGTCATCCAGGCCCCGCTGGAACGGGTCTGGCGCGTCCAGACCGACGTCGAGAACTGGCCGGACTGGCAGCCGAACGTCAGCTCCTCGGTCAAGCAGACCCCCGGAAAGCTGCGCCCGGGCTCCTCGTGGGTCTGGTCCACCGAAGGGCTGGAGAACATCACCTCGACGGTGAAGCAGGTGCAGCCCAAGCGCCGCATCGTCTGGGGCGGCCCGGCCCAGGGCATCACCGCGGTCCACGTATGGACCTTCACCCAGGCCAAGGACGGAGTCCACGTCCACACCGAGGAGTCCTGGACGGGCGAGCCCGTCAGCGCCAACACCGAGTACCTCCAGGAAGCCCTGGACGCGTCGCTGGACCACTGGCTGCACAACCTCAAGCAGCGGTCCGAACAGCGCCACCCCAAGACCGCAGCCCCGAGCGACCAGCGCTCCTGAGCGGCAGCCGCAGTAATCCGGCCCGGACAGCTTCATGAAAGGCATCATGTCCACCCCCGTTTCCGCACCACGCCGGCATCGCCCAGGGCTCCTCCTCTCCCTCCTGGCCGCGGCGCAGTTCCTCGTCGTGCTCAACACGTCCATCGTGAACGTCGCCCTGCCCGCCATCGGCCAGGACCTGGACCTCTCACCGGCCGGTCTGGCCTGGACCGTCAACGCCTACCTCATCGCCTTCGGGGCCCTGCTTCCCCTCGGCGGCCGCCTCACCGACCTCCTCGGACATCGCACGGCCTTCCTGTCCGGCCTCCTCGTCTTCGCCGCCGGCTCCCTGGCCGCGAGCATCCCCTCGGGTGCCGGGCCGCTCATCACCGCCCGCGCCGTCCAGGGCATCGGTGCGGCCCTGCTCTCTCCCGCCGGCCTGGCCATCCTGCTGGCCCACCGGCCACAGGGTCCCGGCCGCGGTAAGGCACTGGGCGTCTGGGGCGCGGCCTCGGCAGCGGGCGGAGCGGCAGGAGTCCTGCTCAGCGGGGTGCTCACCAGCAGCCTGGGGTGGTGGGCCGTCTTCGCCGTCAGCGCTCTGGCAGCCCTGCCCTGCCTCGTGGCCACCCCCATCCTCCTGGCCCGGGGCGAGCGCAAGCGCACCGCACGACTCGATGTGCCCGGCGCACTCACCGTCACCGCCGGCCTCACCCTCCTCGTCTACGGACTCGGCGCCAAGGACGCGACCCCGTTGCCCGACTTCGTCCTCCCGGCGGCCGGCCTGATGCTGCTCTCGGCACTCATGCCGATCGAGCGACGCGCGAGGGACCCCCTGCTGCCCCCGGCACTGCTGCGCAACCGTCCCCTCGTCACCGGCAACCTCCTGATGCTGTTGCTCGGCGCGGTATGGGTCGCCACGTTCTTCTTCCTCCCCCTCTACCAGCAGAAGGTGCTCGGCTACTCACCCCTCGAAGCGGGCCTGACCCAACTCCCGCTCGCCGCCGCACTGATGGCCGCTTCCTGGGGCGCGGGACGCCTGTCCAAGACCCTCCTGCCCGGCCTGCTCGTACTCGCCGCCGGCCTCCTCTGGCTCGCCCGGCTCCCCGTCGACGGAGCGTTCCTGCCCGACCTGCTCGGTCCCTCCGTACTGATCGGCACCGGCCTCGGCCTGGCCTTCGTACCCCTGACCGCCCTGGGTGTCGCCGAAGCCGATCCCCGGCACGCCGGCATCGCGGGCGGACTGATCAACACTTCCCGACAGGTCGGCGGCGCACTGGGACTCGCGGTCCTCACTCCCCTCGCAGCCCCTGCCGCCCCCGCGCTCACCGCCCAGGCGCATGGCTACCGCCGCGCCCTCGTCGCAGCCGCCCTCATCGCACTGGTGGCCGCCGCCGCAAGCGCCGTCCACCTGCTGCGCAGCCGCACCGGTGCGGCAACTCCACTGCCCGGCAGGTCCTGAAGCACTGGCCCGAGGTGAATCCCTTGCTGAATCTCTCACCCCTCTTGAGGAGAACATGATGGACATCGACCGCACCGCACCCGTCGTCGTCGAACTGCACCAGACCGTGCAGGCACCGCTGGAGACGATCTGGCGGATGCACACCGATGTGGATTCCTGGCCGCAGTGGAACACCGGCATCGACACCGCCGTCCTGCACGGACCTCTCGCCGTCGGCGCGGTGTTCGACTGGACGACAGCCGGCCTCGACATCCGCTCCACCGTCGCCGAACTCACCCCCGAACGCCGCATCGTCTGGGGCGGCCCCGCCCACGGCATCACCGGCATCCACGTCTGGGAGTTCGAGGAGACCAGCGACGGCGTTCGGGTGAGCACCCGAGAGTCCTGGGCGGGCGTTCCCGTCGAAGCGAACCCCCACGCCATGCACCTTGCGCTCGAGGAATCGCTCCTGGCCTGGCTGCAGGTGCTGAAGACCACCGCGGAGAACCGGAACTGACCTAGGACGACCCCGCTGCCGGACCGGGAGGCGCCAGGCCCGGGCCAATCGCCTCCCCCCTTCCCGTCCCCATCCTCTCCTGCACATCCGATCCCGGAAGGCCATGCCCGATCATGACCATCACCGCCGCGCCCACCCGGCCCCGACCCCGGCCGACCGCCTGAGCATCACCGGACTGCTCACGATGGCAGTCTGCGAACTCCTCGCCCACCTGGTCCTGGGAGGACAGCCGAACCCCGGCATGGCTGCACTCGCCGTGCTGCCCGTGACCGCCGCCGAGCTCGTACGACGTCGTCTGCGCTGGGCGCCGCTCGCTGCCCTGCTCGCCGTCGTCGCCGTCGTCGCCGTCGTCGCCACTCGCACCACGGCCCTGTCCTTCGACCTCTCCCGTCCAGGCGACCCGCTGTACTTCGGCGTCGCCCTCCTGGAATGCGCGGCCGCCGGAGCGGTGATCGGACCGATCATCGCCGCGCTGCTCAAACAGCGCACTCCCGCGGTCACCGGCGGCCTCGCACTTGCCGCGGCCCTCGCACTGAGCGCCGGCGTCGTCCTCACCTCTCCACAGAGCGATGACACGGGTTCGCTCAGCGCCGAGCAGATCGCCGCCCTGCCGACCGTCGACATGGTCAACTACCGGTTCGAGCCCTCCATCCTCCGCGTCGCCCCCGGTCAGCCGGTGGCCTTCACCTTCACCAACGACACCGACGACGCCCACGCCTTCACCGTCGAGAAGCTCGGCATCGACATCGAGGTCCCCAGCGGCCGCACCCGCACGGTCGTCGTCGAGGCACCCTCCGGCCGGTACGCCGTGCACTGCTCCGTCGGCAGCCACCGGGCCGACGGCATGAAGGGGCAGCTCGTCATCACCGGCAACGACGCCACCGCCCCGCCTGCCTCGGACGCCGACCCGGCACCCGCCACCGACACGCACAGCCACCATGGCTGAGCGCTGGTCACCGCGGCTGTCGCGGCGCTCGCTGATCGTCGGCAGCGTCGTCGCGACGGCGGGTGCCCTGGTCCCGTTGGTCCGCACGGTCGCCTCGGCCGAAGTGCCGCCCGACGGTCCTCCGCTCCCCGACCTGCCTGAACTCGACCTGCGCACAGTCCCCGGCAAGCCCCGGACGAGGACCGGCACCCTCACCGCGGGACCCTCCGACGCCGGCCGCCTCGCTTACAACGGCAGCGAGCCCGGCCCCCTGCTCCGCTTCCGCGAGGGCGACCGGATCCGGCTGGCCTTCCGCAACGCCCTCGACGTCCCATCCAGCCTGCACCTGCACGGCGTGCCGATGGCACCCGACGCCGACGCACCCCTGCGGCACCTCGCGCCCGGCGACTCCGACGTCCGCGAATTCACCCTCCCGCCCGGGTCGGCCGGCACCTACTGGTACCACCCCCACGCCCACGGCGACGTCGAACGCCAGCTCCTGGCCGGACTCGCCGGCCCCGTCGACGACCAGCCCGCACTGCGGAACGCCGACGACCGTCTGCTGATGTTCACCCGGACCGGCAGGGACGTCGTCGTCAACGGCGCCACCCGGCCGGTCATCACCGCCCGAGCCGGAAGGACCAGGCTGCGGCTCCTCAACGCGACCGCCGGCGACCACCTGCTCCTCACCGTCACCGCGGAGAACGGGAAGCGGCCGGAGATCCACCTCATCGCCACCGACGCCGGACTGATCGAGCGGCCCGTCCCGCTCACCGAAGTCCTCCTCGCGCCGGGGGAGCGCGCCGAGATCCTGGTGGCGACCACCACACCGGGCCGCCTGACACTGCGTGCCCTGCCGTACTCCGTCTACGGCGACGGCGGCCAGCAGAGCACCGACCGCCCGCTGGCCGGCATCGACGTCCCCGCAGGGCTCACCCCGATCGCGCTGCCCGCCACCCTGCTGCCCGTAGAGAAACTCGCCCCGTCCGCCGCCGTCCGCACCCGCCGGATCGTCCTGGACGGAGCCGAGGACGGCTCCTTCACCATCGACGGCCGAACCTTCGACCACGACCGCGTCGACCTGCGCGCCGCCCTGAACACCCTCGAGATCTGGGAAGTGGAGAACCCCCACAGCATGGACCACCCCTTCCACCTCCACAGCTACGCGGTCCAGGTCCTCGCCCGAGACGGCAGATCCGAGCCCTTCCGCGCCTGGCGTGACACCGTCAACATCCCCGCAGGCACCACCGTTCGCCTCGCCGTACCCTTCCGCGGCAAGGGAGGCCGCACCGTCTACCACTGCCACATCGCCGCCCACGAGGACCTCGGGATGATGGGCATCCTCGAAGTCACCGAAAACGATCAAGGGAACGCTTGAAGCGCCATCGGCCCTCAGGGCTGGCTGCCGCAGACGTGATCCGTACGGCCGAAATTTGATGCAGAGAACGTTCTGTCACATACTGGGGGGAGGCTTCATCTCTCATCACCCCGAGGAGGATCCATGGCGCGACGCTCCGCAGAAGAGACACGGCTGCACATCCTGAAAGTCGCCGGCGACCTCTTCTACTCCCGCGGCGTCCGCGCGGTCGGAATGGACCTGGTGATCAGCAGCGCAGGGGTGGCCAACGCCACCCTCTACCGCCAGTTCGCCACCAAGGACGACCTGGTCACCGCCTACCTCGTCACCCGGAACAACGCCTGGTGGCAGCACCTGCGCGAAACCGCCGCCGCCGCGCCCGACGCCCGTGCACGCATCAGAGTCCTCTTCGACCTCACCCGCCAGGACATGACCCAACCCGGCTACCGCGGCTGCGCCACCCTCAACATCACCAGCGAGTTCCCCCAGGAGAACCACCCCGCCCACGCCGCAGCAGTCGCGCACAAGACCGAGGTGCAGGAATGGCTGAGCGAGCAGCTACGCGAAGCCGGTGACGCCGACCCCCAGGACACGGCAGCGAAGCTCCTGGTCATTCTCGACGGTGCCCAGGTCCTGGCAGCCGCGATGGGCACCGCCGCCCCTGGCGACCACATGGTCGAGCTCGCCGAGCAGCTTCTGGATTCGCGGCTGCCCCATCCCGACCCTGCTCCCTGATCCTCCCCGCTAAAGGCGATCTGGAGTGCGGGCATCGGCACCAGGCCGTCGACGATCCGGTCCGCCGCCGACTTCGACACCCCGAACATGGGGTGGCTGGCGGCTCGGCCTGCCTCTCAGCCGCCGCTCAGCGGAGACGCCCAGGTGGGGTCGTGGTGGGATCTCCTTGCGAGGTGGGCCAGCAGGTGCTCCGCCGCGAGGGAGACAGTGTCTTGCGTCGCGCCAGTTGCGGTCAGGGCGGCGATGACCCTTGCTGATGCTGTCTCCGGCACGTCCGGGTCGGTGAGGAGAGGAAGCAGAAGCAGGAAGCGGGTCGCTGTGTCCTGGACGCCTTCGTCCGCAAGCGACGGGTTGTCAGCGATCCGGATCAGTTCGTGCCATGTCAGCCCAGTGCCCGAAAAGCCTCCGTCCCAGCTGGCGATCCGCTCGGCGTCGCTTCCGCCTGGATGGGTGATCAGGTAGTCGGTGCTGTAGTCGCCATCCAGGTTGCGGTAGATCGCCACGACTCCAGGGCCGTCTTCTGCCGGCATCCTGAACACCGGCCAGTGCTCAGAGTCGAAGAGGACCTCGGACAAGGCATCGACATCGGCGCCGTCCTCACCGAACCACTCAGGAACCGGGCGCTCGGCACACTCTCCGTCGCCGCACATGGCCAGGAGGTAGTTCGACCAAAAGCCCGGGTGGACCAGCAGTGACTCGCCAGGCACCAACGGGCCGACGTCGTATCCCTTGATCAGCACCTCTCGATCCTGTCACCAGCCACTGACACGACCCGATGCAGGATCGGCAACGGGGTGCCGTCCAGACACGGGACAGTTCTGACGCGGATCATTCGGCCCACATCCCCCCGCAGGGGCCGAAATGAAGCAGCGGCGGCCATCGGCCGCCTCGGAAACCGATGGAAGTGGCCGGGCCTACTGGGGGTGCGATGGCCGACGGCGCCGGGGTCCAGTGCTCCGCCCCCATCGGTGCGCCGGCTTTCAGCAGGTGGAGGCGGCTGCGCGACGGTGACCGTGCCGGTCCACCAGTCCGGTTGATCGGGTGCGGGCCAGAGGACGTGGCCGTGCGGCGCGGCCGACGTCATCGGGGACGTACGCGCCCGCGACCGTCCGGGTAAACGGATGGTTCGGGGCAGGCGTGAGGATCCTCCTGTGACCCGTCACTTCGGATGAGATCATCGACGAGCTCAGACGGACCCGTTCCGCACCCGAGGACGATTCAAGAGGTACCCGATCATGACCAGCGACAGCCCGCCTCTCGTCGGCGACCGGGTGCAGCAGGCCAGGGACCGCGCGTTCACCGGGCGGACCACGGAGATTGCGGTGTTCAGGGCGGCACTGTCCGGAGCCGACGGGGCTCCTACGGTGCTCTACGTGCACGGCCCCGGAGGGATCGGCAAGTCCATGCTGCTGCGCCGCTTCGGGACCGAGGCGAGGGAAGCCGGCCGCGACGTCCTGGAAATCGATGCCCGCATCACCCAGCCCACACCCGAGGCATTCGAGAAGGAAGCCGGACAGGCCCACGCCAGCGGGCGGACGGTGCTGCTGATCGACACCTTCGAGTACTGCCAGGCGCTGGAGGGCTGGCTGCGCGACAGGTTCCTGCCCCGCCTGCCCCTCGGCACGGTCGTCGTCATCGCCGGACGGCGTGCTCCCGAGGCCACCTGGGTCTCCGATCCCGGGTGGTCCACGTTGCTGCGCGTCATCGCGCTCCGCAACCTCGCTCCCCAGGAAGCCACGGCGTTCCTGGACGCCCAGGGGGTGCCGCAGCCCGCGCAGGGCGCGCTGCTGGGATTCACCGGGGGCCACCCCCTCGCCCTGGTGCTCGGCGCCGCGGTGGCGCTCAAGGACGAGGGAGCCGACGGTTGGGAGCCCGGCCGTGACGTCATCGGAACGCTGCTGACGCGCCTGGTCGGAGACGTACCCTCACCTCTGCACCGACGCGCCCTCGAGGTATGCGCCCGAGCCCACATGACGACCGAGTCCTTGCTGCGCGCCGTCCTCGGCGACGCCGCCGCCGGGATGTTCGCCTGGCTGCGTGACCTGCCGTTCATCGAGTCCGCCCACCACGGCCTCTTCCCCCACGATGTCGTGCGCCAAGCGCTGGAGGCGGACCTGCGTTGGCGGGACCCGGAAGGGTACGCGGAGCTTCACAGCCGTGTCAGCCGTCACCTGTTCGACCAGATTCGCGTCTCCTCCGACAGCGGCATCCTGCCCGCAGTGGGCGCTTTCATGTACCTGTACCGCGATGACCAGCACATGTCGGAGTACAACAGTTGGCGGCATGGTGAGGTCCGGCTGACGGCCTGCGAACCAGCAGACCTCCCACACATACTGGATCTTGCCACCCGGGTCGAAGGCCCCCAGTCGGCCGCGTTGGCGCGACACTGGCTGGAGCGGCAACCACAGGCGTTCCGGGTGTGCCGCACCACGCGGGACGACCGCATCGTCGGCTTCTCCGCCTGGCTGCGTCTTTCCGACTATGCGGAGGCCGCAGCCGATCCGGTCGCCGACGCCGCCTGGCGCCACACCCGAGCGACCACCGCCCTGCGCAGCGGGGAGCACCTGGCAATCTCCCGCTTCACGGTGACATCACCGGAGTACCCGAAGATCTCGCCGGTCGAGGATCTGCACCAGTGGCGCTCCCTGGCCGAGGTAGCCCGCGCGGACAAGGGCCTGACCTGGACCTACATAGTCGTCAGAGCAGCAGACTTCTGGGCGCCCTACCTGACCAGTCTCGGCCTGCGACCACTGACCGAACGGCCGTGCGTCGGACACACCACCTACGCGCTGTTCGCCACCGACTGGCGAGTGAAGCCCCTGTGGGCCTGGGCCGAGCAGAAGAACCGACTGATGCTGGCCCGCACCTCCGGGGCGCCGTCCACCGCCTCGGAGACGGAAGGGGCCGCGGCCGACGAGGTGTTCGCCGTGCTCTCCCGCCCGGAGTTCGACCACGCCGTGCGGGACGCGCTGCGCACCCTGGACCAACCAGGTGAGCTGGCGATGAATCCGCTGTGCCACAGCCGGCTGGTGGTCGGCCGTGGCCTGTCTCTGCCCGAAGTCGTGCGACGCGCTGTCGACAGCCTCCGCCAACAGCGCGGAGGCGATCGGTTCCACCGGGCGTTGACCGCCACCTACCTCGGCCGGGGACGGCCCACCCAGCAGGCGGTCGCCGCGCGGCTGGGGCTGCCCTTCAGCACCTACCGCCGCCACCTCACAGAAGGAATCATCCAGCTCTGCGACGCACTGTGGCGAGAGGAGATGTACGGCACCGAGCCCACCGGCCACCCCTGAGTGAGCACCATCCGGTCGCACTGAGCAGGAACCGGTCTGGAAAGTGAGCAACGATCACGGCGAACCTGGTGATCACTGCTTGCGACCAGGAGAAGGTGTGATGAATGTAGTTGTGCTGGGCGCCGGGCCCGTCGGCTTGATGGCCGCCATGATGCTGGCCGGTGATGGGCATCAGGTCACCGTGCTGGAACGCGATGGCGCTCCGGTGTCCGACGCAAGCGGTGAGGAGCTGTGGCTCGGGTGGCATCGGCCGGGCGTGACCCAGTTCCGTCATCCGCACCTGCTGCTTCCCGCGGTGCTCAGGACCCTGGCCGAGGAACTGCCGGACGTGGTGATCGAGCTGGCGGCCCGGGGGGCGGCGATCACCAATCTCCTCGACGGCCCGCAGCGGTTCGGCAAGGTCGGCGCCTGGCTTCCGGGCGATGAACGCTTCGCCATGATGACCGCGCGGCGTCCGCTCCTGGAGGCGGCGCTCGATCATGTCGCTGCGGGAAGCGACCGGCTCGTGGTCCGCCGCGGCACCGCCGTCGCTGCACTGCTGCCCGGCAATGAGCGGGTGCCGCGGCGCCCTCATGTCTCTGGGGTGCTCACCCAGGGCGGCGAGGCAGTCCATGCCGATCTGGTGGTCGATGCGGGAGGCCGGAACTCTCCCGTGAAGAGGATGCTGCGCAACCTTGGCGCACCCGGGCCCGTCGAGGAACGCGCGGAGGACGGTTTTCTGGCATACACCCGCTACTTCCGCTCGACGGACGGCTCCGTACCGGAAATGCCGCCCGCGCACAGCGCCCACTACGCGTGCGTGTCGACCATCGCGACCTTGGGGGACGCGGACGTCTGGTCACTTTCGGTCGGCGTCTCCAGCCGGGACCGGGCGCTGCGCGCATTGGCCCGGCCGGAGGCCTGGCACCGTGCGGTAGCGCTGCTGCCGCAGGTCGCGCATCTGGCCGAATTCGGCGAGCCCGTCACGGACGTGATGGCCATGTCCGGCATGGAGAGCAGGCATCGAAGTTTCGTCGTGGACGGCGTCCCGGTCGCGACCGGTGTGCTGAGCATCGGCGACGCCTGGGCCACGACCAACCCCTTGTTCGGCCTCGGCCTGTCGATGGGGGCGCTGCACGCCACCGCGCTGCGAGATCTGCTACGTGCTAGCGCCAGTGACGACCCCGAGAAGCTGGCGACGTCGTTCGCGGACCTGACTGAGACGACCCTAGGGCCGGTCCACCGAGGCCTCGCCAGATGGGACCGGCACCGACTGGCCGAGATCGACGCCCTGAGAGCGGCTGCCCCCGCACCGTACGACACCGACGACCGGGACTGGCACATCAGGCGCGCGCTGGACACTCTCAAGTTCCGTGACCCCGACCTGCTCCGCGCGTACGCGGCCGGAGCTGCGCTGCTCACCGGACCCGGGGCGCGGCTGCCCGATTCCGAGCTGGCCGCGCGGATTGCCGGCTTCGGGCTGCGTCCGCCTTACGGCGAACCTGGCCCCACCCGGGCCGCTCTTCTCGCTGCGCTCGGAGCTTAGGTCCGACCTGGCGCCGGAGGCGGCCCCCGTCCCAGCGGTGAAACCGAACGTCGCTCTCACGGAGCAATAAGCACCGTTACGGAACCCGCACCAGCAGTGGGTCTTCACCTGCACCGGGCCATGGGCTAACCCCATCGTGAACGTCGCCACGAAGAACTGCCTGGTCATCTCGGCGTACGGGGAGGCCCTCGCCACGACACGGTTCCAGTGCGGAGACCGCAGCGCCCACACCCGGTTGACTCAAGGGCGGCTGCCCCCGCCGCAGTGCGGCGTTCCCCTCCGTGTGCCTGGACAGCAACTGGTCCTACGAGGTGTACCCACTGGCCCGCAACGGCGCCGACTACCAGAAGCGGCAGCTCAACGTGCTCTCCCGCACCTGAGTCCGCAACCGCCCCGAGCGGGCCGCCCACCGCGCCGCCCGCAAGACCCGCACGGTGGGCGGCGTGTGTCACAGCACTGTGACGACGGTGTCCGGATCAGGTGCCCGCGTCGAACCCAACGATGAAGCGGGCCGTCGTGCCGACTGAGAACACGGAACCGCGAACACCCACGCCCCGCCCACCGTCCGAGAGGAACCCCCAGCATGAACCGCCGTCTGCGAAAGTGCCTCGACCGATGCCGCCGACAAGACCACCGGCACGACCGAGGCGGCCTCCTCCGGCACCCCCACAGCCACGAGCACCCCGAGCGCCACCCAGGACCCCACGGCCGGCGACAAGGGCGACGGCGCTGCACAGACCGGCCCGTCGAAGGCCGACAGCAGCAGCACGAACGAAGGCCGGTCCTCGTCCGCCGTGAGCGGCTCCAGCGCCGGTGACAAGAGCGGCTACGGCCAGGGCTGCGGCACCAACGACCTGCAGTGGTCCGCCAAGCCCATGACCCAGGCCGGCGGCTACTACCTGGTCAGCGTCAAGGCCGAGTCCGGAATCACCTGCGTACTGCCCGCCGGCCTGCCGGTCTTCGCCTTCGGCTCCGGCGGCACCCAGGCCGGCCCCGCCGAGCAGGCCGCAGGCGAGGAGATCACCCTCACCGGCGGCAAGACCGCCTACGCGGGCGTCACCCCGAAGAGCACCGACGGCGACACCGGCACGGAATACAGCACGGTCATCGTCTCCGTCAGCGAGGGCGACCCCAACCCGCTCTCCCTCAACGTCGGCAACGTCGTCGTCGACAAGCCTCTCACCACCAACTGGCACACCGACCCCGCCGACGCCGTCCCGTTCACCTCCTGAACCGCCGACAGCACGGATATCCGCCCCCGTCGGGCGGGCACACCCACCTCAAGGAGAGACAGCGCACGTGAACAACGGCAGACACGCCGAAGAGCCGGCCATCGAGGCGTACGGTCTCGGCAGGAAGTACCGGCGGGGCTGGGCATTGCGCGACTGCTCGTTCCGGCTGCCGGCCGGCCGGATCTGCGGGCTGGTCGGCCCGAACGGGGCCGGCAAGACCACCCTGATGGGCATAGCCGCCCACATGCTCGAGCCGACGCAGGGCACCCTCCGCCTGTTCGGCACGGCCCCGGGCTCCGCGGAGGCGGTGCGGCGCACCGCGTTCCTCGCCCAGGAGAAGCCGCTGTACCGGCACTTCACGGTGGCGGAACACCTGCGCCTGGGCCGTGAACTGAACCCCGCATGGGACCAGCGGGCCGCCGAGGACCTCGTCCGCGCGGGCGACATCCCGCTGGACGCGAAGACCGGCACCCTGTCCGGCGGCCAGCGCACACGGGTCGCCTTCGCCGTCGCTTTCGGCAAGCGGCCCGATCTGCTCCTGCTCGACGAGCCGATGGCGGACCTCGACCCGGTCGTCCGGCAGGAGCTGATGGCGACCGTCCTGGCCGAGGCCGCCGAGCACGGCACCACCGTACTGATGTCGACGCACGTCCTCGCCGAACTGGACGACATGTGCGACTTCCTGGTCGTCGTCTCCGGCGGCACGGTGCGCCTGGCCGGGGACGTGTCCGAACTGCTGGCCCTGCACACCGTGATCACCGGACCGGCCGACGACGGCGCGGCCGTGCCGGACGCACTGCGCCGGTACACCGTGATCGAATCCCGCGCGGCCGGCGGGCAGTTCTCCGCCCTCCTGCGTTCCGACACGCCTGTCACCGGCCCATGGCAGACCTCGGCCCCCGGCGTGGAGGACCTCCTGCTCGCCTATCTGCGCTCGGCCCAGGCACCGCCCCTGCTCACCTCCACCGCCCAGGTCCCGCACCGCACGCACGGCGTCGGGGCGGTGGCCGCGTGAGCAGCATGACCGGCCTCACCGGCGCGCCCGGCACTACGGACGCTCCCCCGAAGCACTCCCGGTTGCCCCGGCTGCGCGGGCTGACCTGGCTCGTCTGGCGTCAGCACCGCACCGCCTACTGGACCGTTCTCGCCGCCTCCGCCGGGTGCCTGGCATGGATCGTCTACCAACGGACGGCGCTGACGGACTTCCTCACCGGCCACGGCTGGCCGGCCAGGTCCGTCGACGACCTGGGTACGGAACTGCAGCCGTACACCTCCGACTTCCAGCCCGTCTCCATGGCGCTCGGGCTGATCCCCGTGCTGCTCGGCGTGTTCATCGGCGCGCCGCTGTTCGCGGGCGACCTGGAGAACGGCACGGCCAAGCTGGTCACGGCCCAGTCCGTCAGCCGTACCCGCTGGCTGGCGGTCAAACTCGGGGTGACGGGACTGGTGATCGTGGTGGCGTCCGTCGCCCTGTCCGTGGCGTTCGGCTGGTGGTGGAGCCCGGTCAGGGGCACGGCCACGGTGCTGGACTGGACCTCGGGCTCCGCGTTCGACACCACCGGACCGGTTCCGGTCGCCCTGTCCCTGCTGACGTTCGTGGGCGGGGCAGCGATCGGGGTGGCGCTGCGCCGCACGCTGGCGTCCATGGTGGTCACCTTCGCCTTCGCCGTCGCCGTGCAGCTCGTCTGGAGCCACTTCCGGCTGAGCCTGGGCGACCCGGTCGTCCTCACCACGGAGCGGGGCGTCACCGCCGAGGACTCCTTCCCGGTGCTGCCCGGGGGCGCGTACCAGCTCGACCAGTCGTACCTGACCGGGGACGGGGACCTGCTGGGCTGGAGCACCTGTGTGCAGGCGGCGGACGAGCAGGCCCACGCCGCCTGTCTGCGCGCGGCGGACGTGGTGGGCTGGAGCGTGGAGTACCTGCCGATCTCCCAGATGGGCGGAATGCAGTGGCTCGGTGCGGGCATCGTGCTGGCCCTGACCGCCGGTCTGACGGTGTTCCTGTTCGTGTGGGGCCGCAAGCGGCTCGTCTGACCAAATCCCCCTCCTCTCCGCCCTTCGGAGACGTACGTGAGGGCCCGGACGCCGGCCCGCGTCCGGGCCCTCACGTGTCTTGCACAACGTGAACCGACTGGGGATCCCGTACCGATGGAGAGACGGGAGCACCGGATTCGCATCACGACAATGGCTGGAAGATCATGAACAAGGAGCAGACGGCCGAGCCGCTCGCGGACGCCGAACGGTTCGTGCGTGACGTCTACGCCGCCCACGGCAAGGATTTGCTGGCCTTCGCCGCTCGCCGGCTCGACAACGACTGGCACCGGTCGCAGGACCTGATCCAGGAAGCGGTCCTCAGGGCCTGGCGGCACAGCGACTCGCTCGGCCTGACCTGCGAGGGGATACGCCCGTGGCTCTTCCGGGTCGTCGGCAACCTCGTGATCGACGAGCACCGGGCCCGGGCGGTACGCCCCGGCGTCGCTCACGAAAGGGACGACGTGGCCGTCCCGGTGGGCGACGGCCTGGACCGACTGCTGACCGCCCACATCGTCCGGGAGGCGCTGGACGACCTCACCGAACAGCAGCGCGAGGTGCTGCGGGAGACGTACTTCTACGGGAACAGCGTCGCCTGCACCGCCGAGCGCCTCGGCGTACCGCCCGGCACTGTGAAGTCGCGGACGTACTACGCGATGCGCGCGCTCAAGCGCGCCCTGACCGCCCGCGGTGTCCTCGGCTGAGGCTCACCGCGAGGCCCGATCGTCGCCTGCCTTGCGGAACCGGTGGTGGAAGGGGGCGAACAGTACGGCCAGCAGCATGCCGCAGGCGATCTGGAAGGCCCAGCGGAGCCAGCCGCCCGGGGCGTCGGAGACACGGTCCAGCAAGGTGTGGGAGAAGGGGTAGGCGACTGCCGCGCCGATCAGCACCAGCCACCAGGGACCGGACCAACGGCCTCGGGCGGCGGCGGTGGCACCGAGGGCGATGACGATGACGACGGCCATGAGGGTGCTGAGGGTGGTGTGCATGGATGCTGCCTTCCGCCCGGAAAGGGCTGTGCTGGTGAGGGGCCCGCGCGGGGGAGGAGGCTTCTCCCGGCGGACGCGTACCTGTTGCTACGGCTCGCACGTCCGCCCGGTTCGGTCTCGCCTGTGAGCTTCTGCCGGGAGGAGTGAACCGGCGTCCAGGGCTCCTCGTCGTGCTCTACGCGAGGCCCGTATCCGCGGTGAACCATCGTCTTCTACATCAATTCTTGACTCTCAGGGGCATAATGACGCAGAACTCAGGACGGCTGCCCGGCGTGTACCGGACGGCCGTGGTGACCGCCATGGCCGGAGCGAGCCTGGTTTCGCTCGCGGCGCCGACACAGGCTGCCACCGACGGTCCGAACTACGTAGCCATGGGCGATTCCTACGCCGCGGGGGCCGGACTGCCGGGGGTGAAGGACGCCGAATGCGACCGCACCACGGGCAGCTGTCCCTCCCTTGCCCGCCGAGACCTCGGCGGGCAAGAACCGGGCGTTCAAGGACGTCACGTGCAGCGGTGCCACGACACGCGGCATCTGGAACCCCCAGGGATCCAAGCCGCCGCAGATCAACGCGCTGACGCCGAACACCAAACTGGTCACTCTGACCATCGGGGGCAACGACGTCGGCTTCACGGGCGTGCTCGCCACCTGCGCGCTGGTGAAGTCTTCGGACCCCGACGGCAGCCCGTGCAAGAAGCAGTACACCACCGGCAAGGACGTGCTCGGTGAGCGCATCAACACTGTAGAGGGCCGCGTCCGCGAAGCGCTCACCGACATCAGGCGCCGCAGCCCCGACGCGAAGATCATCGTGGTCGGGTACCCGGCCCTCTTCCCCGACAACGGGGCGGGCTGTGCCGAAGTGCCCTTCGCCAAGGGTGACTTCGCCTTCCTGCGGGACACTGCGATGAAGCTCAACCGCGCGCTGGCCCGCCGGGCCGCCGCCGGCGGCACCGGCGTCTCCTGCGCGGACACCTACGCACCCACCGTCGGGCACGACATGTGCCAGTCTCGCTCCCGCCGCTTCATCGAGTCCCTGACTCCGGGTGCGGGCGCCATGGCGGCCCACCCCAACGGCTACGGTCATCTGATGATGGCGGTCGCGGCCTACGACCGAATCCTCAAGCCGTAGGCGGCAGGCGACCCGTGCCCATGGCACGGACCGCCTCTGCATCACCCTGCTCGGCCCGGTGATCCGGCCGGGGGCGGTGCCAGTCGCTACTGCCCGGCTGTGTTCAGCAGGCCATCGTCCCGCCCGCACCGCTCCAGATGTGTCTCCAACGCCGAACGCTCGGTGTCGTCCAGGGCACCGAACAACCCCGGCTAACTGGCTCTAACAAAAGCGGTTGATCATGTGACTGTCGACTTGATCGCTCGTTGATGAGGGCATGGGGAAGCGTCAGTCGCGGCCGTGGATCGTGTCGGACGAACTGTGGTCGCTCATCGAGCCGTTGCTGCCCGAACCGGCGCCAAAGCAGGTGGAGGGACGGCCGCGGGTACCCGATCGGCAGGCCCTGTGCGGCATCCTGTTCGTCCTCCACACGGGCATCCAGTGGGAGTACCTGCCCCAGGAGCTCGGCTTCGGCTCGGGCATGACGTGCCGGCGGCGCCTGGCGGCCTGGAACGAGGCCGGCGTCTGGGACCCAGCTGCACCAACTGCTGCTGAACAAGGTGCGGTCGAAGAACCAGCTGGACTGGTCCCGGGCGGTGATCGATTCTCCCCCTGGCTTCGCCGGGGGCACCTCACCCACGTCCGGGCCGCACGACGAGGCCCAGAAGCGGACCCAGCCCGGTCGACCGCGCACGACCGGGCAGCAAGCACCACATCATCACCGACGGCCAGGGCATCCCGCTCGCGGTGTCGCTGACCGGCGGCAACCGCGGGCGACGTCACCCAGCTGCTGCCCCTCGTGGACAAGATCCCGGCGGTCGCCGGCGTTGTCGGCCGACCCCGACGCCGCCCGGACATGCTCTTCGCCGACCGCGGCTACGACCACGACAAGTACCGCCGACTCCTTCGCGAGTGGGGCATCCGTCCGGTGATCGCCGAACGCGGCCAGCCCCACGGCACCGGCCTGGGCACCTTCCGCTGGGTCGTCGAGCGGACGATCTCCTGGCTGCACGGCTTCCGTCGGCTGCGCATCCGCTGGGAACGACGCGACGACATCCACGAGGCCTTCCTCGGAATCGCCGTCTGTCTGATCACGCACCGACACGTCCAGAGGCTTTGTTAGGGCCAGTAAGAGATGTTCCCGTAACTGCAGGTCGTCTCCGACAGGGGACCGCTTGCGACAGTCAGCCGAAGAGGAGATCAACGCCCTTGCCCAGGCAGTACTTCATGACGGTGACCAGTTGGCGGGCGTCGTCGACACGTTGCTGGAGAACGAGGTCACCGTCCTCGGGGCGGAGCTGATCGATGATCGCCTCCAGCCTGGGCAACATGGCTGCGCATTGAGCGGCTGTGAGGGATCCGTCATCGTCTGGGTGGTCGAGCAGTGGTGTCAGTGTGGTGGAGACACTGCTCCACTCGCGGTCTCCACCGAACCCGCGCATCTCAGCAAGGGCGAAGCCCTCTGTGTCGGCGAGCCACTGCCTGAACATGTGGAAGCCGGTGTAGGACCAGGAGGCGTCAGGGCTGGTCACGTCGCCGTCTCCGGGGAAAAGCATGAGCCCCACCGTGTCCCCCTTCGTTTGCCTGGTGCCCAGGATCAGTCGCAGGGCGAGGTGTCGGCAACTGAAAAGATCTGCCGCATGGCTGGTGTGATCACGGCGTCGAAGCCCTCCTGGGCAGCCCCGTTCACCGGGTTGAGCCCGCGCCAGTTCACCAAGCTGATCACCGCACTGCGGCGCGAGGGTGCTGACCCGGTCCGTAAGGGTCGGCCGTGGTCGCTGCCGTTGGAGGACCGGGTCCTGCTGGTCGCCGCGTACTGGCGTACGAACCTCACCCTGCGGCAACTGGCGCCGCTGTTCGGGGTGTCGAAGCCGGCCGCCGACCGGATCATCGTCCACCTCGGTCCTCTGCTCGCGTTCCATCCCCGGCAGCGGTTCCGCAAGGGCACGGTACTGATCGTGGACGGAACCCTGGTGCCCACCCGCGACCACACCGTCGCCGAGCAGTCCAAGAACTACCGATACTCCACCAACCACCAGGTCGTCATCGACGCCGACACCCGACTCGTCGTCGCTGTCGGCCGACCGGTCACCGGCAACCGCAACGACTGCAAGGCATGGGGACTCTCCGGGGCCAAGGACGCCGTCGGCCGCACCACGGTGATCGCGGACGGTGGCTACCGCGGCACCGGCTTGGTCATCCCGCACCGCCGTGACTCCGGACAGACTGAACTCCCGGACTGAAAGGAAGAGCACAACGCCTCTCATCGCAAGATCCGCGCCCGCGTCGAGCACGCCTCCGCCCGCATGAAGACCTGGAAGATCCTCCGCGACTGCCGCCTCAAAGGCGACGGCGTCCACCACGCCATGCTCGGCATCGCCCGCCTGCACAACCTCGTCCTCGCCGGATGACCGGGAAAGAACGCTGGTCAACTGCCATGGCGTAGATCATTACGGGACAACGCTTACGAGCTCGTGCACGGTAGGCGGTGAGGCGTCGCTCAACGCGGATGCGTCGGGAGGAGTGGGCCTTGCGTTGGCGCTCGTGCATCTCCTCGTACCAGTCCGGGGCGTTCTTCTTGAACTTGCGGTGCGGTGGCGTCACCACGCGCCCGCCGGTCTGGGCGCCCAGACCCTGGTAGCCGGCATCCGCGAGGATCTCCAGCGCCGGCCCGCCGCCCAGGAGCCTGACCGGCCCTAATGGGCGGGCATGGACGATGTCTGCGCAGCTGCCGTGCTGAGCCGGACTGCAGAAGAGGACGCGGCCGTCGCCGTCCGTGACAGCCATGGTCCTGACCGCGTTCTGCATGTTCTTGCCGGAGATGAACTGGTCCCGGTCCTTGCGCCCGGCGGCCGGGCGCCTGACGCGGATCTCGGTTCCGTCGATGATGCCGGTCTTCCCGCTGGTTCCGAGGTGGTCGACGACCTCGGCCAGTGTCCGCAGCCGCGCACCCGGGCTGATGGCGCACCCTCGCTCGGCGAGCAGTGGCCGTACCTCGCCGATGGCACGGGTGATGGTGGAGCGGTCCACACCGAACCAGCAGGCCAGCACGTCATGAGTGACGGCATGGCGCAGATGCACGAGCGTGGCCAGGAGCCGGTCGACGAACACCAGCCGGTGCTTCGCACCTGCGCCCACAGCCGCTTCCGCGGCCTGGACGCGAGCTCGGCCTGGTGCCGTGCGTGCCACAACGGCCCCACCTCGGCAACGAGTTCAGCGATCACGTCAGCCGACAGGCCCGTGATCCTCCGGTCGCTGACGATCACTGCACGAGACGCGTTCCCCACCACACGACCATGATCGACGATCGGGAGCCCGACGCCTCACCGCCTACCGTGCACGAGCTCGATAGGGAGCCGATGATCCACAGGGTGTCCTCCCGGTGTCGTCCGATGCGGGCCGGACACGGCGCCGCCCTCGCCCGCAGCGGGGCAGAGCGGCGTACCGGCGCATGTCCCGGAAGGCGGTCAGCTCGCCCTGGAGGACGAGTTGCACCATCTCGTCGGACAGGCGCAGCGGCCCGATCCGCTGGTTGAACCACGCCTTCGACTTCCCCATCGCACGGGCGGCGGTGGCCTGGTTCCCGTTGTGGAGTTCGAGCATGGCTCGCAGGCCGTCGGCTTCCTCGATGGGGTTGAAGTTGGCGCGCTGCACGTTCTCCGACAGGACCGCGGCGAGGAACCGGACGCGGGTTTCGGTGAGGTCGTGCCGCAGCATCAGGTCGAGGCTGTCGAGGCCGACCTGGCGGGCTGCGCGCCAGCGGCGTTCGCCGGCGGCCATGACGTACCGGCAGGTGTCGGGCAACTGGTCTTCGTGCTCCGGGAACAGCTTCAGGTAGGCCGTCCTGTTCACGGTCACGCAGGGCTGGAGCTGCCCGTTGCGCATGTCCTCACCGAGTTCGGTGAGTTCGGTCTCGTCGAAGACGCGGCGCGGGTTGAGGGGGGTGGGGGCGACGGTGTCCGGGTGGACGTGGACGTGGATGAGGTCGGGGCGGCCGGCGCCGGGAACGGCCTCCACCTTGCCGGCGGCGAGGGAGGCGAGGGACACACGCTACGCCGACTGTCAGGTGCACCTGGTCCGAGGTGCTTTTCGGTGGTTGAGGAGGGCATCGGCTGAATGATCTGACACCGACTGACTACTGCTGCCCGCCTGATCCTGATGATGCGCAGAGCCGACCGGCTGGGCCGACAGGCCGGCGATGAGGAGGGTGCAGACGGACTGGAGCGCGGTTTCGGCTTCGGGGGTGTGCCACTGCGGGGCGTGGGCGGGGTGGTGGTAGGCCATGGTGGCGTTGAAGACGACCTGGGCCGTCGCTGTGGGGTCGGCGGTGTGGAAGTCGCCGTTGTCGACTCCTTCGGTGATGATGCCGCGCAGTTGCTCGATGAGGACGGCGACGTGGTCGGTGGCCACGGTGGTGTGTTCGTCCACCAGGATGCGGTAGGTGGCGAAGAGCTCCGGGTCCTGGGACGTCATGTTCCGTTTGCAGGTGAAGAGCGTGGTGAGCCAGGCGCGCAGGCGTTCGGGGGGCGGCAGTGCGGTGTTCGTCGCGAGGGCGTTCAGGTCTGCGTGCGCGCGGCTGATCCAGCGCCGGGTGACTGCTTCCCGCAGTGCCGCCTTGGACGGGAAGTGCCGGTAGACGCTGGCGTGGCTGACGCCCAGAGCCCGTGCTACGTCCCGCACCGTGGCTTTCTCGGGGCCGTATCGGCGCAGCACGGTCTCGGTGGCGGTCAGAATGGTCTCGGCGTCCAGCGTGCGTGTGGCGTTCATCAGTAATCGCCGCCGTGGACGGTGGGGCGTGTGCCGCCGCTTTTGGCGGCTGTGGGGAAGCCAGTGCGGTGCCGGGGGGCATCGCATCGAGGCATGGCGCGGTGCGTCGTGGTGGCCTCCGTTTCACCTGCGGCGACGATCATGTTCGGTGTCCTCATGGTGGTCAGGTTCTCATGCTGTCGTGTCGTCGGGTTCGACTGCCCGGTCCGGCCGCCGAGGACGGGGGGCACGAGTGCGGCTCCGCCCTCGGCGGCCGGCGCCTTCAGAAGAGGGCGAGCGGGTTCACCGGTACCCCGGTCAGTCCGTGGATGCGCGGGGGCGCGACCGTGAGGAGGAAGGAGTAGCGGCCGAACTCGGCGCAGATGGCGGCGAGTTCTTCCACTCTGGCGGCGTCGATCAGTGGCATGCCCATCAGGGGCAGGCCGACTCCGTGCAGTGGGGCGGGGCAGGCGGGGTCCAACGGGGGGTGTGCGTCGCCGATGTCACCTGCGTAGAGGGACACCCCGCGTACGTGCATCCACCGCACCGCGTCCAGGCTCATGCCCGGCATCGGCCGGGTGGGGTCGGGTGTCATGTCCCACCCGCAGCGCACCACCAGGGCGTCTCCCGACTCCAGCCGTACGCCCTCGCGTTCCTCGGCCGCGTCGAGGTCCTGGGAGGTGACCGCATAACCGCTGGGCAGCGGGCCGTCGGACGCCAGGTCGAGCAGGACTCCGCGAGTGGTGATCCCGTCGGCGAAGGCCGTGGTGGAGCCGTGCCTCGCACCGGCCGGCGTCACGCTCTCCCCCAGGGGGCGGCCCGGGTAGACCTGGCCGTCGCGAGGCATGTGCGCCAGGGCGTCGAGATGGGTCGAGCGCGGGTGGTGGTTGGTGACGACGATGACTTCGGCCGTCGCCATCGCCGGGGAACCGGTGTACACCATCACCTGCTGGACCGGCGAGGCGTCCTGGACGGAGGGTGCGAACGGGCCGCTGACGAGCGGCGTCGGCCGGATCGGCAACGCCAGCGAGACCGTCCGACCCGTACGGACCTCCGCGGCGCCTCTGGCCCGGGCTTCTTCGGTGATCAGGTTGAGCGTGCCGAGCTCGTCGTCCTCGCCCCACCGGCCCCGGTTGCTCGGCAGTTCATGCGGGTCGCCGCTCGGCGTGGCTGCCGCGTCTCGTGTGTCCATGTCTGAGGACCCTACGGAGGAGAAGGTACGGATTTCGTAAAGCGTAACCCGTACCTCATGCCGACGGGGCTGCCGGTGCATGGTTCTCATCGCTTCGCGCCCAGTGGCCACGACGACTCGCCCGCCGGTGGTGGATGACCCACGTCGCACCACGCTGCATACCCGGTTCAGCCGGTGGGTCCTGGCCGGCTGATCAGTCTCTCCCGAGCAACGGGGGAACCTCAGCCGACGCCTTCCCCTGCACCCAGCAGGATCAGACCCGTCTCATCCTGTCCGGATGCGGACGGCTTGCTCTCCTCGGCCACTGTGTGCCTGCCCTTCCGCGCTCGACATGACCTGCCCGCTGTACCGGCCACGCGCATCATGCCCAGCACCCGGGCATCACGCGCAGTGGTCATCCGGGCACTATCGGTCGTGAGGGCGGGGCCGGCAGCGTACGCGGCCCTGCCGACGACTCCGGGCGGGGGCCCCCCCGGGGGGGGCGGGGGCCCCCCGGGGGGGGGGGGGGGGGGGGGGGGGGGCAATAAAAATTTTTTGTTAAA
>NZ_JBIWJA010000054.1:0-1513 GCF_044764905.1 Streptomyces sp. NPDC093586 | reverse complement strand
CCGCTGGCCTCACCCGCACATGCTCGGGGGGGCGCGGGGGGCCCCCCCCCCCCCCCCCCCCCCCCCCCCCCCCGGCGCCCCCCCCCCCCCGCCCCCCCCCCCCCCGCCCGGGGCGACGTCGAGGGCGAGGAGAGCGAAAGAACTTGTTTCAGGAAAGGAGGGGAGAAGGAAGCCCTTTCATGGCCTTGCCGTGGGCAACGCTAGTGTCCTGCGCCAGTAGTTGATCGTTAGTAGTTGTGTGACTTCTACTGCTGGTGCGCCAGTTCCTCGTCGGGGCCCGAAGCTGGAACCGTTGCTCTTGTCCGAGGACGAGCGGGCGGTGTTGGAGCGGTGGACGCGTCGGGCGACATCGGCCCAGGCGCTGGCCCTGCGGGCGCGGATTGTGCGGGGCTGGAGGTACCGCCGATCGTCGCGGTTGCCCGGGATCTGCGGGTGACCGCGGACACGGTCCGCAAGTGGCGGCGGCGCTTCCTCGCCGAGCGGCTGGACGGGCTGGCCGACGAGCCCCGGCCCGGCCGACCACCGACTATCGGCGTCGATCAGGTGGAAGCGGTGGTGGTCACCACGCGGGAACAGCTGCCGAAGAACGCCACTCACTGGTCGCGGAAGTCGATGGCCGAGCACAGTGGTCTGTCGAAGTCGACGGTCGGCCGGATCTGGCGGCAGTTCCAGCTCAAGCCGCATCTGGTCGGCACTTTCAAGCTGTCGGCGGACCCGTTGTTCGTGGAGAAGGTCTACGACGTCGTGGGGCTGTATTTCAACCCGCCCGAGGGTGCGGTGGTGCTCTCGGTGGACGAGAAGTCGCAGATCCAGGCCCTGGACCGGTCCCAGCCGGTGCTGCCCATGATGCCGGGCATGCCCGAGCGGCGCACCCACGACTACGTGCGCAACGGCCTGACCACCTTGTTCGCCGCCTTCGACGTCGCCACGGGCGAAGTCATCACGGCCCTGCACCGCCGGCATCGGGCCGTGGAGTTCAAGAAGTTCCTGATCCGGATCGACAAAGCGGTGCCTGCTCACCTCCAGGTCCATCTGATCGTGGACAACTACGGCACCCACAAGTCCCCGGCGATCAGGACGTGGCTGGCCAGACACCCCGGGTTCGAGCTGCACTTCACCCCGACCGGGTCCTCCTGGATCAACCAGGCCGAGCGGTGGTTCGGCTACCTGGCCCACCAGATGATCCGCCGCGGCGCACACAAGAACATTCAGGCTCTCGAAGCCGACATCCGGGCCTGGGTCAAGGACTGGCACGAAGACCCCAAGCCGTTCATCTGGACCAAGACAGCCGAAGAGATCCTCGACTCTCTCGCCCGCTTCTGTCGACGGATCTCTGGCGCAGGACACTAGGTCGTGTATCGAAAGTGGATCTTGAGCTGTGAATGATCACGGTTCATGGGTCGGGGAGATCTCACGGACGAACAGTGGGCGGTGCTGGAGCCGTTGTTGCCGAAGGGCGCGAAGGCGGGACGGCCGCCCGTCTGGCCTCGGCGGCAGTTGATCGACGGCATAC
>NZ_JBIWJA010000053.1:0-37030 GCF_044764905.1 Streptomyces sp. NPDC093586 | reverse complement strand
GTCTTGGACGCCACGATGAAGAGGGTCTCCGCCGGGTCCAGGTCCCGGACCGCCTCGTGCAGGTCGGCGCCGTCCACGTTGGACACGAACCGGAAGGTGAGCGAGCGGTCGGTGAAGGCCCGCAGCGCCTCGTAGGCCATCGCCGGGCCGAGGTCGGAGCCGCCGATGCCGATGTTGACGATGTTGCGGATGCGCTTGCCGGTGTGGCCGGTCCACTCGCCGGAACGGACCCGGCCGGTGAAGTCGGCCATCTTGTCCAGCACGGCGTGGACCTTGGGGACGACGTTCTCGCCGTCGACCTCGATCACCGCGTCCCGCGGGGCGCGCAGCGCGGTGTGCAGCACGGCCCGGTCCTCGGTGATGTTGATCCGCTCGCCGCGGAACATGGCGTCGCGCAGCCCGAACACGTCGGTCGCGGCGGCCAGTTCACGCAGCAGGCGCAGCGTCTCGTCGGTGACCAGGTGCTTGGAGTAGTCGACGTAGAGGTCACCCACCCGCAGGACGTACTCGGTACCGCGTCCGGGATCGGCGGCGAACAGGTCGCGCAGCCGCACCTCGCCGAGCTTCTCACGGTGCGCCGCCAGCGCGGTCCATGCGGGTGTCTGGTCGAGCCTGGTGCGGCCGTCTGCGTTCATCTCGGACTTCAGCCTTCTTCCTCGGTGTCCCAGCTGTCCCGGCTGTCCCAACCTAATTGATCAGCGGTGGAGACGGCCGAAGGAGACGGAAAGCCGAAGAGACGGAAGACCGAAGAGACGGAGCACTGCGGGGAGACGGAAGGCGGTCGGCGGCGGACCGCCGGGCTAGATCTCGCCCCGCAGCTTGGCGAGCGCCTCGGCGAGGATCGCCTCGCCGTCCGCGTCGCTGCGGCGTTCGCGCACGTACGCCAGGTGCGTCTTGTACGGCTCGGTGCGCGGCGGGTCCGGCGGGTTGTCCCGGTCCTGTCCGGCGGGGAAGCCGCAGCGCGGACAGTCCCAGGTCTCGGGGACCTGTGCGTCGCTCGCGAAGCTCGGCTGCGTCTCGTGTCCGTTGGAGCACCAGAAGGAGATGCGCAGACGCGGTGCGGACTCGCCGCGCTCGGCCTCGCCCATCGGCCCCGCCCCGACCCGGCTTCCCCGGATCGCGTTGCCACTTGCCACGGTCGTAACTCCCTGCGTGATGGTGCCGCGAAGCGAGTCGGCGTTCCGCTTCGCTGCGAGCGCCTCAGTCTACGTAAGGCCCAACGCGCGTCCAGTGGTTGGAGTTACAAGCTCCGGCACTCAGACGCAAGCCCCATGATAGGCCGCGCCACGGGGCGCGTACCGGACATGGGGCCTTACGTACGCAGTGTGTGCCGGGTCAGTTGTTCGCCTTCATCAGCAGACCGAGCACGATGATGCACGCGAACCACAGCAGACCGACCGCGACGGTGATCCGGTCGAGGTTGCGCTCGGCGACCGAGGAGCCGCCGACGGACGACTGCATGCCGCCACCGAACATGTCGGAGAGGCCGCCGCCCTTCCCCTTGTGCATCAGCACCAGCAGCATCAGCAGCAGGCTGAAGACGATCAGGGCGATCGAGAACCCCAAAACCACGGCTGGACCAACTTCCTCGGATTCGGATGAACGACGGGGGCACGGTGACAGCAGGCCACCATGCCCCCGCAAGGGTACGACGTATCGCCGCTACCGCCTACTCACCGACGGGCCTACTGGTCGCGGAAGCGCACGATCTTGACGAACTCGTCGGAGTCCAGCGAGGCGCCGCCGACCAGGGCACCGTCGATGTCGGGCTGCGCCATGATCTCGGCGACGTTCCCGGACTTGACGGAGCCGCCGTACTGGATGCGGACCTTGTCGGCCAGCTCCTGCGAGTACAGCTCGGCGATCTTGCCGCGGATGGCCGCGCAGACCTCCTGGGCGTCCTCGGCGCCGCAGACCTTGCCGGTGCCGATGGCCCACACGGGCTCGTAGGCGATCACGATCGTCTCGGCCTGCTCGGCGGTGAGGTCCTTCAGGCCGCCCTCGACCTGGGCGAGGGTGTGGGCGACGTGGTCGCCCGCCTCGCGGACGTCCAGCTCTTCGCCGACGCACAGGATCGGGGTCAGACCGTGCTTGTAGGCGGCCTTGACCTTGGCGTTGACCAGCTCGTCCGACTCCGCGTGGTACTGCCGGCGCTCGGAGTGACCGATCGCGACGTAGGTGCAGCGCAGCTTGGCCAGCATCGGGCCGGAGATCTCGCCGGTGTAGGCGCCGCCGTCGTGGGCGGAGATGTCCTGGGCGCCGTACTTGATCTTGAGCTTGTCGTGCTCGACCAGGGTCTGCACCGAGCGCAGGTCGGTGAAGGGGACCAGGACGGCGACCTCGACGGCGTCGTAGTCCTTGTCCGCGAGGGCGAAGGCGAGCTTCTGGACGTGGGCGATGGCCTCGAGGTGGTTGAGGTTCATCTTCCAGTTGCCCGCCATCAGCGGCGTGCGGGTGGTCATTGAGGTCAGTCCTCCAGTGCGGCGAGGCCGGGGAGCGTCTTGCCCTCGAGGTACTCGAGGGAGGCGCCGCCGCCGGTAGAGATGTGGCCGAATGCCTTTTCGTCGAAGCCGAGCGTACGCACGGCCGCGGCGGAGTCGCCGCCGCCGACCACGGTGAAGCCCGGGGCGTCGACGAGGGCCTGGGCGACCGCCTTGGTGCCCTCGGCGTAGTCGGGGTGCTCGAAGACGCCCATGGGGCCGTTCCAGAAGACGGTGGCCGCGTCGGCGAGCTTCGAGGCGTAGAGCTTGCGGGTCTCGGGACCGATGTCCAGACCCTCCTGGTCGGCCGGGATGGCGTCCGCGGCGACGGTGGTGGGGTTGGCCGGGGCCTTGGTCTTCAGGTCCGGGAACTCCCGCGAGACCAGGACGTCGACGGGAAGGACCAGCTCTACGCCGTTCTTCTCCGCGCGCTCCATGTACTCCTTGACGACCGGGATCTGGTCCTCCTGGAGGAGCGAGATGCCGACCTCGTGGCCCTGGGCCTTGAGGAAGGTGTACGCCATGCCGCCGCCGATGAGGAGCCGGTCGGCCTTGCCGAGCAGCTGGTCGATGACGTCGAGCTTGTCGGAGACCTTGGCGCCGCCGAGCGCGACCACGTAGGGACGCTGGACGTCGTCGGTGAGCTTCTTCAGGACGCCGACCTCGGTGGCGATGAGGTGGCCCGCGTAGTGCGGGAGCTTCTTCGGCAGGTCGAAGACCGAGGCGTGCTTGCGGTGCACGGCGCCGAAGCCGTCGCCGACGTAGACGTCCGCGAGGCCGGCCAGCTTGTCGGCGAAGGCGGCGCGCTCGGCGTCGTCCTTGCTGGTCTCGCCGGCGTTGAAGCGCAGGTTCTCGATGACGGCCACCTGGCCGTCGGCGAGGCCGGCCACCGTGGACTCGGCGGAGGTGCCGACCGTGTCCTCGGCGAAGGCGACGTCGGCACCGAGCAGTTCACCGAGACGGGCGGCGGCCGGAGCGAGGGAGAAGGCCGGGTCCGGGGCACCCTTGGGCCGGCCCAGGTGCGAGGCGACGATCACGCGCGCACCCGCCTGTGCCAGGGCCTTGACGGTGGGCAGCACGGCACGGATGCGGCCGTCGTCGGTGATGGTGGTGCCGTCCAGCGGCACGTTGAGGTCGGCGCGGACGAAGACGCGCTTGCCGGCGACGCCTTCGGAGAGCAGTTCGTCGATCGTCTTCATGCAGAGGGCTCCTGGGTTCTCGTGCTCGCTCGTGATCCTACGAGGGCTGGTCGCTGCGGACGCGACGCAGGGCCCGGACAGCGCCACCTTGCGCTGCCCGAGCCCTGCTGTCGCATCGAAGTGCCTGCTGAGTCCGGTTCGATCAGAGCTGGTTGCCGACGAAGACCGTGAGGTCGACGAGGCGGTTGGAGTAGCCCCACTCGTTGTCGTACCAGCCGATGACCTTCACGTTCTTGCCGTCCTGGACCATGGTCAGGGACGAGTCGAAGGTGCAGGACGCCGGGGCGTTGACGATGTCCGAGGAGACGATCGGGTCCTCGGTGTACTCCAGGATGCCCTTGAGCTCACCCTCCGCGGCCTTCTGGAAGGCGGCGTTGATCTCTTCCTTGGTGACCTCGCGGGAGAGCTCCAGGACGAGGTCGGTGACCGAACCGGTCGGGACCGGGACGCGCATGGCCATGCCGTCCAGCTTGCCCTTGAGCTGCGGGAGGACCAGCGCGGTGGCCTTGGCGGCACCCGTGGTGGTCGGGATGATGTTCTCCGCGGCGGCGCGGGCGCGGCGCAGGTCCTTGTGCGGGAAGTCCAGGATGCGCTGGTCGTTCGTGTAGGCGTGGACCGTCGTCATCAGGCCCTTGACGATGCCGAAGTTCTCGTCGAGGACCTTCGCCATCGGCGCCACACAGTTGGTGGTGCAGGAGGCGTTGGAGATGACGTGGTGGTTCGCCGGGTCGTACGTGTCCTGGTTGACGCCCATGACGATGGTGACGTCTTCGTTCTTCGCCGGGGCCGAGATGATGACCTTCTTGGCGCCGCCGGTGATGTGCTTCTCGGCGTCTTCCTTCTTGGTGAAGATGCCGGTCGACTCGATCACGATGTCGACGCCCAGCTCGCCCCACGGGATGTCGGCGGGGTTGCGCTCGGACAGGACCTTGATGGTCTTGTCGCCGACGGTGATGGTGTCCTCGGTGTGCGAGACCTCGTACGGGAGGCGGCCGAGGATGGTGTCGTACTTCAGCAGATGGGCGGTGGTCGCGGTGTCACCCAGGTCGTTGACAGCCACGATCTCGATGTCTGCACCCTGCTCCAGCAGCGCGCGGAAGTAGTTACGACCGATGCGGCCAAAGCCGTTGATGCCTACGCGGATCGTCACGAACCGATCTCCTCGTTGGTACGCCGGCCCGATGTGCCGGCGAGCTGTATTTGGGATGTCCCCGACCACCTCCGACCCTACCTCTCCGAGGCGGCCGGGGTGACATCGAGACGCCCCATACCCGGCAGGACGGCCCGTACCCGCCAGTAGGGGTACGGACCGCCCGGGTCCCGGGGACCGATCACCCGTTTTCGCTACACCGTGTCAGTTCCCAGGGACCGCGTTGTCACTCGTCCAGGGCACGCAGCGCCTGCCGGACGAGCGCGGCCCGGTCGGCCGGCGAGGTGAGGTGCTCCAGACCGAAGCCCAGCAGCACGGTGTCGTCCGTGGTGACCGCACCGTACGTCTGGAACAGGGCGCCGGTGCGGGTCCAGTCCTTCAGGACGGCCGGGCTGCCCGCGGGCGGCCCGGGGACCCGCCAGGCGCCGAGCGAGGTCTCGAAGCCCTCGGTCCCGGTCGCCGTGGAGCCGACGACCAGCGAGGCCTCGTCGGCAAGGACGCCGCGTCCACCGCTGCCGGGGTCGGTGACGTAGCCGATCGACACCTCGACGGACTTCCCGGCGTAGGCGCTCAGGTCGAACTCCACCTGCCGCCAGCCGCCGGAGGAGCCGGTGAGGCTGTTCCACCGCCCGGTCGTGCCGGTCGCGGTGCAGCCGTCGTCGGACAGGGTCAGGTAGTGCTCCAGCCAGGGGTGCTCGCCCACGTAGAAGCCCGCTGCGCACTCGGCGGGCACGGCGGTGCCGGTGGCGCCGCCGGTCTCGGGGAGCGTGGTCCAGTCGTCGGCGCCGGTGGTGTGGGCCTCGATCAGGGCGTGGTCGTAGCCGCGCTCGGTGTCCCACAGCAGCTGGGTGCGCAGCGTGGGCCGGTCGGCGGCGGTGACACCGGTGAGGTCGACGGTGCGGGTGAGGCGCTTGTAGGCGTCGTCGGTGTGGACGGCGGCGGCCATCCAGCCGCCCGCGTAGGGCCCGTACGGGTTCACCGTGCCGGCGAACCTGCCCGCGCCCGCGCTCGCGAACTGCGGGTGGGTGGCGGCGGGCAGCTCGTCCGAGGTCACGCTGTAGGTTCCGGCGGTGTCCAGCGGGTTTCCGGGGGCGCCGCCGAGCGCGCCGGCGGTTCCGGCGAGCTTGCCGGAGCCGGTGAATCCGGTGGCGCCGGGGGTGGACGTGCGGGTGTAGGCGCCCAGGTAGTACTGGCTGAAGTCGTCGGACGGGGTGCCGTCGCCGAGGTCGACGCTGCCGCCGGCCCGCTCGCCGGCCTCGATCAGCCGGCCGCCCTCGTTGAGGAAGGCGCGCAGCTGGAGCTGGGTGGCGTTGCCCGGGGTCGCCGCGCCGGTGTGGTGGACGACGGTGTCGAAGTGGGCGAGGACGCCGAGCGCGTCGGGAGCGCCCTGGGTCGCGACGTCCCAGACGGCCGCCCGCTTGCCGCTGGCCTTGAGCGCGTCCACGTACGTCTGGGTCTGCGTGGCCTTCGCACCCTCCTCGGCGACGACGAGGACGTCCGCGCGGGGACGCTCGGCGACCGTGTACGTGAAGTGCCCGCTGGAGACCTTCTTGCCCTGCCGCGTCTCGCCGGTGAACCAGACCTCGACCTTGTCGCCCGGGGCGCCGTCCTCGACCTTGGCCCGGTACTCGTCGAAGTAGAGGTTGTCGTCACCGCCGTACGTCTCGCCGCCCCGCCACGGCTTGAGCGCCGTGCCGTGGACGCGTCCGCCGTTGACGCGGTACTTCAGCTCCTTGTCGCGCACCGACTTGCGCACGACGACCGAGACCTCCTGGTCGGCGCCGCGCGCGTACGAGGTGGTGAAGGGGGCCGGGGTGAAGTCGGCGGCGTCCAGGCCGACCGCGGAGGAGGGCCGGTCGGGGTGGGCGGCGGTCTCGGCGACGGAGAGCGCGAAGGGGATGTTCTTGGCGAACTCCTGCTGGATCAGCTTCTCGTCGTCCGGGAAGTTGAAGCCCGACTGGCAGTCGCCCGCGTTCCACTCGTCGTCCGGGTCCACGGCGGACGCGCTCTGGCAGGTCGACATCTCGGGGGTGAACATCGCCATGCCGTTGACGTTGGCCGCGTGGCCGTCCGCCTCGCCGTTGGTGGTGTACAGCTCCGAGGAGACCTGCGGGTGGTAGCCGGGGATCGCGGAGTTGTCCGGCGTGCCGGCGAGGGCCTTGTAGAGGACGTCGTCCGGGGTGTTCGTGGCCACCTGCCAGCCGACTCCGTAGAGGAGGAGTTCGGCGGCGGAGTGGTAGTTGATGCCGTAGGTGAAGCCGATGCGCTTCTGGAAGGCGTCCATCGCCTTGGTCTCGGGCTCGGAGCCCGGGCTCGCGCCGCGGTAGGTCTGGCTGGTGGGGTTGGGAGAGGAGCCCTCGTCGTCGTAGCCCCACTTGTAGGGGAAGTTGCGGTTGAGGTCGACGCCGTCGCCGGTGCTGATGGTGCCGTCGCCGTTGACGTCGCGCAGGTTCTTGCGCCACAGGCGGTTGGCGGGGTCCTGGAAGGTGTGGTCGTAGCCGTCGGGGTTGGCCGACAGGACGAACCACAGTTCGGTGGAGTCGACGATGTTCCTGATCCGCCGGTCCTTCGCGTAGGTGTCCAGGTAGTGGTGCATCAGCCGCCGGGTCATCTCCGGGGTGATCCACTCGCGCGCGTGCTGGTTGGACATGTAGAGGACGGCGGGCTTGGAGCCGTCCTTCGACTTCTTCGCGTTCCTGGTGAGCTTGAGCGCCAGGATGTCCTGGCCCCTGACCGTCTTGCCGATGGAGACGACCTTGGTGAGGCCGGGGTTCTGCTGGGCGGTGCGGAGGATCTCCTCCCGCAGGCCGCCGCTGCCGCTGTACGGACGGAAGACGCCGTCGGCCGCGGCCTCGACGCGTTTCGCGGCCCGGGTGGAAAGGGTGTGCTCGGCGAGGTCGACGCCCTTCTTCTCCAGCGTCTCGGCCTGCTTGTCGGTGAGGTAGACCTCGACGGTGGCCGTTCCCCTGTCGGGAACCTGCTCGCCGAGTTCGTGGCCGTCCTGCCCGGCGGCCAGCAGCAGGGGCACCTGCTCCTGGGTGACCTCGGCGCGGAAGACCTTCACCTCGTCCGCGTCCGGGGTCCCCGGGGCCGCGGGTCGTGCCTGGGCGATCGGTGCGAAGCTCACTCCGCCGATCAGGAGCGCGCCGACAGCGAGGATCGATCTCGCTCTTCGTCTCATGAACCCCCCTAGCGTGGGTCCGCCACAGCAGCGAACAGGTGCCAGGCTCATGTCACCGCATGATCGAGTCAAGAGCGCGGTACGGACACGCCGAAGCCGGTACCGATCACCCAAGTGGACGCCGGTACCGGCTGCTTGACGGCCCGTGCGCGGGAGGCCCGTGCGTGCGCGGGAGGCACACGCGGGTGCCGGGGCCCGTGCGCGGGCGGGAGGCCCGTGCGTGCGCGGGAGGCACACGCGGGTGTCGGGGCCCGTGCGCGGGCGGTGCGGGTGCCGGGGCCGGTCGGCCCGGCACCCGTCAGCCGACGAGGTTGTCGGCGAGCTCCTCGCCGAGGTTGGCCTCCGTGCCCGGGATGCCGAGGTCCGATGCCCGCTTGTCGGCCATGGCCAGCAGGCGGCGGATGCGGCCGGCGACGGCGTCCTTGGTCAGCGGCGGGTCGGCGAGGGCGCCCAGCTCCTCCAGGGAGGCCTGCTTGTGCTCCATGCGCAGTCGGCCGGCGGCGGCGAGGTGCTCGGGCACGTCGTCGGCGAGGATCTCCAGAGCCCGCTGGACCCGGGCGCCGGCGGCGACGGCCGCGCGGGCCGAACGGCGCAGATTGGCGTCGTCGAAGTTGGCGAGGCGGTTGGCGGTGGCCCGCACCTCGCGGCGCATCCGCCGCTCCTCCCAGGCCAGCACCGACTCGTGGGCGCCGAGCCGGGTGAGCAGCGCGCCGATCGCGTCGCCGTCGCGGACGACGACCCGGTCCACGCCGCGCACCTCACGGGCCTTGGCGGCGATCGACAGCCGGCGAGCGGCACCGACCAGGGCGAGCGCTGCCTCGGGGCCCGGGCAGGTCACCTCCAGGGAGGAGGAGCGGCCGGGCTCGGTGAGCGAGCCGTGCGCCAGGAAGGCCCCGCGCCAGGCGGCCTCGGCGTCGCAGGTGGCCCCCGAGACCACCTGCGGAGGCAGGCCGCGGATCGGCCGGCCCCGGCCGTCCACCAGGCCGGTCTGCCGGGCCAGCTGGTCACCGCCCGCGACCACCCGTACGACGTAACGCGAGCCGCGGCGCAGCCCGCTCGGCGCCATCACGATCAGCTCGGAGCTGTGCCCGAAGATCTCCAGGATGTCCCGCTTGAGCCGGCGGGCCGCCATCGCGGTGTCCAGCTCCGCCTCGATCACGATGCGCCCGCTCACCAGGTGAAGGCCGCCGGCGAACCGCAGCACGGCGGAGACCTCCGCCTTCCTGCAGCAGGTCCGGGTGACGGGGAGCCGGGAGATCTCATCCTTCACCGCTGCCGTCATCGCCATGGGCCGATCCTTCCATGCATCCGAAAAATACGGTCGTACGCGGCGGCCAGCAGCTCCGGGTCGTGCCTCGGGGTCCCGTCGGTCCGGGCGACCGGAGCCAGTTCGACCGCGGCGCCGAACCGTTTCGCGGCGTCGGTGAGCGAGTCACGGTCGGGCACGGCGGCCTCGTCGGCCAGCACCACGTCCAGGGCGAGTTTAGGGGCGTGTCGTCCCAAAACCTCCAAATGACGCTGCGGGGAGAAGCCCTCGGTTTCTCCGGGCTGCGGGGCGAGGTTCAAGGAGAGCACCCGGCGCGCCTTCGTCTTGACCAGCGCGTCCAGCAGGTCGGGCACGAGCAGGTGCGGGATGACCGAGGAGAACCAGGAGCCGGGGCCGAGCACCACCCAGTCCGCGTCCAGGACGGCCTCGACCGCCTCGGGGACGGCGGGCGGGTCGTTCGGCACCAGGTGCACGGACTGCACCTCGCCGGGGGTCAGGGCGACGGTGGCCTGTCCCCGTACGGTGTCGACGTCCTCCGGCCGGTCCGGGTCGTGGCCCTTGACCAGGGCCTGGAGCTCCAGCGGAACGGCGGACATGGGCAGCACGCGCCCGTGCGCGCCGAGCAGCTTGCCGACCAGGTCGAGGGCCTGGACATGGTCGCCGAGCTGTTCCCACAGGGCGACGATCAGCAGATTGCCGACCGCGTGCTCGTGCAGGTCGCCCTGGGACTGGAAGCGGTGCTGGATGACGCGGGCCCAGGTCTGGCCCCAGTCGTCGTCCCCGCACAGCGCGGCCAGCGCCTTGCGCAGGTCGCCGGGCGGCAGGACGCCCAGCTCGTCGCGGAGCCGCCCGCTGGAACCGCCGTCGTCGGCCACGGTGACGACGGCGGTGAGGTCACCGGTGATCCGGCGCAGTGCGGCGAGCGAGGCGGACAGGCCCATGCCGCCGCCGAGGGCGACGACCTTGGGCTGGGCGCCCCGGCGGCGCGGCTTGGCGCCGCGCGCCTGTTCGGGCCGGGCGGCGGCGGGTCTGCCGCCGCGCCCCTCGGGCACCACCCGGCGCAGTCTGCTCAGCCGCGGAGTACGTCGTGTCATTCCCGTCCCATGTCCCGGTGGACGACCACCGTCTCCACGCCCTCGGCGGCGAGCCGGGCGGCGAGCTTCTCCGACATGGCCACGGACCGGTGCTTGCCGCCGGTGCAGCCGACGGCGACGGTCACATAGCGCTTGCCCTCACGACGGTAGCCCGCGGCGACCAGCTGGAGCAGCTCGGCGTAGCGGTCGAGGAACTCCTTGGCCCCGGGCTGGTTGAGGACGTACGACGACACCTCCTCGTTCAGGCCGGTGAACGGGCGCAGCTCCGGGACCCAGTGCGGGTTGGGCAGGAAGCGCATGTCCACGACCAGGTCGGCATCGACCGGCAGGCCGTACTTGAAACCGAAGGACATGACGGTGGCCCGCAGCTCGGGCTCCTCCTCGCCGGCGAACTGGGCGTCCATCTTGGCGCGCAGCTCGTGCACGTTGAGGCTGGAGGTGTCGATCACCAGGTCGGCGTCGCCGCGCAGCTCGCGCAGCAGCTCCCGCTCGGCGGCGATGCCGTCGACGATGCGGCCGTCGCCCTGGAGCGGGTGCGGGCGGCGCACCGACTCGAAGCGGCGCACCAGTGCCTCTTCGGAGGACTCCAGGAAGACGATCCGCCGGGTGACGCCGCGTGCGTCGAGGTCGGCGAGGGACTCGCGCAGGTTGTCGAAGAAGCGCCGGCCGCGGACGTCCACGACGACCGCGATCCGCGCCACGTTGCCCTGCGAGCGGGCGCCCAGCTCCACCATGGTGGGGATCAGGGCGGGCGGCAGGTTGTCGACGACGAACCAGCCCAGGTCCTCCAGACACTTGGCGGCCGTCGAGCGGCCGGCCCCGGACATGCCGGAGATGATCACCAGCTCGGGGATGGCCGCCTCGTGCGCCCCGGCTGTTTCCTTGCCCGTACTCACCTGTGCTCCGTTGTCCTGGCGTCCGTCGGGACGGGCCGTCTGCTGGTCCGCCGCCTCGCCGACCGCGGTGTGGGTCTGTTCTCGTCCCGTTGCGGGCTGTGTGTCGTGCTCGGTCATGTCTCCTGCCCCCGTCGTTCATCCGGGGTGCCCGCGGTCACGGGCTCCCCCGGGGCATCCGCCGTCGTCCCGGGTGCCCCGTCCTCGTCTTCCATGATCTCTCCGGTCGCCGTGTTCACGGCGGGCGCGGCCGGGATCGCCCGGGCGAGGGCCACGGCGACCGTCTCGGCCGTCTTGCGGCCTATGCCGGGCACCTCGCAGATCTGGTCGATCGTCGCCGACCGGAGCTTCTTCACCGAACCGAAGTGCTTGATCAGCGCCTGCTTGCGGGTCTCCCCCAGGCCGGGCACGTCGTCCAGGGGGCTGGACCGGAAGCGCTTGGCGCGCTTGGTCCGCTGATAGGTGATCGCGAAACGGTGGGCCTCGTCGCGGACCCGCTGGAGCAGATACAGGCCCTCGCTGGTGCGCGGCAGCACGACCGGGTCGTCCTCGCCGGGCAGCCAGACCTCCTCCAGCCGCTTGGCGAGACCGCACACGGCGATGTCGTCGATGCCCAGCTCGTCCAGGGCCCGCTGGGCCGCCGCGACCTGCGGCTGCCCGCCGTCGACGACGACGAGCTGGGGCGGGTAGGCGAAGCGCTTGGGGCGGCCCTCCTCGTCCTTGAGGGCCTCGCCGTCGGGAAGCTCCTCGCCGTCCGCCCACTCGCCGGTCCGCTCCTTCTCGGCGAGGTAGCGCCGGAAGCGGCGGGTGATGACCTCGTGCATGGAACGGACGTCGTCCTGTCCCTCGAAGCCCTTGATCTGGAAGCGCCGGTATTCGCTCTTCCGGGCCAGTCCGTCCTCGAAGACGACCATGGAGGCGACCACGTCGTCGCCCTGGAGGTGGGAGATGTCGTAGCACTCGATGCGGAGCGGGGCGCTGTCGAGGCCGAGGGCCTCGGCGATCTCCTCCAGGGCGCGCGAGCGCGTCGTCAGGTCGGAGGCGCGCTTGGTCTTGTGCAGCACGAGCGACTGCTGGGCGTTGCGCTGGACGGTCTCCATGAGCGCCTTCTTGTCGCCGCGCTGCGGGATGCGCAGCGACACGCCCGAGCCGCGGCGGTCGGTGAGCCACTGCTGCACCGGCTCGAGAGGGTCGGGCAGGGCGGGGACCAGGACCTCCTTGGGAACGGCGTCGCCCTTCTCCTCGCCGTAGAGCTGCTGGAGGGCGTGCTCGACGAGGGCGCCGGTGGTGACGTCCTCCACCTTGTCGGTGACCCAGCCGCGCTGCCCGCGCACGCGTCCGCCGCGGACGTGGAAGATCTGGACGGCCGCCTCCAGCTCGTCCTCGGCGACGGCGATCAGGTCGGCGTCGGTCGCGTCGGCGAGCACGACCGCGCTCTTCTCCATGGCCTTCTTCAGGGCCCCGATGTCGTCGCGCAGGCGGGCCGCCCGCTCGTACTCCATGTCCTCGGCCGCCTCGGCCATCTGCTTCTCCAGGCGGCGCAGATACGTGCCCGTGCGACCCGCCATGAAGTCGCAGAAATCCTCCGCGAGCTCCCGGTGGTCCTCGGCGGAGATCCGCTCGACGCACGGCGCGGAGCACTTGCCGATGTAGCCGAGCAGGCAGGGGCGGCCGGTGCGGGCGGCGTTCTTGAAGACACCGGCCGAGCAGGTGCGCACCGGGAAGACGCGCAGCAGGAGGTCGACCGTGTCGCGGATCGCCCACGCGTGCCCGTACGGCCCGAAGTAGCGCACGCCCTTCTTCTTGTGGCCGCGCATCACCTGCACGCGCGGGAACTGCTCGTTCAGCGTCACCGCGAGGTACGGGTAGCTCTTGTCGTCGCGGTACTTGACGTTGAACCGGGGGTCGTACTCCTTGATCCAGGAGTACTCCAGCTGCAGGGCCTCGACCTCCGTGGACACCACCGTCCACTCCACGGACGCGGCGGTGGTGACCATGGAGCGGGTGCGGGGGTGGAGGTTCGCCAGGTCCTGGAAGTAGTTCGCCAGGCGCTGGCGCAGGCTCTTCGCCTTTCCGACGTAGATCACCCGGCGGTGCTCGTCTCGGAACCTGTACACCCCCGGGGAGTCCGGGATCTCTCCCGGCCTGGGGCGGTAGCTGGAGGGGTCGGCCATGACTCACACCCTACTGGCGGGGACCGACAGTCGGCGGGGCTGTGGACGACGGGGCCGGCCGTCTGTGGACAACCGCGGCAAGGCCCCGCGGGTGGCGGTCCGGGGACCGTCCGGGGCCGGACGGTCACACGCGGTGGCCCCGGTGAGGCGGGCCGGTGCCTTCTCGGCCAGGACTGTGCCGCGGTCCGGCTCCAGGTGTTGTCGGGACTGGGCCGGCACGCTTCAATGCGGGGGAACTCGGGGCCTGGAGCGCGGCGTACGGATGTGAGGACCTCCCCTGCGCCGCGTCCGGGGGCGGGCCCCGGCGGATCCGCGCCGAACGGTCCGTCCAGCCGTTGTGAACATCCACAGAAAGGCCCCCTGCATGCCGCACGCCACACAGCACGCGGACGCCGACGCCGCGGACGCCGACCCCACGGGCACCGGCACCGCGGAGCTCGACTCGGCCCTGCGCGGTGGCCCGTTCCACGCCGCCCTGCGCGCCGCGATCGCCGCTCGCGGACTGCCGCTGCAGCGCGTACAGCACCATCTGTCGCGGCACGGGGTGACGGTGGGCGTCACGAGCCTGAGCTACTGGCAGCAGGGCGCCCGGCGTCCGCGGCGTCCGGAGTCGCTGCGGGCCGTACGGGCCCTGGAGGAGATACTCCAGCTGCCCGAGGAATCCCTGATACGCCTGCTCGCCGAGACCGACGGGCCCCTGTCGGCACAGCGGCCCCCGGTGCGCTCCTACCAGGCCCGGATGGAGGCCTCGGACGTCCTGCACCGGCTGCTGGGCGAGCTCGGCCGCCCGTCCGCGGACGACGGGCTGCACACCCTCGGGCACCACGAACGGGTCCGGATCGGGGCCCGGCGCGAGCTGGCGGGGCGCGAGTCGCACCACATCGTCCGCGCCCACCGGGACGGCGTCGACCGCTTCGTCGCCGTCCACCACGGCGACCCGGGATGCGCTCCCGCGCGGATGGCCGTCCACGCCCTGGAGAACTGCCGTACGGGGCGCGTCCGCATCCACCACGACACCGGTGTACTGGTGGCGGAGCTGCTCTTCGACATCCGCCTGCGGGCCGGGGACACCCATCTCTTCCGCTACGGCGTCGAGGACGGCACCGCGGGCGTGTCGCACGAGTACGTCCGCGTGTTCGGCGCGGCGGGCGGCCAGTACGCGCTCCAGGTGGGGTTCGACGCGGCGGCCCGGCCGGTGCGCTGCCGGCGGTTCACGCAGTACTCGGCGGCGGCGCCGCGCGGCGGCCGGCGGGAGCTGGCCATGAGCGGGCCGCACCGCTCGGTGCACCTCGTCGAGGCGCGGGTGCGGCCGGGCATGCTGGGGATCGCGTGGGACTGGGAGTGAGCGGACGCCGCGCCGAACGCACGGTCAGGCCCCGGGACTCGCGACGATCCGGCCCTGCTGCACGTCGACGCGCAGTTCCATGAGCGCCACGGTCGCCGGGGCGTGCAGCACCTCGCCGGTGCGGGCGTCGAACTCACTGCCGTGACAGGGGCAGACCAGCTTGGTCCCCTCCAGTTTCTTGATGGGGCATCCCGCGTGCGTGCAGACCGTGCTGTAGGCCTTCATCGAACCGTCCTCCGCGCGGCTCACCACCACGTTCTGGTCCCGGTAGAGCTTGGTGGCGCCCTTGGCGACCTCGCCGTCCGCGCCGAGGTCGACGGGGGCGGTCGGCTGCGCGGCCGCGCCGTCGTCCCCCGGTGAGCAGGCGGCCAGACCGAGCCCGGCGACGGGCGTGAGGGCCGCCGAGCGCAGGACGGTACGACGACTCGGGACGGGGCGGCCGGGCATGGGGATCTCCACTGGTCGGGGGTGTACAGGGCGACGATATCCGGCGGCGCCGGGCTTCCGGCCGAGTGGGTCGCCGTGCCGAGGGCGCACCGCGCCGGAGCCGCGTAAGCGATTGCGCAAGCGTTTACGTCTGTCGCGGAACGGGATACGCTCCCCGGCAGCACGGCGGGGAGCAGCGCAGGCGGTACGAGGGGCGTACAAGGAAGGGGGCGTTCCGATGGCGACCATGGCCGACGTCGCGCGGAACGCCGGGGTCTCCGTGGCGACGGTCTCGCACGTCCTCAACGGCACCCGTCCCGTGCTGCCGCACACCCGCCAGGCGGTGCTGGACGCCGTCGAGGAGCTCGGCTACACCCCGAACACCCTCGCCAGGTCCCTGGTGACCTCCCGGACCCGTTCCCTGGGACTCGCGGTCTCGGCGATCAGCAATCCCTACTTCACGGAGATCCTCCAGGGCGTCGAGGCCCAGGCCCTGGAACACGGCTACAGCCTGCTCATCGCCGACCCGCACGACGACCCGGGGCACGAACTGGAAGTCGTGCGGCTGCTGCACGAGCGGCGCGTGGACGGCCTGATCGTCGCGCCCTCCGCCGATCCGGGCGCGCTCGTCGCCTACCTGGCACGCCACCGGGTGCCCGCCGTGTTCCTCGACCGGGTCGTCGACGCGCCGGAGGACGGCGGCCCCCGCTTCGACCAGGTGTGCGCGGAGAGCGCCGGGCCCACCACCGGGCTGGTCCGTCATCTCGCCGGGCTCGGCCACCGCCGCATCGGCCTGGTCGCGGGCCGGCCGGGGTTCAGCACGACGCGCGAGCGGATCGCCGGGTACCGGGACGGCCTCATCGCCGCCGGGCTGCCGTACGACGAGCGGCTGGTGGTGCACGGTGACTCCGGCGCGGCCGGCGGCGAACGGGCCGCGGCGGCCCTGCTGTCCCTCGCGACACCGCCCACCGCGCTGGTCACCGCCAACAACGCGATGACCATCGGCGCGCTGCGCGCCCTGCGGGACCGTGGTCTGTCCGTGCCCGGCGATCTCGCGCTGTGCTGCTTCGACGACTTCGCCTGGGCCGACCTGTTCACACCGCGGCTGACCGCCGTCGCGCAGCCCGGCGAGGAGGTCGGTGCCCGGGCCGTCCGGTTGCTGCTGGAACGGCTCGCCGCGCCGGACCGGCCGGCCAGGACCGTGCGGCTGCCCTGTGCCTTCGTCCACCGCACCTCGTGCGGCTGCCCCGAGCAGCCCCGGCAAGCCTCCGAACAGGCCCACGAAAGGACCCTCCCGTGATCGTCGTCGCCGGTGAGGCACTGATCGACCTGGTACCGCAGGGCACGGGTGCCCTCGCCGCGCTCCGGCCGGCGCCCGGCGGCGGCCCGTTCAACACCGCCGTCGCGCTGGGCCGCCTCGGCTCCCCCACCGCCTTCTGCTCCCGGGTGTCGTACGACGCCTTCGGCGAGGCGCTGCTGGGCCGGCTGCGCGAGACCGGCGTGGACGTGTCGCCGGTGCAGCGCGGGGCCGAGCCGACGACGCTCGCCGTGGCCACGGTCGGCGCGGACGGTTCGGCCGCGTACTCCTTCTATGTGGAGGGCACCGCCGACCGGCTGTTCACGGTGCCGTCCGCCCTGCCTCCGGACACCCGGGCGGTGTCCTTCGGCACCTGTTCGCTGGTACTGGAACCGGGAGCGAGCGCGTACGAGGAACTGCTGCGCGAGACGGCCGCGCGGGGCGTGTTCACGGCGCTCGACCCGAACATCCGGGCGGGACTGATCCCGGATCCGGACGCCTACCGGGCCCGGTTCAAGAGCTGGCTGCCGTCGGTGTCGCTGCTGAAGCTGTCCGCGGAGGACGCCGAGTGGCTCGGCGGCACCCCCGGGGAGTGGCTGGCGGCCGGTCCGGCGGCGGTGGTGATCACCCGCGGCGGTGAGGGGCTGACGGCGTTCACCCGCGACGGGGGCGAGTACACGGTGCCGGGCGAGCGGGTCGAGGTGGCGGACACCATCGGTGCGGGCGACACGGTGAACGCGGCGCTGCTGCACGGCCTCGCGGTGCGGGACGCGCTCTCCGAGCACGCGGTGGCCGCGCTGGGGCCCGACGGCTGGGCCGGCCTGCTCGGTTTCGCCGCCCGCGCGGCGGCGGTCACCTGTTCCCGCGCGGGCGCGGAGCCTCCGTACGCCCACGAGGTCGCTCTCTGAGGACCGGTTGGACTCAGCCGGCCGGCCGCACGGCTCTCAGGCGCCGGGGTGATGGCCGTCGAGGCGGTCCGGTGCGGCACCGCGGCGGGCACCCGAGCGCCGGACGCGCCGTGCCCCACGGGTCTTCCGTGGAACACGGCGCGTCCTCGTGCGGGGGCGGGGGCCCTGCGCGTGAATGCCGGGCGCCCGCAGGACTCGTCAGGCCTTGCTCGACCGCGTCGTCTTCTTCGCGGCGGGCTTGGTGGTCCTGGCCGTCTTCGCCGTGGCGCCGTCGATCTTCCTGGTGGCCGTCTTCCTTGCGGTGGTCTTGGCCGCCACCGTCTTCGCCGTCTTGCGCATGGTCTGCGCCGGGATCGCGTCGCTGACCCGGTCGGCGCCGAGGATGTCCCTGAGGAACTTGCCGGTGTGGCTGGCCGGGACGCCGGCGACCTGCTCCGGCGTGCCTTCGGCGACCACCAGGCCGCCACCGGCGCCGCCCTCGGGGCCCATGTCGACGACCCAGTCGGCGGTCTTGATCACGTCGAGGTTGTGCTCGATGACGATGACCGTGTTGCCCTTGTCGACCAGGCCGGACAGGACGGTCAGCAGCTTGCTGATGTCCTCGAAGTGCAGACCGGTGGTCGGCTCGTCCAGGACGTAGACCGTGCGGCCGGTGGAGCGGCGCTGCAGCTCACTGGCGAGCTTCACGCGCTGGGCCTCACCGCCGGACAGGGTGGTCGCGGACTGCCCGAGCCGGACGTAGCCGAGGCCGACGTCCTTGAGCGTCTTCATGTGCCGGGCGATCGCGGGGACCGCCTCGAAGAAGTCGGTCGCCTCCTCGATCGGCATGTTCAGCACGTCGGCGATGGACTTGCCCTTGTAGTGGACCTCCAGGGTCTCCCGGTTGTACCGGGCGCCGTGGCAGACCTCGCACGGGACGTAGACGTCCGGGAGGAAGTTCATCTCGATCTTGATCGTGCCGTCGCCCGCGCAGTTCTCGCAGCGGCCGCCCTTGACGTTGAAGGAGAACCGGCCGGGCATGTAGCCGCGGACCTTCGCCTCCGTCGTCTCGGCGAACAGCTTGCGGATGTGGTCGAAGACGCCGGTGTACGTCGCCGGGTTGGACCGCGGGGTGCGGCCGATGGGCGACTGGTCGACGTGGACGACCTTGTCGACGAGGTCGTCACCGTCCACGCGCGTGTGCCGTCCGGGGACGCTGCGGGCGCCGTTCAGCTCCCGTGCGAGGTGCGTGTAGAGGATGTCGTTGACCAGGGTCGACTTGCCGGAGCCGGAGACGCCGGTGACGGCCGTGAACAGCCCGAGCGGGAAGGACACGTCGATGTCCTGCAGGTTGTTCTCGCGGGCGCCGTGCACGGTGAGCTGCCGGGACGGGTCGCGCGGGCGCCGCGCCTCGGGCAGCGGGATGGCCTTCTTGCCGGACAGGTACAGGCCGGTCTGCGACTCGGCGTTGTCGAGCAGTTCCTTGACGGAGCCGCTGTGCACCACCTTGCCGCCGTGCTCGCCGGCGCCGGGGCCGATGTCGACGATCCAGTCGGCGACCTTGATGGTGTCCTCGTCGTGCTCGACGACGATGAGCGTGTTGCCCATGTCGCGGAGCCGGACGAGGGTCTCGATCAGCCGGTGGTTGTCACGCTGGTGCAGACCGATGGACGGCTCGTCGAGGACGTACAGCACGCCGACGAGTCCGGAGCCGATCTGGGTGGCCAGGCGGATGCGCTGGGCCTCGCCACCGGAGAGCGTGCCGGCCGCACGGTTCAGCGAGAGGTAGTCCAGGCCGACGTCGACCAGGAAGCGCAGCCGCTCGTTGACCTCCTTCAGCACACGCTCGGCGATCTTCTTGTCCCGGGCGCTGAGCTTCAGCTCGCCCAGGAAGTCGGCGCAGTCGCTGATGGACATGGCCGAGACCTCGGCGATCGACTTGCCCATGACGGTGACCGCGAGGACGAGCGGCTTCAGGCGGGTGCCCTCGCAGGTGGGGCAGGGCACCTCGCGCATGTACCCCTCGAAGCGCTCACGGCTGGCGTCGCTCTCGGACTCGCTGTGCCGGCGCTTGACGAAGGGGATGGCACCCTCGAAGGCCGTGGTGTAGCGGCGCTCGCGCCCGTACCGGTTGCGGTAGCGGACCTCGACCTGCGTCTTGTGCCCGTTCAGCAGGGCCTTGCGGGCACGCAGCGGCAGTCCGGCGAACGGGATGTCCGTGCGGAAACCCAGCGCGTCCGCGAGGGCGCCGATCAGGCGGGCGAAGTAGTCCTTGGTGTGCCCGTGCGACCAGGGGTGGATGGCGCCCTCGTCCAGGGACTTGTCCGGGTCCGGGACGATCAGCTCCGGGTCGACCTCCATGCGCGTGCCGATGCCCGAGCAGTCGGGGCAGGCGCCGAAGGGCGAGTTGAAGGAGAAGGAGCGGGGCTCCAGCTCCTCGAAGGACAGGTCGTCGTACGGGCAGTAGAGGTGCTCCGAGTACATGCGCTCGCGCTCGGGGTCGTCCTCGGGGAGGTCGACGAAGTCGAGCACGACCATGCCGCCGGACAGGCCGAGCGCGGTCTCGACGGAGTCGGTGAGGCGGCGCTTGGCGGAGTCCTTCACCGTGAGGCGGTCGACGACCACCTCGATGGTGTGCTTCTCCTGCTTCTTCAGCGTGGGCGGCTGGGAGAGCTGGACGGTCTCGCCGTCCACGCGCGCGCGGGAGTAGCCCTTGGTCTGCAGATCGGCGAAGAGGTCGACGAACTCGCCCTTGCGCTCGCGCACCAGCGGCGACAGCACCTGGAAGCGGCTGCCCTCCGGCAGCTCCAGCACCTTGTCGACGATGGCCTGCGGCGACTGGCGCGAGATCGGCCGACCGCACTCGGGACAGTGCGGCTTGCCGATGCGGGCGAAGAGCAGGCGCAGGTAGTCGTAGACCTCGGTGATGGTGCCGACCGTGGATCGCGGGTTGCGCGAGGTCGACTTCTGGTCGATGGAGACCGCCGGGGAGAGACCCTCGATGAAGTCGACGTCCGGCTTGTCCATCTGACCGAGGAACTGCCGGGCGTACGAGGAGAGCGACTCCACGTAGCGCCGCTGGCCCTCGGCGAAGATCGTGTCGAAGGCCAGGGAGGACTTGCCCGACCCGGACAGGCCCGTGAAGACGATGAGCGAGTCGCGAGGCAGGTCGAGCGAGACGTTCTTCAGGTTGTGCTCACGCGCGCCACGGACGATGAGACGGTCGGCCACGCCGGTCCGCACCTTTCTTGAGAGAAGTGACAGGGGCGGGGCCCCCGTCTTTCCCAGACTAGGGGGAGCCACTGACAACGCCGGTCGGATTCACCGGTTGTCAACAAACCCCGGCTCTCCAGCATGCCCGACGCCACCTTCGACCATATAGCACGCACATTCGATTTACGGGCCTCGTCCGTCTCCTTCACCCGAAGGTGTGGCGCGGTCTAGGGTCGGCTGCATGATTGATCACGTGCGTGACCTGGCGTCTGTACAGGACGCCACCGAGCGACTCCTGACCGCGGTCGGCAAACTGGACAACGCGGGCGTGACGGACCAGTCACGGCTTCCCGGCTGGACCCGCGGCCATGTCCTCGCCCACCTCGCCCGCAACGCGGACGCCCTCGTGAACGTCCTCGAAGGCCGCCCCATGTACGTCTCCGGTGACGCCCGGGACGCCGACATCGAGCGGGACGCCCCGCGCCCCCTCGACGCACAGCTCACGGACCTGCGCGAGAGCGCGGCCCGCTTCCAGGAGGCGGGCGCCGTCCCCGCCGACTGGTCACGCACGGTCGCGCTGCGCAACGGGGTCACCGACTCGGCTGCCCGGCTGCCGTTCCGGCGCTGGGCCGAGGTGGAACTGCACCACGTGGACCTCGGGATCGGGTATGAGCTGGAGGACCTCCCGGAGGAGTTCACCGAGCGGGAGACCGCGTTCCTGGCGGCCCGCTTCACCGGCCACCCGGACGTGCCGCCCACGCGTCTGACGGACGGCACGCGCGCGTGGCGCACGGGCCGCGAGGAGGACGGACCGGAGGTGACCGTCACCGGGGCCCCCGCCGACCTGCTGGGCTGGCTCTCCGGACGGCGCGACGGATCCGCGCTGACCGTGGACGGGGGCACGCTGCCCGCGCTGCCCCCGCTGTAGCCCGGGCAGGCGGACGCGGTTGCGGAGGCGGAGACGGTTGCGACCGCCTCCCGGCGCTAGGCTGGCCGACATGACCTACAGCGGAGAGGTGAGGGTCGGCGGCCCCGCCGACGTGCACGAGCTCAAAGACCTGATGATCACCAAGCTCGCGGTCGGCCCGATGGACAACAACGCCTATCTGCTGCGCTGCCGGGCCACCGACGAGCAGTTGCTGATCGACGCCGCGAACGACGCCCACGCGTTGCTCGGCACGATCGGTGACGACGGCATCGCCTCCGTCGTCACCACCCACCGGCACGGCGACCACTGGCAGGCGCTGGCCGAGGTCGTCGCGGCCACCGGCGCCCGCACCTACGCGGGCCGGCACGACGCCGAGGGCATTCCCGTGCCCACCGACGTGCTGGTCGACGACGGCGACACCATCCGGGTGGGACAGGTGGAACTCACCGCGCGTCACCTGGTCGGGCACACACCGGGCTCGATCGCCCTCGTCTACGACGACCCGCACGGGCATCCGCACGTGTTCACCGGGGACTGCCTCTTCCCCGGCGGTGTGGGCAACACGCACAAGGACCCGAAGGCGTTCGCGAGTCTGATCCACGATGTCGAGACCAAGGTCTTCGACGTCCTCCCGGACGAGACGTGGGTCTATCCGGGGCACGGCAACGACACCACGCTGGGCGCGGAGCGCCCGCATTTGCCGGAGTGGCACGCGCGGGGGTGGTGAGCGCCTCCCCGTATGCGCCCCGTGTGATCCGTTCACCAGCGGCAACCCGTCCCGCGCTGTCGGCGCGCGAGGCGGTCGCGGTCGACCGGTGACGGCCCCATGCAGGACGGCGGCTCCGGTGCGGCACCGACCGCCGGTCCTTCCTTCCCTCCCTCGGCCGGGGTCCCGGTTCCTCAGGTGTCGACCCGTCCCGTCCCCGCCAGCGCGGCGATCCGCTCCACTCCGAACGCGTACCCCTGCACACCGCATCCCGCGATGACGCCGTCGGCACGCTGCGAGACGTAGGAGTGGTGCCGGAACGGCTCGCGCTGGTGGACGTTGGAGATGTGGACCTCCACCACCGGCAGCCCGTCGCAGGTGTTGAGCGCGTCCAGGATCGCGACGGACGTGTGCGAGTAGGCGGCGGGGTTGATCACGATCCCGCAGTGGTTCAGCCGTGCCTCGTGGATCCAGTCGACCAGTTCGCCCTCGTGGTTGGACTGGCGGAAGTCCACCGTGCCGCCGTGCGCCGCGGCGGCCTTGACGCACAGGGTCTCCACGTCGGCGAGGGTGTCGGAGCCGTAGATCTCCGGCTGGCGCCGGCCGAGCAGGTTCAGGTTGGGCCCGTTGAGGATCATGATCGGGGCGTTGGCCAGGGTGCGGGGCACGGTTCCTCCGGTCCGTTCGAGGTGCGGCGGTCCATGGCCGACCGGCGCTCGCACCCGGTTTATCACGGTGTGCCGGCAGCCCGGCCGCCCGTATCCTCCGCACATGCCGACGATCATGTACCCGCCCAAGCCCTCGCCCGGTGACCGCGTCGCGGTGGTATCGCCCGCGTCGGGACTGCCCGGGCTGTTCCCGCGTCCCTACGAGTTGGGCCTGGAGCGGCTGCGCGAGGTCTACGGGCTGGAACCGGTCGAGTATCCCGCCACCCGGAAGATGGGCTCTACGCCGCGGGAACGGGCCGACGACATCCACGCGGCCTTCGCCGACCCGGACGTCAAGGCCGTGATCGCGTCGATCGGCGGCGACGACCAGATCACCGTCCTGCCCTACCTGGACCGGGAGCTGCTGCGGGCCAACCCGAAGCCGTTCTTCGGTATGAGCGACAACACGAACCTGCTCGCCTACCTGCGCAACACCGGAATCGTCGCTTACCACGGCGCCGGTGTCATGTGCGAACTGGGCCGCCCCGGTGCCATGCACCCGCAGACCGCCGACTCTCTGCGGGCAGCGCTGTTCACCTCGGGCCCGTACGAGCTGCGGCCCGCCGAGCGCTGGAACGACGTCGACCGGGACTGGGCCGACCCGGCGACCTTCGACGAGGAGCCCGGTACCCGGCCAGGAAGCGGCTGGTCCTGGGTCAATGCCGACCGGGTGATCGAGGGACGCGGCTGGGGCGGCTGTCTGGAGATCGTCGGCTGGCTGCTGATGGCCGACCGGGAGATCGCGCGCGATCCGGCCGAGTACGACGGGGGCGTGCTGTTCCTGGAGACCTCGGAGGAGCTGCCGAGCGCCGCGGAGGTCTTCCGGACGCTGCGCAACATGGGCGAGCGCGGCCTGCTCCGGCGCTTCTCCGCCCTGCTGATGGGCCGCCCGAAGACGTGGTCCTTCGAGCACCCCCACAGCCCCGAGGAAGGCGCCCGTTACGCGGCGGAGCAGCGGGAGGCGGTACTGCGCGCGATGCGTGCCTATGCTCCCGACGCCATGATCGTCTTCGACGTGGACCTCGGCCACACCGATCCGCAGCTCGTCATCCCGTACGGCGGGATCGTGCGTGTCGACGGGCCCGCGCGGCGGATCGTCGTCACGTACTGATCCGCGCACCGGTCCACGCGGCGGACGCCGGGCCCGCTACGGGTTGACCGCGAGTTCCAGGTACGCCGCGAACAGCACCAGGTGGACGCCTCCCTGCAGGGGCGTGGCGCGTCCTGGCACGACCGTCAGGGAGGCCACCACCACGGTCAGCGCGAGCAGCACCATGTGGGTGGGGCCGAGGCCCAGGATCAGCGGCCCGGGGAGCCAGACAGAGGCCAGGGCGACCGCCGGGATGGTCAGTCCGATGCTGGCCATCGCGGAACCGAGCGCGAGGTTCAGGCTGGTCTGCACCCGGTCGCGGCGGGCTGAGCGCAGAGCGGCGATGGTCTCGGGGAGGAGGACCAGCAGGGCGATGATCACACCGACGACGGCGTGATGGAGTCCCGCGGCGTCCACCCCCTTCTCGATGGTGGGTGACACACCTTTCGCCAGTCCGACCACACCGATCAGCGCCAGGGCCAGCAGTCCCAGGCTGATCAGCGCGGTACGGGCCGACGGCGCGTGGGCGTGATCCTCGACAGTGATCACCTCGCCCTGCCGGGTGATCGGGAGGAAGTAGTCGCGGTGCCGCACGGTCAGGGTCGTGATGAACAGCCCGTAGAGGATCAGCGAGGACAGCGCCGCGAAGGTCAGCTGGACGGTGGAGAACTCCGGGCCCGACGCGCTGGTCGTGAACGTCGGCAGCACCAGGCTGAGCGTGGCCAGGGTCGCCACCGTGGCGAGGGCGGCACCGGTGCCCTCCGGGTTGAACACCGCCGTGCCGTGGCGCAGGGAGGCGACGAGCAGGCTGAGCCCGACGACGCCGTTGCAGGTGATCATCACGGCCGCGAAGACGGTGTCCCTGGCGAGGGTGGCGCCCTTGTCGCCGCCGTCCGCCATCAGGGTCACGATGAGGGCGACCTCGATGACGGTGACGGCGATGGCGAGGACGAGGGAGCCGAAGGGCTCACCGACCCGGTGGGCGACCACCTCCGCATGGTGCACGGCGGCCAGGACCGCCACTGCGAGGACGATGGTCAGCAGCGCCACGACCACCCCGGGCAGGTCGCGCCCCCAGGTGAAGATCAGCAGCACGACCGCGACCACAGGCGTGACGGTCGTCCACTGTGCGAGGAGCGCCCTGGGCCGAGTGATCATGCAGCGATCGTCGCAGAGGCGAACGGACCTCGCACGCCCGGACATACGGACAGGGAACAGCTTCGGCCGACACACGCGCTCGGGGTCTTCCTCTCTCGCGGCGGGTGCGGGAGCGGCGGCCGGCCCTGCGCCGCTCGCCGCTCCCGGTGGTGTCTGCGCGCCCGACGGGCTGTCGTACGCCGGTCAGGCGTCGATGTCGTGCTTCGACGTGTCTCGGGCGGCCGCCGCTTCCGCCTGCTTCCGGGAGGACCGGAGGCTGGTGATCGTGGTGACGATCAGGACCGAGCAGATCACGCCGAGCGAGACCGGAATGCTGATCTCGGGGACGTGGACCCCGGACTCGTGCAGGGCGTGCAGCACCAGCTTCACGCCGATGAAGCCCAGGATGATCGACAGGCCGTACGAGAGGTGGACCAGCTTCCTCAGCAGGCCGCCGATGAGGAAGTACAGCTGGCGCAGACCCATCAGGGCGAAGGCGTTGGCCGTGAACACGATGTACGGGTCCTGGGTCAGCCCGAAGATCGCCGGGATGGAGTCAAGCGCGAACAGGACGTCGGTGGTGCCGATCGCGAGCATCACGACCAGCATCGGGGTCATGACGCGCTTGCCGTTCTCCTCGATCCACAGCTTGGTGCCGTGGTACCGGTCTGCGACGCCGAACCGGCGTTCGACGGCCTTGAGCAGCTTGTTCTCCTCGAACTCCTCGTCTTCCTCCTCGGCCCGGGCCTCCTGGATGAGCTTCCAGGCGGTCCAGATCAGGAAGGCGCCGAAGAGGTAGAACACCCACGAGAAGCTGGCGAGGATCGCGGCACCGGCGGCGATGAAGACGGCCCTGAGGACCAGGGCTATGAGGACGCCGACGAGGAGCACTCGCTGCTGGTACTGCGAGGGCACCGCGAACTTCGCCATGATCAGGACGAAGACGAAGAGGTTGTCGACGCTCAGGGACTTCTCGGTGATGAAGCCCGCGAAGAACTCGCCGGCGGGTTGGCCACCGCCGAAGACGAGGAGCCCGAGTCCGAAGAGACCCGCCAGCGCGATCCAGACGACCGTCCAGAGCCCGGCTTCCTTGATCGATACGTCGTGCGGCTTGCGGCCGATGAAGAAATCGACCGCGATGAGGGCGGCGAGGCCCACGATGGTCAGGGCCCACAGGGCCATGGAAACTTCCACTTGTGCCTCCGGCAGTACGTCACACGGCGGATGTCAGCGTCGTCGCTGCCGGAGGTCTCTTCCACCCCGGGCATCCGGTGCGCGAGGCGCGTCCGGAGCCCACGGGCCGACGCCCCGGGATCTGGCCTGATCCGTATTGACGGGTACGCCGCAGCTGGCAGGGAGTACTCCCCTCCGTGGGAAAAACAGTACCCCCATCACCAAGGAAAGGTAAAGAGGAAAGTAAAGGAAAGGCCAAAGTTCCAGGTCAGAATGGCTTTACGAGTACTTGGTGCTGGCTGTGGCTCACCGGTTCCACGAGTGTCGGGCCGCGGCGACCATGGCGAGCACCTGCTGGAGCACCTGGCTGCCGGGCGGCACGAGCGCGGGCTCGTAGGTCCAGGCATGGCCGACCCACGGGTCGGCCAGATGGTCGTCGGCGACCGGGGTCAGACGCAGCAGCGAACGCCACAGCGGGTCGAGCAGCGGCCCGTATCCCGCGGACTCCTCGCGGTCGGCGACCATCATCAGGTGCACACCGACGGCCGGGCCCTCGTCCGCGAGGTAGCGCAGCTGGGTCACGGCCCGGTCGTCGAAGCCGTGCGGGAAGTCGTTGACGATCAGGAGCTGCTGGGACGTGTCGAGACCGGGTGGCAGCGCGTCGGCGGCGCCTCCGCGCAGCGCCATCTGCACCAGGTCGACGCGCTGGGTGAGCCGGGCGAGCACGTCCGCCGTCCCCGCGGCCCCCAGAGCCGGCGGGGCGGCGAGCACTCCGCTGTGCACCAGCGGTGCCAGGGCCTGCGTCCCCGCTCCGGCCGGGTCGATGACGTGCACGGTGAACTCGCCCGGCGGGTGGACGGCGAGCAGCCGGGCCGCGTGCGCGACCGCCGACTCCAGGGCCAGACGTCCCGGATCGTGGGTGTCCGCGAACGAACCGTCGAGCGAGCCGGAACGCCCGCTGTCGATCCACAGGCCGCGCTCCAGCGGCAGCCGGACGAGCATCGGGATGCGTATCCGGTCGGCCTCGGGCAGACGGAGGTCGCCCAGGCGCACGGCCATGGGGATCTCCATGGGCACGCGGTAGGCGTGCCAGACGGGGTTGTCCCAGCGCGCGTAGGCCGCCGGCAGGGCGGGCTCGACGACATCGGCCTCGGCGGCGAGCTGGGCGAGATCCCGGTCGAGGGCCTCCCTGGCCTGGGCCACGAGCTGACCGTGCCGGGCACGGGCGGCCTCGCGCGCGGCGTCACCCTGCCCGCCGATCCGGCTGCGCGGGTCGGACAGGGCCTGGTCGATCTCCTTCTCCATGCGCGACTCGGCGAAGTCGACGGCACTGCGGTACGCGGCCGCGGTGCGGGCCAGGTCCTCGAACATGCCCCACACCTGGTTGTAGAGCCGCTCGTCCATGGACCAGCCGGTGGCGTCGCCCGCGACGGGCTGTGCGGTCTGCCCGGGCGCGGCCGGGGGCGCGGCCGGCGCGGGCACGGGCGGAGCCGCGTGCTGTCGGCGCGGGTGGCTGTAGTCGATCGGGCCGCCTCCCGAGGGGGCGTGCGGCTCGGTGGCGGGGGCGGGATCCCCCGCCGTGGCCCCGCCCGGGTACGGCGGCTGCGGTGCGGACCGGCCCGGACCGCCGGGCGTCTGCGGGCCGCCGGCGCCCTGGGGATCGTACGGGGACGCCGCCGGTGTGGAGCCGGGCGCGCCCGGGGACGCGGCCGTTGCGTGGTCCGGGGCAGCGGTCTGGCGGGCACGGTCGCCGTCCGCCGTACGCGGCGAAGGGGCCGGCACCGAGCGGGCCAGACCGCTCGCCGCCGCCGCCTGGACGACGCCCGCGAGCCGGTGGGCCTGCGGCAGGCCCTGGTCGGCGAAGAGCTCGGCGAGGCCGCCCGCGTAGCCCTGGCCGACGGCCCGCACCTTCCAGGCGCCCTGCCGGCGGTAGAGCTCAAGCGCGACGACGGCGGTCTCGGCCTCCAGGCCGGTGAGGGTGTAGTTGGCGACCTCGGTGCCGTCGAGGCCGGTGACGGCGACGAAGGGAGCGGCGACGGCGCCGAAGCGGGACGGGCCCGCCCCGTCGGCCGAGGCGAGGGCGAGCAGCACACTGACCCGGTGCACGGCGTCCGGCACGGCGTCCAGGTCCACCGCGAGACGATGGTCGGCGGCCGCCTGCCGGGAGACCTCCAGTCCGGGCAGGGCGGGCGCGCCCGGATGGGCCACCCACTCGACGCCGTGGACCGTCCCGTTCTCGTCGCCGAGCGTGGCCGCGGTCACCAGCGGCGCACCGGCCGAGACCCGGATCTCCAGACGGGCCTGGGGAAGCGGATGGTTCTGCCCCCGCACCAGCTCGGCCGTCATCGCCTGTTCCCCCTGTGTCACTCGTGTGCGACTCGTGATGTGCGCTGCACCGTCCGCCCGTTCCCGGTGGAACGGGCGGGACCGGTGTCCCCCTACAGAACCGGCAGGATCGCCGGCATCAGGTCCTGGAAGGTACGGCCGTTGGCCGGGGAGCCGAGGGCGGTCATCGACCAGCCCTGTCCCACCCGGTGCACCTTGGCCATGATCTGGGCGGTGAAGGCGCCGCCGCCGGCCAGCGTGTAACGGGCGAGTTCCTGGCCATTGGTCTCGTCCACCAGGCGGCAGAACGCGTTCTGCACCTCCTGGAACGTCTGGCCCGTGAAGGAGTTCACGGTGAAGACGATCTGGTCGATGTGGACCGGGACGCGCTGCAGGTCGACGAGGATCGCCTCGTCGTCGCCGCCCTGGCCGACACCGCCGACCAGGTTGTCCCCGGTGTGGCGCACCGAGCCGTCGTCGCTCACCAGGTGACGGAAGAAGACGACGTCGACCGGCTGCTTGTCCGCGAACAGGACGGCGGAGGCGTCGAGGTCGATCTCCCGGGTACGGGAACCGAACAGGCCGCGCCGGGGAGCCGCCTGCCAGCCGAGACCCATGCGCACCGACGTCAGGCTGCCGCCGTCGTTCTTCTGCAGACTGATGGCCTGACCCTTGGTCATGTTGACGGTCACGCGCTGATTCCCCTCTACGAGCTGTCCCCTGTTGCCGCGCCACCCGCGGTTGACCAGAACCCTACGCAGAGCCACTGACCGTGCCGTACCCCCGTCCACACTTTGTGTCGGTCTTGCAACACACCGCGTGCCGGGCGGGCCGTCAGGCCAGGCCGGCCTCCTTCATCTGGCGCAGTTCCTTCTTCATCTCGGAGACCTCGTCGCGCAGTCGGGCGGCGATCTCGAACTGCAGGTCCGCGGCGGCGGCCCGCATGCGGGCGGTGAGTTCCTCGATCTGCTCGGCGAGCTCCGCGGCGGGGCGGTCGGTGGGCACCGTCGCGGTCTTCCCGCCCTTGGCCGTCCTGGCACCGGTCGCCGCCTTGCCGCCGAGGGAGGGCACGGGGGCCTTGGCGCCCTTGCCGTCCTTCGACTGGCGGTAGCCCGAGCCGAGAAGCTGCTCGGTGTCGATGTCCTCGCGGGCGATCTGCGCGACGATGTCGTTGATCTTCTTGCGCAGCGGCTGCGGATCGATGCCGTTCGCCTTGTTGTAGGCGATCTGCTTCTCCCGGCGGCGGTTGGTCTCGTCGATGGCCTTCTCCATCGCCGGGGTGATCTTGTCGGCGTACATGTGGACCTGCCCGGAGACGTTGCGCGCCGCGCGGCCGATGGTCTGGATCAGGGAGGTCCCGGAGCGCAGGAAGCCCTCCTTGTCGGCGTCGAGGATGGCCACCAGGGAGACCTCGGGCAGGTCGAGGCCCTCGCGCAGGAGGTTGATGCCGACCAGGACGTCGTACTCACCGGCGCGCAGCTCGCGCAGCAGCTCCACGCGGCGCAGGGTGTCGACGTCGCTGTGCAGGTAACGGACCTGGATGCCGAGCTCCAGGAAGTAGTCGGTGAGGTCCTCGGCCATCTTCTTGGTGAGCGTGGTGACGAGGACGCGCTCGTCCTTCTCGGTCCGCTTGCGGATCTCGTGCACCAGGTCGTCGATCTGGCCCTCGGTGGGCTTGACGACGATCTCCGGGTCGACGAGGCCGGTGGGGCGGATGATCTGTTCGACGGCGCCGTCCGAGCGGGAGAGCTCGTAGGCGCCGGGGGTCGCCGACAGGTACACGGTCTGCCCGATGCGCTCCTGGAACTCCTCCCACTTCAGCGGGCGGTTGTCGAGCGCGGAGGGCAGCCGGAAACCGTGGTCGACCAGGGTCCGCTTGCGGGAGGCGTCGCCCTCGTACATGGCGCCGATCTGCGGCACGGTGACGTGCGACTCGTCGATGACGAGCAGGAAGTCGTCCGGGAAGTAGTCCAGCAGGGTGTTGGGCGGGGAGCCGGGCGAGCGGCCGTCGAAGTGCATCGAGTAGTTCTCGACGCCGGAGCAACTGCCGATCTGGCGAAGCATCTCGAGGTCGTACGTCGTGCGCATCCGCAGCCGCTGTGCCTCCAGGAGCTTGCCCTGCTTCTCCAGCTCGGCCAGGCGCTCGGCCAGTTCCTTCTCGATGTCGTTGACCGCCCGCTCCAGGCGTTCGGGGCCCGCGACGTAGTGGGAGGCCGGGAAGACGTACAGCTGCTGGTCGTCGCTGATGATCTCGCCGGTGACCGGGTGGAGCGTGGACAGGGCCTCGATCTCGTCGCCGAACATCTCGATGCGGACGGCGAGCTCCTCGTAGACCGGGAAGATCTCGATGGTGTCGCCGCGCACGCGGAAGGTGCCGCGGGTGAAGGCCATGTCGTTGCGCGTGTACTGGATGTCCACGAAGCGGCGCAGCAGCTCGTCCCGGTCGTGCTCGTCGCCGACGCGGAGGGGGACCATACGGTCGACGTACTCCTGCGGGGTGCCGAGACCGTAGATGCAGGAGACGGAGGCGACCACGACGACGTCGCGGCGGGTGAGCAGCGAGTTGGTCGCGGAGTGGCGCAGGCGCTCCACCTCCTCGTTGATCGAGGAGTCCTTCTCGATGTAGGTGTCCGACTGCGGGACGTATGCCTCGGGCTGGTAGTAGTCGTAGTACGAGACGAAGTACTCGACCGCGTTGTTCGGCAGCAGCTCGCGGAACTCGTTCGCCAGCTGGGCGGCGAGTGTCTTGTTCGGCGCCATCACGAGGGTGGGACGCTGGAGCTTCTCGATCATCCACGCGGTGGTGGCGGACTTGCCGGTGCCGGTCGCGCCGAGCAGCACGACGTCCTTCTCGCCTGCTTCGATGCGCCGGGCGAGGTCGGCGATGGCCGCCGGCTGGTCACCGCTCGGCTGGTAGGGGCTGACGACCTCGAAGGGCGCCACCGTGCGTTCGATCTGGGAAACGGGCCGCATGGGATCCACCGTACGACCCCGCACTGACAACCGGTCCGGATCAGCGGTTCTGCGGGGTACGGGAGCGCCCGTGGACGAGGTGGCGGGGCGTCGGGCGCGTGGGGTGATGCGCCGGGCGGTGGGCCCTCGGCGGGAACTCGGCGTGCGCGGGGACGCCCGGCTTGCGCTCGACGGGCACGGCCGGCTTCCCCATGACCATCAGCGGGTCGAACAGCACCACGACGCCGGCGAGGAGGAGGAAGGCGAGGGGGCCGATCAGCATGGGGGCGAGCAGCTCGGCCGGCGAGCCGCCGGAGGAGGGGTCGGACGTGCCGTGCAGATGGACGTCGAGCGCGGCCATACCGGTGTAGTGCATGCCGGTGACGGCGAGGCCCATCACGAGGCTCGCGCCCACGCTCCAGAGGAATCCCCGGACCTGACCGGCCGCCCACAGGGCCGCGGTGGCGGCGGCCATGGCGATGGCGACGGACGCGGCCACGGTGAACGTGTCGTACTCCAGCCGCCCGTCCAGCCGCATACCGGCCATTCCCAGGTAGTGCATCGAGGCGATGCCCAGACCGGTGATGGTCCCCCCGGTGAACAGGGCCGTTCCCCGCGCGCCCCGGTAGCCGACGATGAAGATCCCCACACCCACCATGACGATGGCGACGGCCAGGCTCGCGAACGTCATCCCCCAGTCGTAGCGGATCGGCGTGTGTTCGATCGTGAAGCCCATCATCGCCACGAAATGCATGGTCCAGATCCCGGAGCCGATCGCCGCCGAGCCGAGGGCGAGCCAGCCGGGGCGCCACGACTGGGTGACCAGCATGGACCTGGTGGTGCAGCGCAGACCGAGGGCGCCGCCGAGACAGGCCATGAGGTAGGCCACCAGCGGTGTGACGAGTCCGTAGCTGAAACCGTCGACCGTACCTTGCATGCGCGGCTGCCCTTCCGCCTTTTACGTCCCGGAATGCCCTGATGTGCGCCCTTCCCAGGACCGTACAAACGGTCAGGGCCGAGGCAGAGAGTATGACTCCCACCAGAATGGTCGAACGATTCTCCGGTAAAGAATCACGGTCTTGCCCCAGTTGTGCGGCCCCGGTGAGCGGAGTTGAGCAACTCCATTCAGCCTGTGGCCATTCTGCACCCACCTCTCGTTGACCCTCTGCTGTCACAGTGGTGCTGTCCGTGAAAGCTCGACGCGAGGAGTACGCATGCACGCGCGCGCAGTTGCCGTCCTGACCACCGCGCTCGTGGGGGTCGTCCTCATGGCTCCCGGTTCTCACGCAGACACCCTGGACAGGGGCGACGCGCCGACGGTCGTCGCCCACCGGGGCGCGTCCGCCTACGCGCCGGAGAACACGCTGGCCGCCGTCGACAAGGCGGCCGAGCTGGGCATCCGCTGGGTGGAGAACGACGTCCAGCGCACCAAGGACGGCGAGCTCGTCGTCCTCCACGACGAGAGCCTGCAGCGCACCACCGACGTCGAGGAGGTCTTCCCCGACCGCGCGCCCTGGAAGGTGAAGGACTTCACCGCAGCCGAGATCGCCCGTCTGGACGCGGGGAGCTGGTTCGGCTCCCAGTACGCGGGCGCGCGCGTGCCGACCCTGGAGCAGTACGTGCACCGTGTGGAGCTCCACCACCAGAAACTGCTGCTGGAGCTCAAGAGCCCGGCGCTCTACCCGGGGATCGAGCGGCAGACGCTCAAGGTCCTCGCCAACGAGGGCTGGCTCGACCGGCGGCACGTGGCCGGCCGGTTGATCGTGCAGAGCTTCGACGCGGACAGCATCCGGACCGTCCACGACCTCAAGCCGGCCGTCAAGACCGGCTTCCTCGGTACCCCGGCCGTGGCGGACCTGCCCGAGTACGCGAAGTTCACCGACCAGATCAACCCGTCCCACGGGTCGATCTCGCAGAGCTACGTCGCCTCCGTCCACGGTTTCAACGGACCGCACGGCAGGGCCATGGAGGTCTTCACCTGGACGGTCGACGACGCGGCCACCGCCCGGCGGGTCGCCGGGTACGAGGTGGACGGCATCATCACCAACAAGCCCGACGTGGTCCGGGACGCGGTGCAGGGGGTCGCGGACTCCGCCGGCCTGTGATCCTGCCGCCCCTGGCGTTGTCAGTGGCGGGCCGTACGGTGGGCGCATGGACAGCCATGGGCAGTACGAGCAGCGGGTGGTGTGGGCCGTCGTCGGCACCGGTATCGGTCCGCTGCTGCTGGCCGCGACCGACGACGGCCTGGTCAACGTCGTGTTCCACGCCACGGACGCCGTGCGCGACCGGGCCCTCGAGCGGCTCGCGTCCCGGCTGGGCGCCCGGCCCGTCGAGGCGCCCGGCTCCCCGCTGCTGGCCGAGGCGATAGAGCAGGTGGAGGCGTACTTCGCGGGCGAGCGGCACGACTTCGACCTGCCACTGGACTGGTCGCTGATATCGGGCTTCAACCGGCAGGTGCTGCGGGAACTGGCGTCGGGCGTGCCCTACGGCTCGGTCGTCGGCTACGGCGATCTGGCCGGGCGCGTGGGTCAGCCCGGTGCCGCCCAGGCGGTGGGCACGGCGATGGGGGCCAATCCGCTGCCGGTCGTCGTGCCGTGTCACCGGGTCGTGGGCAGCGACGGCGGCATCGGCGGCTTCGGCGGCGGCGTGGACACCAAGCGCCGACTGCTCGCGCTGGAGGGCGTGCTGCCCGAGCCGCTGTTCTGACCCGAGCCGCTGTCCGCCGTGGGCCGGCCCGGTCTCCCGACGGGGTTTGCCCCGGTCTCCCGACCGCCAGAGATGAGGGAGAACCGACGGACTAGGGAGGCAGACCCGTGACGCTGGTGGTGTCGGAAGAGGTACGGGAGGCGCTCGACGCGCATCGCCCCGTGGTGGCCCTGGAGTCCACGATCATCGCGCACGGGCTGCCGCGCCCGCGCAATCTGCTGGTGGCACGGGAGCTGGAGGAGGCCGTGCGGCGGGAGGGTGGCGTACCGGCGACGATCGCCGTGCTGGACGGGCGGCCCCGGGTCGGCCTGGACAAGGAGCAGCTGGAGCGGATCGCGAACGAGGACGGCATCCGCAAACTGGGCCATCGTGATCTGCCGCTCGCGCTGGCAGCCGGGGCGAGCGGGGCGACCACGGTGTCGGCGACCGCCCTGCTGGCCGCCCGGGCGGGGGTGCGTGTCTTCGCGACCGGCGGGCTCGGCGGCGTGCACCGGGAGTGGACCGTGACGCAGGACGAGTCGGCCGACCTCGGTCTGCTGGCGCGGACCCGGATCACGGTGGTGTGCGCGGGCGTGAAGTCCATCCTCGACGTACCCGCGACCCTGCAGCGGCTGGAGACGCTGGGCGTCGCGGTGGCCGGGTACGGCACGGACCGCTTCCCCGGCTTCTACCTGTCCGACTCGGGGCATCCGGTGGACTGGACGCTGCGCGGTCCGGAGCAGGTGGCGGCGGTCATGCGGGCGCAGGACGCGCTCGGTGGGCCGGAGTCGGCGCTCGTCGTCGCCAATCCCGTCCCTCCGGAGGAGCAGCTCGACCCCGCGCTGCACGCGCGCGTGCTCGCCGACGCGCTGCGCGCGTGTGAGGAGGAGGGGGTCACGGGCCAGGCGGTCACCCCGTTCCTGCTGGACTACCTGGTACGGCACACCGACGGGGCGTCGCTGAGCGCGAATCTGGCGGCGGTGCGCGGCAACGTGCGGCTGGCGGCACGTGTCGCGGCGGCGTGGACCGGGGCGTGACCGCCGGGGCGGGAGGCGCGCTGCTCGTCGTCGGGGACGTGGTCACGGACGTCGTCGCCCGGCACCGGGGGCCGCTGACCGTCGGCACGGACACGGCCGCCTCGATCCGGCGACTGCCCGGCGGGGCGGGGGCCAACGTGGCCTGCTGGGCCGCGTACGGGGGGTGCGGGGACGTACGGCTGCTGGGACGGGTCGGCGCGGACGCGGCGGCCTGGCACGAGCGGGAACTGCTGGCGCACGGGGTGCGGCCCCGTCTGGTCGTCGACCGGTCCGCACCGACGGGGACGGTGATCTGCCTGGTCGACTCGGGCGCCTCGGCCGAACGGACGTTCCTGACGGACAGTGGGGCGTCGCTGCGCCTGGAGCCCGGTGACTGGTCGGACACGCTGCTCGACGGGGTCGCACGCCTTCACCTGTCGGGCTACCTCCTCTTCTCGGAGCCTAGCCGTGCCCTGGTGGCGGTCGCGCTGGCCGCGGCACGCGCGCGGGGGACGCCGGTGAGCCTGGATCCGGCGTCGGCCGGCTTCCTGGCGGACCTGGGCGTCGACCGTTTCCTGGACCTGGTCGAGGGGGTCGACGTCCTGCTGCCCAGCCGTGACGAGGCGTGTCTGCTCACCGGGCTGTCCGACGCCGCGGACGCCGTGGCCGAGCTGAGCCGGCACGTTCCGCTGGTGGTCGCCAAGCAGGGCTCCGCAGGGGCCCTGGTGGCCCGGTCCGGTGCCGTGTGCGCGCATGTCCCCGCCGTCCCGGCGTCTGCGCGGGACAGTACGGGCGCCGGTGACGCCTTCACGGGCGCGTTCCTCGCGGCGCTGCTCGCGGGCGCGACGCCCGAGGATGCGGCGGCGCAGGGGTGCCGGGCGGGAGCCGTGGCGGTCGAGCGGGTGGGCGGGAGGCCTCCGTCAGCTGGGGGCCGGGGCTGACCGGCGGGACAGGCGCACCGCGCCCGGACGCACCGTTGAGCGTGCACCGTGTCGTGCCGTTCGTCCGCGCGGCCCGTGGTGCACGCGGCGCACCGGCCGGCGGGCGGGGCGGCGCCGTGAACACCCCGCCGCGCCTACGCCTTGTGCCCCCACGCCGAGATCATCGGTGCCGTCACCAGGTCCATGCTGCCGGAGGTGGCGTCGGCGAGGTGCCGGTAGATGTCCTCGTCCGTGGCCACGCCGGCGGCGACCGGCTGCTCGCGGATCTGCCGGATCGTCGCGGACTCCAGGGCGGCGCACGCGGGCGAGGTGACCGGGAAGCAGGCGTCGGCCTCCGCACGGCACAGGCCACTCTCCCGCAGCAGGCGCGGGAGCCTGCGTCCGTAGGACAGGTCGGCGCCACGGCGGGAGAGCAGTTCGCGGACACCGTGCCGCAGCCGGTTCGCCGGCTGCTGGTCCGGACCGTGCTCGTCGGGACGGAGCAGGGGCCGCGGCGCGGGACCGGCGTCCTCGACGAGCAGACGGCCGCCCGGCCGCAGGGCCTCGACCATCGAGCGCGACGCCGGTTCCCGGCCGGGAACATGGACGAGAACGAGGCGGGCGTGCACCAGGTCGAAGCCCTCGTTATGTTCTTCACGGTCCTGCAAGAGGGCCGCTGGCCTCCGGGCCCGGCATGACTGTTGCCCCCTGTCGAAGGGATGACCTGGGGGGTGGTGTCACCGGGCCCGAGGGGTGCCGTCACAGACGCTGATGAGAGGTCCGAC
>NZ_JBIWJA010000052.1:0-41832 GCF_044764905.1 Streptomyces sp. NPDC093586 | reverse complement strand
GCCACCGCCGAGCCCTTCCACCGGGCACTCCCCCACGCCGACTACGTCGTCATCGACGGCGCCCCCCACGGCCTGCTGTGGACCCACGCCCAGGAGGTCACCGACGCCCTGCTCACCTTCCTCGCCAAGTGAGCAACGGCGGGCCGGACGTTCACCGCCGGTGACGGTTGCTGCGGGCCCGCCGCAACCGTCCGGCCACCGCGACCGCGGCACCGGACGACCGGCCTTCCGGCCGTGCCGGTCACCCGGCACGGCCGCCTTCGCGGATCCGGCCCGCGCCCTAGGCCCTCGCCGGAGTGCGGTCGCGCGCGGGAGCATCGCCCGGCGGCGCCGGGACGCGCCGGCCGCCCTCGGCACTCTCCGGCGTGACGGCCGTGCGGTCTGCTTCGGCGTCCAGGGCGCTGAGTCGCTCCCGGACCTCCTGGGCGCTGTGGGACAGCGCCTGCTGTTCGGCGTCGGCGAGGGCGCGGCCCCAGTCCGTCCGGGCGGCCTCCCGGTCGCCCATGGCCAGACGCGTGTCGCCCAGTCGCATCAGGGCGCCGACGGCGTTCCTCCGGTCGCCCAGCTCCTCGAACGCCGCCAGCGCCCGCCGGTAGGTGGCCACCGATTCCTCATAGCGGCCGAGCTGACGGAGCATGTGGCCCTGGACGTCCCAGCTCTGGGCCAGCTGCCAGGGGGCGTCCAGGCGCTGGTACAGGGCGAGGGCCTCCTCGCTGAGCGCGAGGGCCCTCTCGGCCTGCCCCAGGTTGGAGTGGAACCAGGCGAGTTCGACGAGGCATTCGGCCGTCCACAGCTCGTCCCCCGTCGCCCGGGACAGCGCGAGTCCTCGTTCGGAGGACGCCACGGCCTCCGGGGTGCGGCCGAACAGGTGCAGCGCGCACGCCGTGGCGTAGTGGGCGCGGGCCTGTTCGGCCGGCGCGCCGACCTCCTCGAGGATCGCGATGGCCTGCTCCAGATGGCGCAGGGACTCCTCCCGGTGGCCGAGGTAGCCGTGGATGCCGCCGATGTGGCGCAGACAGCGGCCTTCCTCGAGGCGGTCGCCCCGGCGCCGGGCCACTTCCAGGGCGGGGATCAGCGCGGTGATGGCTTCCGGCCAGTACTCCTGGCGGTTCAGGTACTCCTTCAGCGACCAGGCCAGCCCGGTGGTGTGGTGGTCCAGTCCCTGGCCGACGGCGGTGTGCAGGAGGGCGGCCAGTACCCGGTGCTCGGCGCTGAACCACCGGTTCGCCTGCTCCACGGTGGTGATGTCTTCCGGGCCGACGCCCGCGCTCGGGGAGCCGAGGTCGAGTTCGGGCAGCGAGTCCTGCTGGAACAGCCGGTTGGCTTCGTAGGCCGTGAACATGTAGTGGTCCAGGACCCGGAGGGTGGCGCGGTGACGTTCGCCGGCGTCGTCGTGGGCGTGGGTGAGTTCGGCGGCGTAGCCGCGCAGCAGGTCGTGCAGGGCGTACCGGCCGGGCAGGGGCTGTTCGACGAGGCAGGAGCGGGTCAGTACGGCGAGCAGACGACGGGTCGCGGGCAGGGGGAGCCCGGCGAGGCCGGCGGCGGCCGGGGCGGTGATGTCGGGGCCTGGGTGCAGGGCCAGGAGCCGGAAGAGCCGCGCGGCGGACCGGTCCAGGGACCGGTAGGACCAGGAGAACACGCTGCGGACGTCGGTGCCGGTGTCGAAGCCGGCGAACGCCTCCAGACCGCCGTGGGCGTCCCGCAGGTCGTCGGCGACGGCGCGCAGGGGGAAGGCCGGGTCGAGTTCCGCTCGGGCGGCCACCACGGCCAGGGCCAGCGGAAGCCGTCCGCACAGCCGGACGATGTCGGCCGCGGCGTCGGGCTCGGCGGCCAGGCGTTCCGGGCCCAGCCGCCGTGCCAGCGTCTCGTGGGCCTCGGCCCGCGAGGGCAGCGCGAGGGTCAAGGGCTTGGCCCCGTCGGCCGCGATCAGACCCGGGAGCCGGTTGCGGCTGGTGACCAGGGTCAGGCAGCCGTCGCCCGCGGGCAGCAGGGGACGGACCTGCTCCTCGTCGCGGGCGTTGTCCAGGACGAGCAGGACCCGCCGGCCGGCCAGGAGACTGCGGAACAGCGTGCTGCGCCCGTCGGTGTCCTCGGGGATGCGCTGGGCGGGGACCCCGAGAGCGGTGAGGAAACCGTGCAGGGCGTCGCCGGGCTCCACTGCGGGGGCGTGCGGATGGAACCCGCACAGATTGACGAAGAGCTGCCCGTCGGGGAACGAGGACGCGATCCGGTGGGCGTGGTGGACGGCGAAGGTGGTCTTGCCGACACCGGGAGCACCGCCGATGACCATGACGGGGGCGCCGGCGGGCCCCGGCCGGCCGGGCGCACCGCTCGCGGCGGACAGCCACGCGCTCTCCGCCGCGCGTCCCGCGAACACCGGCAGGTCACCGGGCAGTTGCGCCGGATGCGCCAAGGGCGGCGGCTCGCTTCCGCCGCCGTCCCCCGTCCGGTGGCCGTCGGCATGCGACGGGCCCGTCGGACCGGCGGACGCCCCGGTGTCCGGGCCGGACGGCGTCGCATCGGCGGCCGGCCCACAGGCCGTGGCGCCGTGGGCCGCGGCCTGGCCGGACGGGGCGTCCGGGGCCGCGGTCCCGGGACGGACCCCGCCCGGAGGCGTCCCGCCCCGGTCCACGGGAACCTCGGGCCGGTCTGCCGGTGCCGCGGCTGGTCGGCCCGGACCACGACCGCCCGCGGTGCCGGCCGTGGAACCCTCCGCGTCGGCCGCCCCGGGCAGGGACAGGGGCGGCAGGTCGTGGCGGAGGATGCCGTCGTGCAGGGCGCGCAGTCCGGGGCCGGGTTCGAGGCCGAGTTCGTCGGCGAGGTGCCGGCGCAGGTCCGCGTACCGCCGCAGTGCCTCGGGGTGCCGGCCGGCCAGGTACAGGGCACGCAGCAGCAGGGCCCAGCCGGTCTCCCGCAGCGGGTGCGTCCGGGTCAGCTCCTGTGCCGCCTCCACGGCCTCGGGGATCCGCCCGCTCAGCAGCAGAGCGGTGGTACGGATCTCCCGCACCGTCTGCCGCAGTTCCTCCAGACGCGCGCTCTCGTGGGCGGCGAACAGGTGGTGCGCGGCGTCGGCGAGCGCGGCACCGCGCCACATGCCCAGGGCCCGCCCGGCCTCCCGCAGGACGTCGTCCGGCCGCCTCTGGTCCAGCAGCCTGCGCGCCTGGTCGGCGGCCCGCTCGAAACGCACGGTGTCCCGGCTCTCGGGCGGGACGCGCAGGGCGTAGCCGGCGGGCTCGGTGACCAGTACCTCGAACGTCCCCCGTCCGCGCAGGTGCTGGGGTTCCAGGACCGCGCGGACCTTGCTGACGTGGGCGTGCAGGGAGGCCGTCGCCCCGCCCGGTGCCCGTCCCGGCCGCTCCGACCACAGCTCCTCGCACAGCGTCTCGGGAGCGACCGCGCAGCCGTCCGCGAGCAGCAGCCGCACCAGCAGCAGCCGCTGCTTGCGCCGCCCCGGATCGAGCACCGTGCCCGCACGCCGCACCACCAGCGGGCCCAGCAGCCCGAAGTCGAATTCCTGCCCCACGGTCGTCATCGTTTCCCCTCAGGCACCCCGCTCGACGGTGTCACCACTTGCGCACGCACGTCCTGCCGGTACGTGAGCGGCCTCTTCCGGCCGCCGGCCCGCCCGGGAGGGACCGGTCGCGTCATGGGTGCGACGGCGAGCGTCACGGGTGCCGCGCCGGGGGCGTCCGCGTGATCCTGGAGGATCCCTGTCGCGATGGTCCGAGCGCCCGGGCGGGGAGAGTGGTGCACAGGGACGGAAGTGGTGAGGACCTCGTCGTCCGCCTACCGCATATGGGGACATTAGCAGGGAACCGCCCGGCGCGAGCTTCGGCGTGTGGTGCTCCACTGCCCGCTGAAGGGACGCCCGGACGGCGTGGAACAACCCTGTGAACTGCCACGACGGTGAACCGGGGCGCCGATCGCCGCGTTGAGGAGGCGAGCGAACGCCGTCCACAGTGAGGAAAACCATGGTCACCGTCGAAGGAACGAGTACCGCCCGGTTCGAACCGGTCCGGGCAGCACTGGCAGCGCATCTCGAATCGGGCGAGGAGCTGGGGGCGTCGATCGCCGTCGACGTCGACGGCGTCATGGAGGTCGACCTGTGGGGCGGGCACGCCGACGCGGCACGAACCGTCCCGTGGCGACGGGACACGGTGGTCGGCCTGTGGTCGACCACCAAGACCCTCACCAGCCTGGCGGCTCTCGTCCTCGTCGACCGGGGAGCGCTGGACCTGCACCGGCCGGTCGCGCACTACTGGCCCGAGTTCGCCGCCCGGGGCAAGCAGGACATCGAGGTGCGGCACGTCCTGGGCCACACCTCGGGGCTCTCCGGCTGGGAGCAGCCCTTCACCATGGACGACCTGTACGACCGGCCGACGGCGAGCGCCCGGCTGGCGGCACAGGCGCCCTGGTGGGAGCCGGGGACCGCCTCGGGCTACCACATGCAGACCCAGGGACAGCTCGTGGGAGAGCTGGTCCGACGGGTCGACGGCTGCACCCTGACCGAGTTCGTGGAGACCGAGATAGCCGGGCCGCTGGCAGCCGACGTCCAGATCGGCGCGCGGGAGGCCGACTGGCCGCGGATCTCCGCGCTGGTGCCGTCGTCGCAGACCCCCGCGGTGCCGGAGGGCCTCGATCCCGAAGCGGTCCTCACCAGGACGATGCTCGGCAGCCCCGCCCGGGACGAGCACGTCGACACCCCGCGCTGGCGCCGGGCCGAACTCGGGGCCGTCAACGGACACGGCAACGCACGGGGCCTGGCGCGTGCCCTCTCCGTGATCTCCCGGCACGGCGAGGCGAACGGCCTGCGGCTGCTCTCACCGGAGACCGTGGACAGGATCTTCGACGTACAGGCCGACGGGACCGACCTGTTCCTGGGCATTCCCGTGCGCTGGGGCATCGGCTACGCGCTCGCCGGCCCCAGGACGATCCCGGGCATGCCCACCGGAACGGTCTGCTTCTGGGCCGGCTGGGGCGGTTCGATCGTCGTGATGGACCTCGACCGGCGCGTCACGTTCGCGTACGCGATGAACCGGCTGGGTACCGGGATCCTCGGCTCGGAGCGCACGCACGACTACCTCGGGCGCGTCTACGAAGCTCTCGGCGCAGCGGACTGAGACCCGGAGGCCCGCCCCCGGGAGGGGCGGGCGGTGAGAACCCGCGCGGACCTCGTCCGTCCGCGGGTCAGGGACGTCCCCGCTGGCCGCGCAGGTGCTCGGCGACGGGCCTGAGCGCCTTGTCGAGCTCCGCCAGGGCCTCGGGGGACAGCAGGTCGATGAAGTGCCTGCGCACGGACGCCACGTGGTGCGGCGCGACCTTCCGCATCGTCTCCAGGCCGTGCTCGGTGAGGACGGCGTAGAGCCCGCGGCGGTCGGACTCGCAGTTCTCCCGCCGGACCAGGTTCGCGTTCTCCATGCGGGTGATCTGGTGGGAGAGGCGGCTCTTGGACTGCATCGTGGCGGAGGCGAGATCACTCATCCGCATCCTGTCGTCCTCGGACTCGGAGAGGTTCACCAGGATCTCGTAGTCGTTCATCGTCAGGCCGAACGGCTGCAGGTCCTTCTCGAGCTGGTGCGTCAACAGCCTGTTGACCTCCAGGTGGGTGCGCCAAGCACACTGCTCCGTTTCGGTCAGCCAGCGGGTGGCCGTCTCGGTCTCCATGAATGAAGTCTACCTAAGAAGTTGAAAGGCGAACTAGTGAGGGGTTCCGTGTGACGGTGACGGGTGCGCACGCGTTCGACGTCACACTCCGCAGATTACCGTTCACAGCCCGAAGCGGCGCTGGAGGTCTCCCAGCTGTCCGGGAAGCCCCGGTACCCCCGACCGGCCTCCCGGCGCGCCCTGGGCGCCGCCGCCGGGCACGCCCGCCTGCTGCGGAGCGACCCCCGTGTCCTGCTCCGCCATCAACACCTCGCTCGACTGCAGCAGCACCGTCCCCGCCCCCACGAACTCGAACTGGTGCTCCTCCCCGGAAGCGCCGCCCAGGCCCGTCATCGCACGTAGACCGCCCAATAGGCCGGTCATGTACCCGTGGTCGTAGTGATGGCAGGGCGAGGGGCAGTCGGCCCAGCCGACCAGGGCCTGCGGGTCCACCCGGATCGGGGGTTCCATGAACACCACCGGACCGTTCGACGCGGCCACGAACTTCCCGGTTCCGATCAGGGTCAGGAAACCCGGCACGATCGACTGCTTGAGAGCGAGACTTGGCTGAAAAGCGAGCAAGTTGCCCGAGCGAATGGTCAGATTGCCGTCCTCCAGGTCGTACGAGTTCACGTCGAAGGCCCGGTCGGCGAGGAGCATCTTGCCCGAGCCCTCGGCGACGACCCAGTCGCTCGCGTGCAGAGGTGAATGGAAGGACGTGCGCACCAGCCGGTCCAGCCGGCCGTGCCCGATCCCGTTGAACTCGATCGTCCCGTAGTAGGCGATCATCTTCCCCTTCTGCAGGAACCACCGGCTCCCCTTCAGCTCCACGCAGAAGGTGTACGCGTTGACGTTGTCGTCGGCCGGCAGCGTCGCCGGGTCGTGGTGGACGGTGCTCAAAGCTTCTCCTCGGACGCCTGGACGTACACCGTGCCGTTGCCGCTCAGCTCCAGCTGGAACGCCTCGCCGGAGCCACGGCCCACCATGTCCCGCCAGCCCAGCGCCGTGGACAGCCGGTTGCGGAGGTCACCGTGGTGGGCGACGTAGGCCTGCGGGTCGACGTGCACCGTCCGGTGCGGGGTGACGGGCACCTCGAAGACGCCCCCGTGGGCCATCACCGCCACCGCGCCGTGCCCTCTGAGGGAGGTCGTGAACAGCCCCTGACCGCTGACCTGCCCGCGCACCATGCCCATGACCCCGCCCTGCGCGCCCAGGAACACCGTGCCCTGCTCCAGGGTGCCCTCGAAGGCGAGGAGGCGGTCCGCCTCGACGTACAGCGTGTCGCCGGAGAGGTGGATGACCTGCACGTGGTGGCCGCCGTGCCCGAAGAACACCGTGCCGCTGCCCTCGACGGTCATCAGCGGGGTGTCCTCGTTCGCCACCCGGCGGCCGATCATCGACATGACCCCGCCCTGGCCGCCGCGCAGGTTCGGGGTGAAGGACACCTCGCCCTGGTAGGCGAGCATCGCGCCGCGCTGACTGAACAGCCGCTGTCCCGGGGCGACGGTCGCCCGGATCATCTTCGCGTTGATCTCCTGGAAGGCCATGTCAGACATCCCCCGCGATCGTGTTCCGCTCGCTCGGCTGCACGTACACCAGCCCGTCGCCCTCGAAGCGGATCTGGAAGGCCTCCCCGCCGCCCTCGCCGAGCACTGTGCGGAAGGTCACGCCCGACTGGAAGGACTGCCGCAGGTTCCCCTGGTGCGCGACGTACGCCCCCGGGTCGACGGTCAGCGGGTACTGGGCGCTGACCCGCAGCGCCACCGCCGGACCGTCCGACATGATCGCGGCCTGCCCGTGCCCCTCGACGGTCGTGGTGAACAGCCCGTTGCCCTGCGAGGCGCCGCGGACCCCCGTGAAGCTGGTGCCCGTGCGCAGCCCGGCGTCGGCCGCCAGGAAGTTGCCGGCCTCGACGTACAGCTTGTCACCCTGCAGGGTCACCAGGTTGATCTCCGAGGCCCGGTCCGCGAACCAGCAGGTCCCCCGCCCCCTCACCTCCATCACCGTCATCTGCTCGCCGGTGAGCCGCCGGGTCACCATGCCCCGGATGCCCTCACCGCCGCCGCTCAGCTTCTTGAAGGCCATCTCCCCGTCGTACGCGACCATCGAGCCGTTCTTCGCCTTCACAGCGTCCCCGGTCATGTCGACGGCGAGCACCTTGCTGCCCTGGAGTCGGAACATCGCCACAAATGGGAAGGTAGCGGCCGGACGGGCCCGCCGACAGGGCCCACGGGCGGAGACGCTCCCCGATTCCGTCCCCAGGGGCCCCGGCCCCGACCCCCTCACCCGGGCGCGCCGGGGGTTTGTCACAATGGACGAGCGCTTGTGAGTGTGTTCACAAACCGCCAGCTCACCCATCGATCCCTCAGCCATCCCCTCTCCCACCGAAGGTGACCCGTGGATCTCAAGACCGCCACCGCTCTCCGCCGCCTCCGCCTGGTCTCGGGCCCCGAGGCGATCTCGTTCCTCCTGCTGCTCGTCTGCTCCATCCTGAAGCGGACCACGGACTTCAACGCGGTGCCGGTGATGGGCATGATCCACGGCGTCCTCTTCGTCCTCTACGTGGTCTTCTGGGCGGACGCCTGGAACCGCACCAAGTGGCCACTGAAGACCGCCGCCCTCTACTTCGTCCTCTCGGTCCTGCCGACCGGCGGCTTCTTCGCCGAGCGCAAGCTCAAGCGTGAGGCCGAGAACGCGGTCATCGCCTCGCGCGCCCGTCAGGAAGGGATCGTCAACGCATGATCGTCGCCTTTTCCGTGACGCCGCTGGGCGTCGGCGAGGACGTCGGGGAGTACGTGGCCGACGCGGTCCGGGTGGTCCGCGAGTCGGGGCTGCCGAACCGCACCGACGCGATGTTCACGTCCGTCGAGGGTGAGTGGGACGAGGTCATGGACGTCGTCCGGCGGGCCGTCGCCGCCGTCGAGGCGCGGGCGCCGCGGGTGTCCCTGGTCCTCAAGGCGGACATCCGCCCCGGCGTGACGGACGGCCTCACGTCCAAGGTCGAGACGGTGGAACGGCACCTCGCCGAGTAGCCGTACGCGGCAGACGGCACCCACCGAAGGCCCGGCGCCCCCGAAACGACCAGGGGCGCCGGGCCTCTTCGCATGCACGCCGCCCGCCTGCCCGGGCAGGCGTCAGAGGTCCTGCCCGTTCGGCGGCTCCGAGCTGTCCAGCCCCAGCCGCTCGCCACGCAGGGTCGCGACCAGGGCCGCGTCGTCGAGGGAGTGCGCGACGAAGCGCAGGGCGGTCCTCAGTTCCGGCATTGTCGCCCTCGTGTCGTCGGCCAGGCTCCGCGCACGGATGGCGTCGGCCTGTGCTGTCTCGATCAGCTCCGCCTCCAGAACGTCGGCCAGCCGGTTGACGATCCCGTCGCCCGGCGGGACGAACGCGGGTCGGCCATCCTCTTGCCAGGGCAGTCGTCGAAGCTGAGTAGTGTCGTGCATGTCGTCGCTCCTTCATAGCGTCGGCCACTCCCCGGGGCCGTTCGCGCGGTCGCCGGGGTCCTTGCGACACAGACCTTACGCGGTTACGCGGTTACGCGGTAGCACACGTCCGCATTCCCGCGGACGCTAGGAGCATGGACCTTGATCGCGCTGTTCCCGTCTGGCCCCAGGTGGCCGCCGACCTTCGTCGACGCCTGGACGCCGGCGAGTGGAAGCCGGGTGAGCGCTTCCCCGGCACGGTCACCCTGGCAGGGGAGTACGGCGTGACTCAGTCGACGGTCCAGAAGGCTGTCGTCGCCCTGCGCGAGGAGGGCCGCCTTCGCACGGTCCTGGGGGCCGGAAGCTACGTCCTGCGCTGACGTCCATGCCCTCCGTGAGGAAACGGCACGAGCCGCTCGGGCGGTACGCATTCACCTCGCCACCGACGCCGGCCTACGGCACCTGAGCGAGCCCGATGCAGCAGGTGGACGGCCTTGCCCGTGTGGCCACGACGCGGTTCTCCCGAGGAGAGTCAAGGCCGACAGCGGATGGATGTGTCGAGGGCGCTGCTCATCCTTTCTGCGCGGCGTCGGTCTCGTGCCGTCGGTCGTTCGAGCCCGGCTCAGCGGGACTGCGCCGATGCCGAGCGCGAGCCGTGACCACCAGCAGCAGGGCCGTTGACAGGCCGAGCGTGCCTGCCGTGAGGAGCTGCACCCGGTAGTCGAAAGCGGCGACCATGGCTGTACCCGCGAGGAGCGCGAGACCGGTCGGGGCGAAGACCAGGGTGTTCGCGGTGGCCGCGACCCGGCCGAGGAGCTCGTCCGGCGTTTCCCTCTGGACCGCGGTCAGCGCGCTGATGAGAGGCCAGGGCAGTCCCAGGCCGATGAGCAGGCTGCCGCCTACGACGACGGGGACGAATCCGGTGAGCCGGGCCAGGGCTCCGAGGGCGAAGAGGGCGAGCCCGATGGCTGACAGAGCGTGTGTCGGAGTCCGGCGCAGGAGCGCGCCGACTGCCAGGCCGCTGACGACCGACCCGAGTCCCTGAGTGGAGGTGAGGACGCCGGCGAATGCTGCGGGCTGATGGAGTCCGATGTCGAGGAGCGCGTACGTGGCAGTGCTGCTGAGGCTCGACGCCGCCATGGCGCAGCCGCCCGCTACGACCAGGGATCGCAGCATCGGATGTCTCCACAGATAGCGGATTCCTTCCGCGGTTTCGGCGCTCCAGCTCTTCCGTGGCCGGTGCGCGGGTATCGGTTCGCGCACGCGGATCATGCTGAACGCGGCTGCGCCCAGGAGGAAGGACAGTGCGTTCAGCAGAGCGACGGTGGGGCCACCGAGGACGGTGAAAAGGGCCGCACCGACCAGGGGGCCGATCAGTTTGTTGCTTTCGATCGCGGTCCGGACCAGGCCGTTGAAGTCCCCGCGAAGTCCGCTCGGAATAGCTGAAGCGATCAACGCGGTTTCGGCGGCGTCCATGAGCACGGTGCCCACTCCGACCATGGTCAGCACGGCGAAGAGCAGCCAGACGTCCTGCGAAGAACGCACAGCGACCGGTGTTGCCATGATCACGGCCAGGACCAGGCTGGTGGTGATCAAGAGTGTGCGGCGGCGCATTCGGTCGGCCAGGGTGCCGATGAACGGTCCGGCCAAGGCGGGTGCCCAGGAACAGAATCCCACCAAGGCGGCGAGGCTATTGGAACCGGTGAGTTCCTTCACCCAGATCCCGGCGGCCAGGAGCATGGCCGAGTCCCCGAAGCCTGAGACGGTCACTCCCGCCATGTAGAGACGGGCGTTGCGATCCCGTAACACCGCGAACAGGCCCATGGTCATGCCCAGCCCCCATCAGCGCACCGTTTCAGGCTTCGGTACCCTACCCCCAACCATTCCGTTGGGGGTAGTCCCTCGGTCATGGCTCCATGCGCTTTACTTGCTGCGTGACCGAGGTGGATCCCGTTCTGAGAGCACTTGCACATCCCGTGCGGCTGCGGATGCTCACGCTCATGTGGCCCGGACCCATGTCGGCCGCTGAGCTCTCCCGTGAGCTGGACATTTCCCATGCCTTGGCCAGCCGGCACCTCCGGAACCTGGATGCCGCAGGCCTGGTCGAACTGGCCGAGGAGCGCATCCGCCGCGGCGGCCGGGAACGCCGCTATCGCACCGTCCACGGATCACCGCTGTCCGACCGGAACGACGGGTCTCCGCTGCTGGGAGCCACGTTGGCTCATATGCTCAAGGAGCGCGCCGTACACCGACACCCGGAAGGCGGGGGGGTGACGGTCGATGCGGAACTGTGGGTGGACCCGGGCGTGTGGGAAGGGGTCCGGCAGAAGCTCGCCGACGTCGCGGCGGAACTCCACGACGCCGCCCGCCCGCCGCGCTCACCCGGGACGATTCCCGTGGGTATGACCCTGATGGCCTTCCCCATGCGGGAGACACCGCACGCCGGCACCCAGGGGGAGTCGTCACGGCCACCGATCCCCACCGCGCGTCCCGTTCATGAACCGACCGACTCCTGAACGGGGCCGGAGAGCGGCGGCTCACGTCCTGCCTGCGCCCCACCGCCACCGTGGCAGGAGCCGGCCGTGACTCACCGAGTCCGCCGCGTCGGGCGACTCGCGAAGGCGCGACACCTTCACCTGCGAGCCCGCCGGTCCCAAGGGGCCGATGACGCGGCCGGCGGCGGGCGGAGGTATCGAAAGGCGAGACGGTGCTGATCGGCATATGACCGGCCGGTAAGGTCTGATGCCGTGCCGAAGCCCCTCAGCCTCTCCTTCGATCCCATCGCCCGCGCCGACGAACTCTGGAAGCAGCGCTGGGGCGGCGTCCCCTCCATGGCCGCGATCACGTCGATCATGCGCGCGCACCAGATCCTGCTGGCCGAGGTCGACGCGGTGGTCAAGCCGTACGGGCTGACGTTCGCGCGCTACGAGGCGCTGGTGCTGCTCACCTTCTCCAAGTCGGGCGAGCTGCCGATGTCCAAGATCGGCGAACGGCTCATGGTGCACCCCACCTCCGTGACCAACACCGTCGACCGCCTGGTCCGCTCCGGCCTGGTCGACAAGCGCCCCAACCCCAACGACGGCCGCGGCACGCTCGCCAGCATCACCGACAAGGGCCGCGAGGTCGTCGAGTCGGCCACCCGCGACCTCATGGCCATGGACTTCGGCCTGGGCGTGTACGACGCGGAGGAGTGCGCCGAGATCTTCGCGATGCTCAGGCCCCTGCGGGTGGCGGCGGGGGACTTCGAGGGGGAGTGAGCGTGTCGGCGGGCCCGCTGGAAGATCACCCGAAACGGGTGGTTACGCTCGTAGGCATGAAAAAGAGCGTGCTGACCCGCTACCGCGTCATGGCGTACGTCACCGGTGTCCTGCTGATCGCCCTGTGCCTGGGCATGATCGCCAAGTACGCCCTGGAGCTGGACGGCGCCGCCGACTTCACCCGGGTCGTCAGCATCGCCCACGGCTGGCTGTACGTGATCTACCTCGTCTTCGCCTTCGACCTGGGCTCCAAGGCGAAGTGGCCGGTCAAGAAGCAGCTCTGGGTGCTGCTCGCGGGGACCGTCCCGACGGCGGCCTTCTTCGTGGAGCGGAAGATCAGCCGGGAGCTGGACGCCAAGGTCGCCGAGGCCGCGCCGGCGGCCGTCAAGGTCTGACCCCACCGCCGTACGGACGCCCGTTCGGCGGTACCCCATCGACATTTACTTGGACGTCCTAGTAAATTCGAGGGTATGGACGCTGACGCCATGGAGGAAGGCCGCCGTCGGTGGCAGGCCCGGTACGACGCCGCGCGCAAGCGTGAGGCGGACTTCACCACGCTCTCCGGGGATCCCGTGGAGCCGGTGTACGGGCCCCGGGACGGGGACAGGTACGAGGGGTTCGAGCGGATCGGGTGGCCGGGGGAGTTCCCCTTCACCCGGGGGCTGTATCCCACCGGCTACCGGGGGCGGACGTGGACCATCCGGCAGTTCGCCGGGTTCGGGAACGCCGAGCAGACCAACGAGCGGTACAAGATGATCCTCCGCAACGGCGGAGGGGGGCTCTCCGTCGCCTTCGACATGCCGACGCTGATGGGCCGCGACTCCGACGACCCGCGCTCGCTGGGCGAGGTCGGGCACTGCGGGGTGGCCATCGACTCGGCCGCCGACATGGAGGTGCTGTTCAAGGACATCCCGCTCGGGGACGTGACGACCTCCATGACGATCAGCGGGCCCGCCGTGCCCGTCTTCTGCATGTACCTCGTCGCCGCCGAGCGGCAGGGCGTCGACGCGTCCGTGCTCAACGGCACGCTCCAGACGGACATCTTCAAGGAGTACATCGCCCAGAAGGAGTGGCTCTTCCAGCCCGAGCCGCACCTGCGCCTGATCGGCGACCTCATGGAGTACTGCGCGGCCGGTATCCCCGCCTACAAGCCGCTCTCCGTCTCCGGGTACCACATCCGCGAGGCCGGGGCGACGGCCGCGCAGGAGCTGGCGTACACGCTGGCGGACGGGTTCGGGTACGTCGAGCTGGGGCTCAGCCGCGGGCTGGACGTCGACGTCTTCGCGCCGGGGCTGTCCTTCTTCTTCGACGCGCACGTCGACTTCTTCGAGGAGATCGCCAAGTTCCGCGCGGCGCGCAGGATCTGGGCGCGGTGGATGCGGGACGTCTACGGCGCGAAGAGCGAGAAGGCGCAGTGGCTGCGGTTCCACACCCAGACCGCCGGAGTCTCGCTGACCGCGCAGCAGCCGTACAACAACGTGGTGCGTACGGCCGTGGAGGCGCTGGCCGCCGTGCTCGGCGGGACCAACTCCCTGCACACCAACGCCCTGGACGAGACCCTCGCCCTGCCCAGCGAGCAGGCCGCCGAGATCGCCCTGCGGACCCAGCAGGTGCTGATGGAGGAGACCGGCGTCGCCAACGTCGCCGACCCGCTGGGCGGTTCCTGGTTCGTCGAGCAGCTGACCGACCGGATCGAGGCGGACGCGGAGAAGATCTTCGAGCGGATCAAGGAGCGGGGGCTGCGGGCCCACCCCGACGGTCAGCACCCGATCGGGCCGATGACGTCCGGGATCCTGCGCGGGATCGAGGACGGGTGGTTCACCGGCGAGATCGCCGAGTCGGCCTTCCGGTACCAGCAGGCGCTGGAGAAGGGCGACAAGAAGGTCGTCGGGGTCAACGTCCACACCGGCTCCGTCACGGGCGACCTGGAGATCCTGCGGGTCAGCCACGAGGTCGAGCGCGAGCAGGTGCGGGTGCTGGGCGAGCGCAGGGCGGCCCGGGACGACGCGGCGGTGCGCTCCGCGCTGGACGCGATGCTCGCCGCGGCGCGGTCCGGCGGGAACATGATCGAGCCGATGCTGGACGCGGTGCGGGCCGAGGCGACGCTCGGGGAGATCTGCGGGGTGCTGCGGGAGGAGTGGGGCGTCTATACGGAGCCGGCTGGGTTCTAGGCGCACGGTGCCGGTGCGGGCGCCGCCAGGGGGCTCCGCCCCCTGGACCCCCGGCCTATGCCCACCCACCACCCGACTCGGTCGGCCAGGAAGCGGGGTCAAGCGGCTCGGCCGGCTGGGCCGTCAGGCCCCACAGCAGTATCCGCGTCAGGCCCCGCACCCACTCCCCGTCGGCCGGTTCCGCGCTGACCAGGGTCCGGTGGACCACCGCGCCCGCCACCACGTCGAAGATGAGGTCCGCGGTGCGGGCGGCCTCCGCCGGGTCGGGCTCGGCGGACAGCTCGCCGCGGGCCTGGGCGCGGGCGCGGCCTTCCAGGACCAGGCGCTTCTGGCGGTCGACGATCGACGTGCGGATGCGTTCGCGCAGCGCGTCGTCCCGCGTGGACTCGGCCACCACCGCCATCAGCCCGCTCCTGGCCTCCGGCCGGGCCAGGATCGCCGCGAACTGCAGCACCACGCCCTCGATGTCGGCGGCCAGACAGCCGCGGTCGGGCAGTTCGAGTTCGTCGAACAGCTCCGCCACCGCGTCCACGACCAGCTCGTTCTTGCCCGCCCAGCGACGATAGAGGGTCGTCTTCGCAACCCCGGCCCGCATCGCGACGTCTCCCAGGGTGAGCTTCGACCAGCCGAGGTCCACCAGGGCCGCCCGGGTCGCGGCCAGGATCGCGGTGTCCGCCGCGGCACTGCGCGGACGCCCGGGACGCCCGGCGGGGGTACTGCTCTGCATGCCCCGACCATAACCGGCGCGTTTCCGGCGGCCGGCCGTGAGGCAGATCACCGGAGCGGGGTGTTCCGACGGCCCGTCATGGCATTACGCTACGACTCGTAGCGAAAGCGCGGGTGTTCCCGTGTCCGAGCGACGACCACAGGCGCAGGGTGGGGACCCGGCGCCGGCAGACCGTGCCGACGGCACACATCGGGGCGTGCCTTCACGCCGCTTTTCACACACGCGCGCAGGACAGGGGAGGATAGACCCATGCAGCCACGGAACATGTCCATGAGCGGGGTCGTCGACCTCGCCGCGGTGAAGGCGGCCCAGGAGGCCAAGGCCAAGGCGGAGCAGGCGCGCGCCGAGGCCGCCCGGCACGGCGGAGCGGGGGGTGTCTCCCCGGCCGACCTCGTCATCGACGTCGACGAGGCCCGCTTCGAGAGCGACGTCCTGCAGCGGTCCACCGAGGTCCCGGTCGTCATCGACTTCTGGGCCGAATGGTGCGAGCCCTGCAAGCAGTTGAGCCCCGTCCTGGAGCGGCTCGCCGTCGAGTACAACGGGCGCTTCCTCCTCGCCAAGATCGACGTCGACGCCAACCAGATGCTGATGCAGCAGTTCGGTGTCCAGGGCATCCCGGCCGTGTTCGCGGTCGTGGCCGGACAGGCGCTGCCGCTGTTCCAGGGCGCCGCGGGCGAGGCGCAGATCCGCCAGACCCTGGACCAGCTGGTGCAGGTCGCCGAGCAGCGCTTCGGCCTGACCGGTCTCGTCGTCGACCCGGAGGCGGAGCCGGGCGCGGACCGGGCCGCCGCTCCCGAGCGCCCGGCCGGGCCGCACGACGCGGCCCTGGAGGCTGCCGTGCAGGCGCTGGACGCCGGTGACCTGGCCGGTGCCGTCCGCGCGTACCAGAACGTGCTCAGCGACGACCCGGGCAACACGGAGGCCAAACTCGGCCTGGCCCAGGCCGAGTTGCTCCAGCGCGTGCAGAGCGCCGACCCGCAGCGGGTCCGGCAGGACGCGGCCGACAGGCCGGACGACGCGCAGGCGCAGATCGCCGCCGCCGACCTGGATCTGGTGGGCGGGCACGTGGAGGACGCCTTCGGCAGGCTCATCGACACGGTGCGCCGCACGGCCGGGGACGACCGGGACGCCGTACGGGTGCGCCTGCTGGAACTGTTCGAGGTGGTCGGCGCCGACGATCCGCGGGTGACCGCGGCGCGCAGGGCGCTCGCCCGCGCCCTGTTCTAGAGGGCGTTTCCGGGCTCCTTCCGCCGGGCGGTGGTCGACCGCCCGGCCGGGTGATGCCCGAGTGAGGGAACTGTCGACATGACGTCAGTGCGGCCGCGCTTTACCAAATCTTGGTAATCGCGGCCGCTGTTACTGCTAGTAAGTCGCACGCGTCGTTCTGTCGGTGTCTGTCCGGCGATCAATGGTTTTGTTCTCCCCTGATGACGCACCCAGCGTCGCCGTCCGGGGCCGGTGCGTCGTCCCGCGGTTATCCAGCCGTTACTAGTGAGTAACGAGCCCCTTGTGCCGACGGCGAGAATGCACCACGATCGGCGACGCTCGGTCCATTCCCGTACCCCGAAAGCCAGTCGGGTCACGGGGGTTCCTGGGTCCCCACCGAGCAGAGCCGGCGGCAGTGGCGCCGGCTCTTGGGCAGGGGGGTCTTCACCCAGCCGGTGAAGCCTGTCCAGCAGGGTTGTGCGTGATGTGTGTCAGGCGCGACCAGTGGTTGTCGCTCGGGGGTGATCGCCGGTGATTCGGGCGCGTTGCACGCGCCGCCGAGCGCGGGCGCTCTCCTTCCCGAGGACGTAGCACTTCTCCCATCCCTGCCAGGCCGAGCCGCCGATCCGGGGGCCGGCCGAGGTCAGGAGATGTACGTCCGAGAAGGAGGAAATATGGAGTCCCAGGTGCGTGGCGGGACCAGATGGAAGCGGTTCGCCGTCGTCATGGTGCCCAGCGTGGCCGCGACGGCCGCGATAGGCGTGGCGCTGGCGCAGGGTGCCCTGGCCGCGTCGTTCAGCGTCTCCGGCCAGTCGTTCAAGGTGACGGCGGACCAGCTCGACGGCACGGGCTTCGTCCAGTACGGGGCGATCGACTCGGGCTACACGCTCGACGGACAGAAGACGGCTCACCCCGTCGCCGTCTCGGCGTTCAAGTCCGCGCAGATCAAGGGCATGTGCCAGTCCGTGGTCACCCCGGACATCCCGCTCATCGGCTCGGTCAGCCTCATGCTGAAGGCCGGTGGCGGCGGCAAGGCGGTCGAGGCCGAGAACCTGTACATCGACGTCGAGCAGCTCGAGGCCGATGCCACGTTCCGCGGCATCGACATCGGCGTCGCGGCCAAGGACGCCGCCAAGGGTCCCGGCATCAAGAAGGGCGACACGACGAACCCGTACGGGTTCTCGCAGCAGGCCGACTCGGTCACGCTGACCGGCGTGAAGCAGACGGCGTGGGCGACCACCGCCGGAACCTTCAAGCTCAGCGGCCTGAAGATGTCGCTGTCCAAGGGTGTCAAGGAGTGCTACTAAGCACTCGCTGACGGGCGGGGGAGCCGGTGGCGCCCCCGCCCGTCCACTCTCCGGCCGTGCCTTCGCGCACGGCCCGCATCTCCACCACAGCAAAGCCGTACCAGGGAGCTGTTTTCCATGAGCGCCGAGACTCCTGCCGCAACCGGTCAGTTCACCCGCCGGAGGCTGCAGTTCCGTGCCTGGCGAGGCGCGCGGCCGTTCTGGGCCGGTCTGTTCGTCGCCCTCGGCGGACTCCCCATCGCCTACTTCCCGTACGCGAACCTCCAGATCGGTCACCTGACGCTGGCGATGGCCACCACCGCGGGCGCCGGGTCCCTGATCATCGGTGTGCTGCTGGTCGTCCTGGGCGTCAGCCTGTGGTTCCAGAAGCACGTCCGGGTCTTCGCGGGCGTCGCGTCGATCCTGCTGGCGCTGGTGTCCATCCCCGTGTCCAACCTCGGCGGCTTCCTCATCGGCTTCCTGCTCGCGCTGATCGGCGGAGCGATGGCCGTGTCCTGGGTGCCGGGTGAACCGCCGCGGACCGAGCCGCCGCTGGAGTCCGAGGGAACGGGCGGCGCGCCCGAGGGCGTGGTCCCCGGCGCTCCGGTGCCCGACACCACCGGGCCCGACGCCACCGGACCCGACACCACCGGGCCCGACGCCACGGTGCCGCAGCCGCGGGACGGTGTGGAAGAGCCGAAGGATCTGTCAGGAACGAGCCCGGCCAACGGGGCGAACGGGAGGCACAGTGCCGGCTGACGAGGTGACCCGCGGGACTGACGTGGAGGCGTCCCGTGTGAGAACCGGGCCGCGTCACGCGGCACCCAAGAAGCCGTTGTTCACCAGGTTCCACATGCCGGCCGGGAAGGCGATAGCTCTGGCGGCGATGCCCACGGCGGTCCTCATGGGGATGGGGTTCACGCCGACGCTGGCCCTCGCCGACGGCAACGACGCGGCGCCTCCGTCGAACAGCCTGACGGTCGACGAGTACAAGGACTGCGTGGCGGCCCTGGAGGGCGCCGGGAAGGGCTCGTCACAGTCTCCCACGCCATCGCCCTCGGCGACCGACGGGGCGGACGACGGCGAACCCGGTGACAAGCCCGGCGACAGGGGCGACGTGCCGGAGCCGGACCCCTCGGCCTCCGCGGACGCGGACAAGGGCAACGGCAAGGGCGCCGACCAGGGCGCCGGTTCGGCCTCTTCGCCGGATTCAGGTTCCGACGACAAGGCCGGGCCCGCCCCCTCGGCGTCCTCCGAGGCGCAGAGCCAGGAGAAGGCGTCCGGCGCCGTCACCCCGACGCCCTCGTCGTCCGAGAGCGGGAGCGGCGGTCTGCTGAAGGATCTCGGCGACACCGTCGGGGGCATCCTCACCGGCGGCGGGGCGGCGGAGACTCCGAGCCCCACGCCCACCCCCACGGCGTCCGGGAGCACCGCCGAGGACGTCTCCGGCACCGTGAAGGACACGGTCGGGAAGGTCACCGGCGAGGTGGAGGCCACCGCGAAGGGCACCGCCGATGCGGTGTCCGGAGCGGCCGAGGAGCCCGGGAAGACGGCGGACGAGACCGCCGAGGAGGCGGCCGGCGCGACGGAGACGGCCGGCGCCGCGGAGGCCGGGGAGGCCACCGCCTCGCCCACCCCCGACGCCTCGCAGAGCGCCGGCACGGACGTGGACGACTGCCCGGTCGCCACGGACGCGCAGGGCGGCGTCGACAACAAGGTGCCGCTGCCCGACGACCCCTGGTACCTGAACGCCAGCTCGCTGCTGCTCAAGGGCGCCTCGTACAAGGGCATCGTCGAGGTCAGGACGGCCAACGGCACCACCAAGAAGGTGCTCAAGTACGTCGTCTCGAACGGCACCGACATCGGCGACCTGCACCAGACGGTGAAGGACGAGCAGTCCGGCAAGACCTACCACGTGCAGGCGGCCAAGGGCTCGACGTCCACGATCCGCGACGGCGAGACGATCATGTACACCGAGAGCATCTCGGGCAACCTGCTCGGTCTCATCCCGATCACCTTCGACCCGAAGCACCCGCCGCCGCTGGACATCCCGCTGATCTACTTCACGAACGTGACGGTCGTCCAGGCCGGCCAGTTCGGCGGCACCCTGCACGTTCCCGGGCTGCACCAGTTCACGACCTGAGCGACCTGAGCGACCTGAGCCCGCCCACGAGCCACTCCGGGAGCCGCACAGAGACGAGGGCGCCCCCCCGAACCACAGGGGGGCGCCCTCGTCGTGTCCCGCGGTGGGCGTCAGGCGCGGCGCGTCTCGCCGAGGTGGTGCACGCGGACCATGTTGGTGGTGCCGGGCACGCCGGGGGGCGAGCCGGCGGTGATCACGACGACGTCGCCGTCGTTGAAGCGGCTCAGCTTCACCATCTCCTGGTCCACCAGCTCGACCATCTCGTCCGTGGTGTTGACGAACGGCACCACGTACGGTTCCACGCCCCAGCTGAGCGCCAGCTGGTTGCGGGTGGACTCGTCGGTGGTGAAGGCGAGGATCGGCTGGGCCGCGCGGTAGCGGGACAGGCGGCGCGCGGTGTCGCCGGACTGGGTGAAGGCCACCAGGCCCTTGCCGCCGAGGAAGTCGGCGATCTCGGCGGCGGCACGGGCCACCGAACCGCCCTGGGTGCGCGGCTTCTTGCCCGGCACCAGCGGCTGGAGGCCCTTGGAGAGCAGCTCCTGCTCGGCCGCGGTGACGATCTTCGACATCGTCTTCACGGTCTCGATCGGGTACGCGCCCACGGACGACTCCGCCGACAGCATGACCGCGTCCGCGCCGTCCAGGATCGCGTTGGCGACGTCGGAGGCCTCGGCGCGGGTCGGCCGGGAGTTGGTGATCATCGACTCCATCATCTGGGTCGCCACGATCACCGGCTTGGCGTTGCGCCGGCACAGCTCGATCAGGCGCTTCTGCACCATGGGGACCTTCTCGAGCGGGTACTCGACGGCCAGGTCGCCACGGGCCACCATGACGGCGTCGAACGCCAGCACGACGTCCTCCATGTTGTCCACCGCCTGCGGCTTCTCCACCTTGGCGATGACGGGGACCCGGCGGCCCTCCTCGTCCATCACGCGGTGCACGTCGGCCACGTCCTTGGCGTCCCGGACGAAGGACAGCGCGACCATGTCGCAGCCCATGCGCAGCGCGAAGCGGAGGTCCTCGACGTCCTTCTCGCTCAGCGCCGGCACGTTCACGGCCGCGCCGGGCAGGTTGATGCCCTTGTGGTCGGAGATGACGCCGCCCTCGATGACGATCGTCCGGACCCGGGGGCCCTCGACCTCGGTGACCTTCAGCTCGACGTTGCCGTCGTTGATGAGGATCTGGTCGCCCTTGGCCACGTCGCCGGGCAGGCCCTTGTACGTCGTGCCGCAGATCGTCCGGTCGCCCGGCACGTCCTCGGTGGTGATGGTGAACTCGTCACCGCGCACCAGCTCGACGGGACCCTCGGCGAAGGTCTCCAGGCGGATCTTGGGGCCCTGCAGGTCGGCGAGGACACCGATGGCCCTGCCGGTCTCCTTGGCGGCGGCCCGGACGCGGTCGTAACGCCCCTGGTGCTCGGCGTGCGTGCCGTGGCTGAAGTTGAAGCGGGCCACGTTCATGCCGGCTTCGATCAGGGCGACGAGCTGCTCGTGGGAGTCGACCGCGGGGCCGAGAGTACAGACGATTTTCGAACGGCGCATGGGGCGATCCTATCGGTTTGTTTCGCTGCGGAATATTCCGTCTGGCGGAAAATACAAAAGGGCGGGATGCCGCTCAGGTGAGATTCCCTGATTCATTTACCAGCGCGTAGGTCTGTGTCGCGATCTCCATTTCCTCGTCGGTCGGCACCACGGCCACCGCCACCCGCGCGGACGCGGGCGAGATCAGCCGCGCCCCGTCGCCGCGCGCGGCGTTCAGGTCCGCGTCGACCGCCAGGCCCAGTCCCTCCAGGCCCGCCACGGCGGCCTCCCGCACCGGCGCCGCGTTCTCCCCGACCCCGGCCGTGAAGGCGACCGCGTCCACCCGTCCGAGAACGGCGTAATAGGCGCCGATGTACTTCTTCAACCGGTGAATGTAGATGTCGAAGGCGAGCCGCGCCTCTTCGTCCCCCGCGTCGATCCGGCGCCGGATCTCCCGCATGTCGTTGTCGCCGCACAGCCCGAACAGGCCGCTCCTCTTGTTGAGGAGAGTGTCGATCTCGTCCGTGGACATTCCGCCAACGCGCTCCAAATGGAAGATGACCGCCGGGTCCAGGTCTCCCGACCGCGTACCCATCACCAGTCCCTCCAAAGGCGTCATCCCCATGGACGTGTCCACGCACCGGCCGCCCTCGACCGCCGAGGCCGAGGCCCCGTTGCCGAGGTGGAGCACGATGACGTTGACCTCCGACGGGTCCTTGCCCAGCAGGCGCGCCGTCTCCCGGGAGACGTACGCGTGCGAGGTGCCGTGGAAGCCGTAGCGGCGGACGCGGTGCCGGTCGGCGATCTTCGGGTCGATCGCGTAACGCGCCGCGGACTCCGGGATCGTCGTGTGGAACGCCGTGTCGAAGACCGCCACCTGGGGCAGGTCGGGACGGAGCGCCCGGGCGGTGCGGATGCCGGTGAGGTTGGCCGGGTTGTGCAGCGGCGCCACCGGGACCAGCCGCTCGATCTCCGTGAGCACGGAGTCGTCGACGAGGGTGGGCTCGGTGAAGAAGACGCCGCCGTGCACCACCCGGTGCCCGATCGCGGTCAGCTCCGGGGAGTCCAGGCCCAGACCGTCCCGGGCCAGTTCCGCGGCGACCGCCTTCAGGGCGGCCTCGTGGTCGGCGATCGGCCCGTTCTGCTCACGGGTGTCACCGTCGGCCACACGGGTGTGCTTCAGCCGGGAGGTCCGCTCGCCGATCCGCTCGACCAGTCCCACCGCCAGCCGGCTGCGGTCGCGCATGTCCAGCAGCTGGTACTTCACCGACGAGGAGCCGGAGTTGAGGACGAGGACTCGAGTCGCGCTCACAGGTCGGACACCTTCTCGCTCGGGGACTGCTGGGCCTGGATCGCCGTGATGGCGACGGTGTTGACGATGTCCTGGACGAGCGCGCCCCGGGACAGGTCGTTGACCGGCTTGCGCAGGCCCTGCAGGACCGGGCCGACGGCGACGGCGCCGGCCGAGCGCTGCACGGCCTTGTACGTGTTGTTGCCGGTGTTCAGGTCGGGGAAGATCAGCACGGTGGCCTGCCCGGCGACCTCGGAGCCGGGCAGCTTGGTCGCGGCGACCGACGGCTCGACGGCGGCGTCGTACTGGATCGGTCCCTCGATCCTCAGGTCGGGGCGGCGCGAGCGGACCAGCTCGGTCGCCGCGCGCACCTTGTCGACGTCCGCGCCGGAACCGGAGGTGCCGGTCGAGTACGACAGCATGGCGATCCGCGGATCCACCCCGAACCGCGCCGCCGTGGCCGCCGACTGGGTCGCGATGTCGGCGAGCTGCTCGGCGTCCGGGTCCGGGTTGACCGCGCAGTCGCCGTAGACGAGGACCTTGTCGGCCAGGCACATGAAGAAGACGGAGGAGACGATCGACGCCTCCGGCTTCGTCTTGATGATCTCGAAGGCCGGCCGGATGGTCGCCGCCGTCGAGTGCACCGACCCCGACACCATGCCGTCGGCCAGCCCCTCCTGCACCATCAGCGTGCCGAAGTAGTTCACGTCGGAGACGACGTCGTACGCCAGCTCCACGGTGACGCCCTTGTGGGCGCGCAGGGCCGCGTACTTCTCGGCGAAGGAGTCCCGGAGCTCGGACACCGCCGGGTCGATCAGCCGGGCGGCGCCGAGGTCGATGCCGAGGTCGGCGGCCTTCTTGCGGATCTGCTCCACGTCGCCGAGCAGCGTCAGCTCGCACACGCCCCGGCGCAGCAGCACCTCCGCCGCGTGCAGCACCCGCTCCTCGGTGCCCTCCGGGAGGACGACCCGGCGCAGGTCCGAGCGGGCCTGCTCCAGCAGCTTGTGCTCGAACATCATCGGGGTGACGCGGTCGCTGCTCGGCGCGGAGACCCGCTTGCTGAGGCCGTCGGTGTCGACGTACCGCTCGAACAGGCCGAGGGCGGTCTCCGCCTTGCGCGGGGTGGCCGCGTTCAGCTTGCCCTCCAGGGAGAACAGCCGCTCGGCGGTGGGGAAGCTGTTGCCGGTCACCGAGAGCACCGGCGTGCCCGGGGCGAGACGGGCGGCGAGGGTGAGGATGCCCTCGCCCGGCACCTCGTCCAGGGTCAGCAGCAGGCCGGCTATCGGCGGGGTGCCGGCGCTGTGCGCGGCCAGCGTGCCGACCACCAGGTCGGCCCGGTCGCCGGGGGTGATGACCAGGCAGCCCGGCGTCAGGGCGCTCAGCAGGTTGGGCAGCATGGCCCCGCCGAACACGAAGTCCAGCGCGTCGCGGGCGAGCCCCGAGTCGTCCCCGAGGATCACCTTCGCGCCGAGGGCGTGCGCGATCTGGGAGACGGTCGGCGCCGACAGCGCGGGCTCGTCGGGCACCACCCAGCAGGGCACCGGCAGCCGGTTCGCGAGCCGCTCGGCGATCCCGTCCCGGTCCTCGCGGGCCACCCGGTTGGTCACCATGGCCAGGACGTCGCAGCCCAGCCCGTCGTAGGCGCGGAAGGCGTTGACCGTCTCGGCGAGCACCGACTCGGCCGTCTGCTTGCGGCCGCCCACGACCGGGAGGACCGAGGCACCGAACTCGTTGGCGAGCCGCGCGTTCAGCGACAGCTCGTCCGGGAGCTGGGTGCCGGCGAAGTCGGTGCCGAGGACGAGGACGACGTCGTAGTCCCGGGCGACCAGGTGGAACCGTTCGACCAGCGCGGACACCAGCTCGTCCGTGCCCTGTTCGGCCTGGAGCGCGGACGCCTCCCGGTAGTCCAGGCCGTAGACCGTCGCGGGGTCCTGGGAGAGCCGGTAGCGGGCGCGCAGCAGCTCGAAGAGCCGGTCGGGCCCGTCGTGGACCAGGGGACGGAAGACGCCGACCCGGTCGACCTGCCGGGTCAGCAGCTCCATGACCCCCAGCTCGACGACCTGGCGGCCGTCGCCGCGGTCGATACCGGTCACGTACACGCTGCGCGTCACGCGTGCTCTCCGTTTCGTCTCGGTGCGGTTGTCCGGCGGCGGCTGTCCCCGTGCACAAAGATCACCCACCGGGGTGAGCAGAACCCTCTTGACAGTACCCCTCCCCACGGATAAGGCGCCCGTCAGTGAGTCCTGCCGGAGGGCGTTCGGGGCGCCACCCGTACGGGAGCGACGTCCCCCTGAGGACGTGAAAGAATCGGAATGGCTCACCGGTGTCCACAGCGAGCAGGAGACACAGCACGATGCGTATCGGAGTCCTCACCGCAGGCGGCGACTGCCCCGGGCTGAACGCAGTGATCCGGTCGGTCGTGCACCGAGCGGTCGACAACTACGACGACGAGGTCATCGGTTTCGAGGACGGCTACGCGGGCCTCCTGGACGGCCGCTACCGCACCCTCGACCTGAACGCGGTCAGCGGCATCCTGGCGCGCGGCGGCACCATCCTCGGCTCGTCCCGGCTGGAGCGCGACCGGCTCCGCGAGGCCTGCGAGAACGCGGGCGACATGATCCAGAGCTTCGGCATCGACGCGCTGATCCCGATAGGCGGCGAGGGCACGCTGACGGCGGCCCGGATGCTGTCCGACGCGGGTCTGCCGGTGGTCGGCGTGCCCAAGACGATCGACAACGACATCTCCTCCACCGACCGCACCTTCGGCTTCGACACGGCGGTCGGCGTGGCGACGGAGGCGATGGACCGCCTCAAGACCACCGCCGAGTCCCACCAGCGCGTGATGGTCGTCGAGGTCATGGGCCGGCACGCCGGCTGGATCGCCCTCGAGTCCGGCATGGCCGCCGGCGCCCACGGCATCTGTCTGCCCGAGCGGCCCTTCGACCCCGCCGACCTGGTCAAGATGGTCGAGGAACGGTTCGCCCGCGGCAAGAAGTTCGCCGTCGTCTGCGTCGCCGAGGGCGCCCACCCCGTCGAGGGCACCATGGACTACGAGAAGGGCGCGATCGACAAGTTCGGCCACGAGCGCTTCCAGGGCATCGGCACGGCACTGGCGTACGAGCTGGAGCGCAGGCTCGGCAAGGAGGCCAAGCCGGTCATCCTCGGTCACGTCCAGCGCGGCGGCACGCCGACCGCGTACGACCGGGTGCTCGCCACCCGCTTCGGCTGGCACGCGGTCGAGGCCGCGCACCGGGGCGAGTTCGGCCGGATGACCGCGCTGCGCGGCACGGACGTCGTCATGGTGCCGCTGGCCGAGGCCGTCACCGAGCTGAAGACGGTGCCGAAGGACCGGATGGACGAGGCCGAGTCGGTCTTCTAGCCGGGGCGGGACGACCGGCCGGCCCCCGGCCGGTCGCCGGCGCGGTCAGGACGGCCGCGCCTCACCCGGTGTGCCTGCGGACCACCGCCCAGAAGTGCTCCACGATCCGGTCGAGGTAGTCGCGGCCGGCCGCGCTGGAGCCGCCGCTGCCGCCGCCCCAGCTGAGCGTGGCGACCATGTGCCCCTGGTAGTCCTGGTGCAGTTCCCGGAGCACGCGCTCCAGGACCCGCCGGTCCAGCGGGGCGATCTTGGCGACCGGGCGGACGTACCCCTGCCAGCGGGTGTTCACCGCGCTGCGCAGCAGGTCGGCGAGCTTTCCGTCGCGGCCCGTGACGGTCACGAGGTCGGGCAGCTCCAGGCCGAGCACGTCGGCGAGCGCGGACGACTGGCGGTCGGTGCCGCGCCAGTCGTCCTTCTCCTCCATCCTCAGATAGGCGTCGAGACCGAGCCCGACGCCCCGCGCCACGTCCTCCGGGGCGAGCCCCCGGGCGACGCGGTGCTCGCGCAGGGTCCGCGGGCGCCCGATCAGCTCACCGGGCGAGCACCACAGCACGCCCGCGAGGGCCGTGAGCTCGGGGTTGCCGGGGGAGGCGAGCCCCCGTTCCCAGGCGACGACGAGGTCCGGGGTGACGTACGGCAGCCCGTACGACACCCGCATGCCGTGGGCGACGTGCTCGGGCCCCATACCGAGGGCGGCCCGGAGACGGCGGGCGGCGAGGGCGTTGAACGGGAGACCCGACTGGTTCGGGTGGGGTGAGGGTCGGCGCACGCGCCACACCGTAGGGGGCCCCGGCCGCCTTGACTACGGGCTGTTCAGCCAGCGATACGGATCGTACGAACCTACGGGGGCGTGCGGCGCCGTACCGTTCCCCCCGAACCAGGGTGTGGGCGGCTCGGTCCGGTCCCCGCACGGGCCGGGTGAGCGGCCGGCAAGGCGCAGCGGAATGCCTTCGGCCCTCACAGTCCCGGAGATCCGCTCCGACCTCCAGGCCCCACCTGGAGCGAACGCCCGCCGCCGCCGACGCGAGCACGGGGACTGGCACGACACCGCCCGGCGCCACCTGCTCAACCGCTTCCTCGGACGCCGCCACCCCTGCCTTCAGCCCCAGCAGCCCTTCGGTGAACAACGGTTCTCCCGCGCGACACCCGGCCGCACCCACGACCTGGCCTCCGCCCGCGCCCATGGCGTCATCCGCTGCTTCCTCGCGAGACGGACGCCGAACCGGTGCGCGGGCCAAGGTCCGGCCGGGGCCGGCGGAGGGCCTCGGTCAGCCAGGGCTGGAAGGGAAGGTGTCCGGGAACCACCTGCCAGTCGTTGACGGTCCAGACCAGGCGCCAGTACCGCTCGACGAGCGGATCGTGTCCCGCGTCGAACTGCCGGGCCATCCACTCCCGCAGTTCGGGGCCGGCAGGACGGCCGAGCGCGGTGGCGAAGCGCTCCACGACGGCGTCGACGATCGGGACGGCATCATCGCCGGCCGGGTCGATGCCCGCCGCCCTGGCGGCGGCGACGGTCTGCCGGACGAAGGGGATGAGCTTCGCCACCGTCTCGGGAGCCACGCCCGGCAGGGCGTCCTCGTCGGAGGGCGGGAGCGCCGCATGCGCCATGCGCGCGCGGAAGCCGTCGTCGGTGATGAGTTCGGCGAGCTCCGTCCATGCGGCGAGCCGGGCGCCGGAGGGGTCGTCGGGGAGATCGGGCAGGGCGGCGCGCAGGGCGGCGTTCGCGCTGCGGGTGCCGGGCGTGTCGGCAGTGAGGCGATCGACGAAGTCGGCCACCATGCGCCGTCGTTCGTCGGAGGTGAGCCGGGCGAGGCGGTGCATGAGAACTGTCTCCTCAGGACTGGTTCCGCGCCGGGCGACGAGGTGCAGAATGCTCTGCCGCAGGCGCAGCTCGCGGATCTGGAGGGCGGTGGCGGCGGCGTGCGCGGCGGCAGCCTCGGCGACGGAGAGGTCACCGTCCAGGACGCGGTGGACCGTGGTGAGATCGACGTCCAGCTCCCGCAGGACGCAGATGAGGTGCAGCCGGCCGAGGGCCGCGTCGCTGTAACGGCGGTAGCCGGCCGGGGTGCGGTGAGCGGGGGGCAGCAGTCCGGTGTCCGAGTAGTACCGGATCGTCCGCACCGGCACGCCGGTACGGGCCGACAGTTCACCGATGGAGTGGAGGGGCGTCGCGCCGTTCATGACGTCCACTCTCCGGTCTCCAGTCACTGGAGAGTCAAGCCGCGGTGTACGACGCGACGCCCGGGCGCCGGCGGTCGCCAGGCTGTCGGGCGTCCCGAGTCAACGAACCCGAACCCACCGGTACACCAGCTCCGGCCGCCCCACCTGCCCGTACAGCGGGCTCCGCCGGGCCCGGCCGGTGTCCACCAGGTGTTCCAGGTAGCGGCGGGCCGTGATCCGCGAGATGCCCACCGCCTCGGCCGCTCCGGCCGCCGTGAGGCCCTCCTCCGTGCCCCGCAGGGTGCCTGTCACCCGTTCCAGGGTGGGCGCGCTGAGGCCCTTGGGCAGTGCCGTCGGACCGGGGGCCCGCAGGGTGGCCAGGGCCCGGTCCACCTCCTCCTGGCCGCTCGCCTCCCCGGCGGTGCCCCGGAACTCGGCGTAGCGCACCAGGCGGTCCCGCAGGGTGGCGAAGGTGAACGGCTTCAGCACGTACTGGACGACGCCCAGCGACACCCCCTCCCGCACGACCGTCAGGTCCCGGGCCGACGTCACCGCTATCACGTCGGCCTGGTGCCCGGCCGCCCGCAGCGATCGGGCCAGCTGGAGCCCGTGCACGTCCGGCAGGTGCAGGTCGAGCAGGAGCAGGTCGACCGGCGTGCGGTCCAGCAGGCGTCGCGCCTCCGCGCCGGAGTGCGCGGTGCCGACGGCCGTGAACCCCGGCACCCGCCCGACGTACATCACGTGCGCGTCGGCGGCGACGGGGTCGTCCTCGACGACGAGGACCCGGATGGGCTGCTGGTCGGTCATATACGGCCCCCGGGCTCGCGTCCGCGGGCGGGGACGCCGTCGGCCGAGACCCGGGCGGGGCTCACGCGCCGCCTCCCGGTGCCGGGGCCGGGCCGCTCGCCAGGGGCGTCGGAGGTGCCGTGCCCGCGCCGACAGCGTCCAGGGGCAGCCGTGCCTCGAAGCGGGCGCCGCCCCCCTCGGCCTCCGTCACCGACAGCGTGCCCCCGTGCCGGTGCACCGCCTGGTGGACCAGCGCGAGACCCAGGCCCCGCCCGCCGGGCCCGGCCGGCTTGGTCGTGAAGCCCCGCCGGAAGAGCAGGCCGGCGTGGGCCGGGTCGACGCCCGCGCCGGTGTCCGACACCCGCAGCACCAGCTCCGAGCCGGCCCCGCCCCCGGCCGTCTCGGCGTCCGTGTCCGTGTACGCAGCCACCGTCACCCGCGAGGGCACCCGGCCCTGGGCCGCGTCCACCGCGTTGTCGATCAGATTGCCCAGGATCGTCACCAGGTCCCGGGCGGGCAGGGACGGCGGCAGCAGCCCGTCGTCCAGCCGGCTGTCCTGCGACACCACCAGTTCCACTCCCCGCTCGTTCGCCTGTGCCGTCTTGCCCAGCAGCAGCGCGGCCAGCACCGGCTCGCCCACCGCCGCCACCACCTGGTCGGTGAGCGCCTGCGCCAGCTCCAGTTCGGCCGTCGCGAAGTCCACCGCCTCCTCGGCGCGCCCCAGTTCGATCAGCGAGACGACCGTGTGCAGCCGGTTGGCGGCCTCGTGCGCCTGCGAGCGCAGCGCCTGCGTGAAGCCGCGCTCCGAGTCCAGCTCGCCCATCAGCGACTGGAGCTCGGTGACGTCCCGCAGGGTCACCACCGTGCCCCGGCGCTCACCGCCCGAGACCGGCGAGGTGTTCACCACCAGCACCCGCTCGGCCGTCAGGTGCACCTCGTCCACCCGCGGCTCCGACGCGAGCAGCGCCCCCGTCAGCGGCGCCGGCAGGCCCAGGTCGGCGACCGATGTGCCGACCACGTCGCCGCCCACGCCGAGCAGCTCCCGCCCGCCGTCGTTGATCAGCGCGACACGGTACCGCCAGTCCAGCATCAGCAGCCCCTCCCGTACCGCGTGCAGCGCCGCCTGATGGTAGTCGTGCATCCGGCTCAGCTCGGCCGCGTTCATGCCGTGGGTGTGCCGGCGCAGCCGTGCGTTGATCACGTACGTGCCGACCGCGCCGAGCAGCAGGGCACCGGCCGCGACGCCGAGCAGGGCCGTCAGCTGCTCCTGGGCCCGCTTGCTGATCTCCTCGACCCTGATCCCGGCGCTGACCAGGCCGACGACCCGCCCGCGGTCGTCCCGCACGGGTGCGACCGCCCGGACCGACGGGCCCAGCGTCCCCGTGTAGGTCTCGGTGAAGGTCTCGCCGCGCCGCGCGCGCTCGATGTGGCCCTGGAAGCGGTGGCCGATCTGTCGCGGGTCGGGATGGGTCCAGCGGATCCCCTGCGGGGTCATGATCGTGACGAAGTCGACGTCGGTGTCCCGCATGACGCGCACCGCGTACGGCTGGAGCCGTGCCGTCGGGTCCGCGGTGCCGACGGCCTCCACCACGGACGGCGAGTCGGCGATCGACAGCGCCACCGACCTGGCCTGACGGCCCGCGGCCTCCTCGGCCTGCCCCCGGTCGCCGAGGTAGGTGAACAGCGCGTACCCGGCGACGACGACCGCGATGAGCACGGCCTGCATCGCGAAGAGCTGGCCGGCCAGGCTGCGGGGTCTCGGGACGCTGAGGCGCATGCGGCCAGTCTCTCTCCTGGCTGATTGTGAACTAAATGAACGCAAGGGTGACCGCGCTCACAGGGTGGGAGATAGTCACCGCATCCCCAGCCGAACCGCCCGGACGTGAGCCGCACGCCGGTGATGCCGACGACGTCGTCAAGGAGGGCCGCCGTGAGCAGCGCAGCCGATACGGCACCTGCCGCACCCAAGGTCAAGCGGGACCGCACGCACTACCTCTACATCGCGGTGATCGTGGCGGTCGCCCTCGGTATCGCCGTCGGTCTGATCGCGCCCGACTTCGCGGTGGAGCTGAAGCCGATCGGCACCGGCTTCGTGAACCTGATCAAGATGATGATCTCGCCGATCATCTTCTGCACGATCGTGCTGGGCATCGGCTCGGTGCGCAAGGCCGCGAAGGTCGGCGCGGTGGGCGGCATCGCGCTCGCCTACTTCATGGTGATGTCGCTGGTGGCGCTCGCCATCGGCCTGCTCGTCGGCAACATCCTCGACCCGGGCACGGGGCTGGCGGTCACCGACGCCGTCAAGGAGACCGGCCACGCGCAGGTCGACGCCGAGGCCAAGGACACCACCGAGTTCCTGCTCGGCATCATCCCGACCACGATCGTCTCCGCGTTCACCGAGGGCGAGGTCCTCCAGACCCTGCTGATCGCGCTGCTGTGCGGCTTCGCCCTGCAGGCCATGGGCGACGCCGGCCGGCCGGTCCTGCGCGGCGTCGAGCACATCCAGCGCCTGGTCTTCCGCGTCCTGGCGATGATCATGTGGGCCGCCCCGGTCGGTGCCTTCGGCGCCATGGCCGCGGTCACCGGCTCGGCGGGCGTCGACGCCCTCAAGAGCCTGGCCGTGCTGATGCTCGGCTTCTACGTCACCTGCGTCCTGTTCGTTGTCGTGGTGCTGGGCGCCCTGCTGCGCGTCGTCGCCGGCGTCAACGTCTTCTCGCTCTTCAAGTACCTGGGCCGCGAGTTCCTGCTGATCCTGTCCACGTCCTCCTCCGAGTCCGCGCTGCCGCGGCTCATCGCGAAGATGGAGCACCTGGGCGTCAGCAAGCCGGTGGTCGGCATCACCGTCCCGACCGGCTACTCCTTCAACCTCGACGGCACCATGATCTACATGACCATGGCCTCGCTGTTCATCGCCGACGCCATGGGGACGCCGATGTCGATCGGCGAGCAGATCCCGCTGCTGCTCTTCCTGTTCGTCGCCTCCAAGGGCGCCGCCGGTGTCACCGGTGCCGGTCTCGCGACCCTGGCCGGCGGCCTCCAGTCGCACAAGCCCGCCCTGGTGGACGGCATCGGCCTGATCGTCGGCATCGACCGCTTCATGAGCGAGGCCCGCGCCCTGACCAACTTCGCGGGCAACGCCATCGCCACGGTGCTGGTCGGCACCTGGACGAAGGAGATCGACAAGGCCCGCGTGGACGAGGTGCTCGCCGGGCGGGTGCCGTTCGACGAGACGACGCTCCTGGACGACGGCCACGGCGGCGGCGAGGCCCCGGCGCACCTGCCCGAGCAGGGCGGCGACAAGGAACTGGCGAAGGCCTGACGCCGGTCCCCCAAGACCCCGGGCGGCTGAGGGCTCCCCCCGTTGCTCAGCCGCCCGGCCCTTTCCTTCCCTTTCTTCTCCCCCTTTTCCTCCCCTGCCTCCTTGCCTTGACGTCCGCGTCAAGGCTTACGTTCGTCCGCATGCGAATCGGTGAGCTGGCCGCACGCGCCGGGACCACGACGCGGACGCTGCGGTACTACGAGTCACGCGGGCTGCTGCCCGCGCGGCGGGACGCCCACGGGTACCGGACCTACGACGAGCGCGACGTGAAGCTGCTGGAGCAGATCAGGACGCTGCGCGACGTCGGGTTCGACCTGGAGGAGACCCGGCCCTTCGTGGAGTGTCTGCGGGCCGGTCACGCGGAGGGCGACTCGTGCCCGGCGTCGCTCGCGGTCTACCGCCGCAAGCTGGCGGAGCTGGACGCCCTGATCGGCGAGCTGCGGGGCGTGCGGGCGACGGTCGCGGACCAGCTGGCGCGCGCGGAGGCGGCGCGGGACGGGCTGGCCACCGAGGCGCTGGTTCCGGGGGGCCCGGAACCGGAGTGCGAACTGGGAGGGCGAGGACTGTGAGCGCAGCGAGTGGTGTGCCGGAGGTGACCGACGCGAATTTCGCGGAGGAGGTCATCGGGGCGGGGCTGCCGGTACTGGTGGAGTTCACCGCGGACTGGTGCCCGCCGTGCCGGCAGATGGCCCCGGTGCTCGCCGCCCTGGCCGAGGAGGAGGCCGGCCGGCTCCGGGTGGTCCAGCTGAACGTCGACGCGAATCCGGAGACGACCAACGCCTACAAGGTGCTGTCGATGCCGACGTTCATGGTGTTCCGGGACGGTGAGCCGGTGAAGGCGATGGTGGGCGCCCGGCCCAAGCGGCGGCTGCTGCAGGAGCTGGCGGACGTGCTGTAGCCGCCGTCGGCCGGTCGCCGCCGACAAAAAGAAATCCCCCGAGCGATTGCGCTCGGGGGATTTCTTTGCGTATATTCGATGATTCGTGACTTCAGAAAAAGGGCGTCACGAAGAAGTTCACTGAGCACAGTATATGCGGGCGGGAGTGACATTGTCAAACACCGAATTTCCGGACGATGAATTGCGGCAGGAACAGGAATTCATCGACGGGCTGTACGCACGCGTGGACGCGCTGCGCGGCGACACCGAGGTCTCGGTCACGGACGCGCTCGCGCAGGGCAACACCCCCATGCAGGCCAGACTGGAGCGGGACATCCTGGTCGCCGAGCGCTCCGGGCTGCTCGCCGCGCTCAACGCGGTGGACGGCTCCCTGTGCTTCGGCCGGATCGACCTCGCCTCCGGGGAGAGCCACCACATCGGCCGCATCGGCCTGCGCGCCGACGACGCCGAACGCACCCCGGTCCTGATCGACTGGCGGGCCGACGTCGCCCGCCCCTTCTACCTGGCGACCGGCCACACCCCGATGGGCCTGCGCCGCCGCCGGCACATCGCGAGCGAGGGCCGCCGCGTCACCGCCCTGCACGACGAGATCCTCGACCTCGGCGACGAGACGCGCACCGGCCACGAGGACCCGTCGGGCGACGCCGTGCTGCTCGCCGCGCTGAACTCCGCGCGCACCGGCCGCATGGGCGACATCGTGCAGACCATCCAGGCCGACCAGGACCGCATCATCCGCGCCCCGCACCGCGGCGTGCTGGTCGTCGAGGGCGGCCCCGGCACCGGCAAGACCGCCGTCGCCCTGCACCGCGCCGCCTACCTGCTCTACGAGCACCGCGAACTGCTCGCCAAGCGCGCCGTCCTCATCGTCGGCCCCAACCCGGCGTTCCTCGGCTACATCGGCGAGGTACTGCCCTCCCTGGGCGAGACCGGGGTGCTTCTCGCCACCGTCGGCGAGCTGTTCCCCGGCGTGAAGGCCACCGCGACGGACACCCCCGAGGCGGCCGCGGTGAAGGGCCGGGCCGACATGGCCGACGTCCTCGCCGAGGCGGTCCGCGCCCGGCAGGCGCTGCCCGACCCGGTCATCGCGATCGAGCACGACCGCGAGGTCCTCATGCTCGACGACGACCTGGTCAGCGTCGCCCGCGAACGCACCCGCGCCACCGGGCTGCCCCACAACGTGGCCCGCGAGCACTTCGAGGGCCACATCCTCAACACCCTCACCGACATGGTCGCCGAACGCATCGGCACCGACCCCTACGACGGCTCCAACCTCCTCGACCCCAGCGACATCACCCAGATCCGCGACGAACTCGCCGAGAACCCCGAGGTCTGGGCCGCCGTGGACCAGCTGTGGCCCCGGCTCACCCCGCAGCGCCTGGTCGCCGACCTCCTCGCCGCGCCGGAGGACTTCCTGCCCGCCGAGGACGCCGCCGCCGTGCGCCGCCCGGTGACCCGGCACTGGACCGTGGCGGACGTGCCCCTGCTGGACGAGGCGGCCGAACTGCTCGGCGTGGACGACCGGATCGCCCGTACCCGCGCCGAACGCGAGCGGGCGGAGCAGATCGCCTACGCGCAGGGCGTGCTCGACGTGTCGTACGCCTCCCGGACGTACGAGTTCGAGGACAAGGACGAGGAGGAGGCCGAGGTCCTGCTCGCGCACGACATCATCGACGCCGAGCGCTTCGCCGAGCGCCAGGAGGAGGAGGACCACCGCAGCGCCGCCGAGCGCGCCGCCGCCGACCGCACCTGGGCGTTCGGGCACATCATCGTCGACGAGGCGCAGGAGCTGTCCCCGATGGCGTGGCGGCTGCTGATGCGCCGCTGCCCGACCCGCTCCATGACCCTGGTCGGCGACCCGGCGCAGACCGCCGAGGCGGCCGGCGTCGGCTCCTGGTCGAAGATCCTCGCCCCCTACGTGGAGGACCGCTGGGAGCACACCCGCCTCGGCGTCAACTACCGCACCCCGGCCGAGATCATGGAGCTGGCGGCGGCCGTCGTCCGCGCCGAGGACCCGGAGTTCGCCCCGCCCAGCTCGGTGCGCTCCACGGGCGTACGCCCCTGGATCCGCGCCGCCGACGACCTCCCGGCCGCCGTCGCCGAGGCCGCCCGGGAGCTGACCCCCGAGGAGGGCCGCCTCGCCGTCATCGCCCCGCGCGCCCTGCACGAGCGGCTCGCCGCCCGGCTGGACGGCGTCACGGCGGGCGCCGAGCCGGACCTGACCCGGTCCGTCGTCCTCCTCGACCCCCGCCAGTCCAAGGGCCTGGAGTTCGACTCCGTCCTGGTCGTCGAGCCCGGCCGCTACGGCACGAGCGACCTCTACGTGGCCCTCACCCGCGCCACCCAGCGGCTCGGCGTCCTGCACACCGAGCCGCTGCCGAAGGGCCTGGCGGACGCGGCCTGAGCGTCAGGCCGGGCGCAGCCACACCGTCGCCAGGGGCGGCAGGGTCAGCCGGATGCTCGCCGGGCGGCCGTGCCACCCCTGCGGCTCCGGCTTGACCGGGCCGGGGTTGCCCACGTCGCTCCCGCCGTAGCGGGCGGCGTCGGTGTTGAGCACCTCGTGCCAGGCGGGCACCTCGTCGGGGACGCCGAGGCGGTAGTCGGGGCGGACGACCGGCGCGAAGTTCGACACCGCCAGCAGCGGGGCGCCGTCCGCGTCGCACCGCAGGAACGCCAGGACGTTGTCCTCGGCGGCGTCCCCGACGATCCACGAGAAACCGGCGGGGTGGGTGTCCCGCTGCCACAGCGCCGGAGTGTCCCGGTACACGGTGTTGAGATCGCGCACCAGGTCCAGCACGCCCCGGTGGTCGGCCGCCGCCCCGTACCGCGGATCGAGCAGCCACCAGTCGGGGCCGCGCTCCTCGGACCACTCGGCGCCCTGCGCGAACTCCTGCCCCATGAACAGCAGCTGCTTGCCGGGGTGCGCCCACATGAAGCCCAGGTACGCCCGCTCGTTCGCCCGTTGCTGCCACCAGTCGCCCGGCATCTTCGACACCAGCGACCTCTTGCCGTGCACCACCTCGTCGTGCGATATCGGCAGCACGTAGTTCTCGCTGTACGCGTACACCATGGAGAAGGTCATCTCGCCGTGGTGGTACTTGCGGTGCACCGGGTCGTGGCTCATGTACTCCAGCGAGTCGTGCATCCAGCCCATGTTCCACTTCAGCCCGAACCCGAGCCCGCCGAAGCCGCTGGGCCCCTTGTGGTGCGTGGCCCGCGTGACCCCGTCCCAGGCCGTGGACTCCTCGGCGATCGTCACGACACCCGGCACCCGCCGGTACACCGTCGCGTTCATCTCCTGCAGGAACGCCACCGCGTCCAGGTTCTCCCGGCCGCCGTGCTCGTTGGGCGTCCACTGCCCCGGCTCGCGCGAGTAGTCCAGGTACAGCATCGAGGCGACCGCGTCCACGCGCAGCCCGTCGATGTGGAACTCCTCGCACCAGTACACGGCGTTGGCGACCAGGAAGTTGCGCACCTCGCGGCGCCCGAAGTCGAACTCCAGCGTTCCCCAGTCCGGGTGCGCGGCCCGCAGCGGATCGGAGTGCTCGTACAGCGGACGCCCGTCGAACTCGGCCAGCGCCCAGTCGTCACGCGGGAAGTGCGCCGGCACCCAGTCCATCAGCACGCCGATGCCGGCCTGGTGCAGCCGGTCGACCAGGTACTTGAAGTCGTCGGGCTCGCCGAGGCGGGCCGTGGGCGCGTAGAAGCCGGTGACCTGGTAGCCCCACGAGCCGCCGAAGGGGTGCTCGGCGACCGGCATCAGCTCGACGTGCGTGAAGCCCAGGTCCTTGACGTACGCGGGCAGTTGGTCCGCCAGCTCGCGGTACGTCAGTCCCGGCCGCCAGGACGGCAGGTGGACCTCGTACACCGACAGGGGCGCCTCGTGCGCGGGCGCCCCGGCGCGCGAGGCCAGCCACGCGTCGTCGCCCCAGGTGTAGTCCGAGGCGTACACGACGGAGGACGTCGCCGGTGGCACCTCGGTGCGGCGGGCCAGCGGGTCGGCGCGGAAGGTGCGCGAGCCGTCGGGCCGGGTGATCTCGAACTTGTACAGCTCGCCCGGGCCGATGCCGGGCAGGAACACCTCCCACACCCCGGTCCCGCCGAGCGACCGCATGGGGTGGCCGGTGCCGTCCCAGAAGTTGAAGCCGCCGGCCACCCGCACCCCGCGCGCGTTCGGCGCCCACACCGCGAAGCGGGTGCCGGACACCCCCTGGTGGGTCGTCGGGTGCGCGCCGAGCGCCTGCCACAGCTGCTCGTGCCGGCCCTCGCCGATCAGGTGCAGGTCCAGGTCGCCCAGCGTGGGCAGGAAGCGGTACGGGTCCTCGGTCTCCTGGACCGTCCCCTCGTAGGCGACGAGGAGCCGGTAGGCGGGGACCTCGTCGAGCGGCAGCAGACCCGAGAAGAAGCCGTCCCCGTCGTGGTGCAGCTCGGCGCGCAACTCCCCGGCCAGGACGGTCACGGCGAGGGCGTACGGCCGGAACACCCGGACGGCGATTCCGCCGGGCACCGGGTGGGCGCCGAGCACGGAGTGCGGGTCGTGGTGCGTACCGGCCAGCAGCCGTTCCCGGTCGCCGGCGGCCGGCGCGAGGGGGGCGGGCACCTCGACGGGAGCGGCGGGGGCGGGAGCCGCCCCGGCGGGAGCCCTCCTGGGCGCGGGCGTCTTCTTCGCGACGGTCTTCTTCACCGCCGGCGCTTTCCTGGCCGCGGCCGTCTTCCTGGTCACGGATTTCCCGGTGGCCGTCGTCTTCGCGACCCCCTTCCTGGCAGGCGCCTTCTCCGCGGCCGTCTTCTCGGCCACCGCCTTCCTCGTCGCCGTCTTCTTCGCCGCCGCCTTCTTGGCAGGCGTCTTCGCCGTCTTCTTCACCGCCTTCTGCGCGGGCGTCCTCTCGGCGGCCGCCTTCTTCGCGCTCTTCTCCTCGGCCGTCTTCTTCGGATCCGGACCGCTGGACGGGGGGCGGGGGGTCACGGGTGGAGCCTCCTAGGCGAAGAGCGGGCGGGAAACGGGGTCAGGAGGTGACGCCGGGCCGGTCGGGCACGGCCAGGCGGCGCACCGCGGACAGGGGCACCGGGAGCCAGTCGGGGCGGTGCCGGGCCTCGTACACCACCTCGTAGACGGCCTTGTCCGTCTCGTAGGCGCGCAGCAGCACGGGGTCGGTGCGCGGGTCGAAGCCACCGGCCTCCGCGTACCCGGTGCAGTACGCGGCGCGGCAGGTCTCGGCCCAGCCGGGCGCCGGGACGCCGACGGAGTGCGCCGCGTAGTCGAAGGAGCGCAGCATCCCCGCGACGTCCCGCACCGCCGGCTGCGGCATGCGCCGCTCGGCCAGCGGTTTCGCGGGCTCGCCCTCGAAGTCGATCAGCGACCACCGTCCGGAGGGGGACCGCAGGCACTGTCCGAGGTGCAGGTCGCCGTGGACGCGCTGCGCGGTCCAGGTGCGGCCCTCGTCGGCCAGATCGGCCAGGGCCGTGAACGCCGTGCGCAGCCCGGGCGCGTACGGCAGCAGGGCCGGCACCGTGTGGACGGCCTCCTCCAGCCGCGCGATCATGCCGTCGACCAGGGGCCGCAGCCGACTGTGACCCAGCGTGACCGTCGGCAGTGCGCGGGCCAGCGCGGTGTGCACCTCGGCGGTGGCCCGGCCCAGCGCCCGCGCCTCGGCGGCGAAGTCCTCGCCCTTGGCCAGTTCGCGCAGGGCCAGCTCCCAGCCGTCGGTCGCGCCCTGCACATACGGCTGGAGCACGCCCAGCACCCAGGTCTGCCCGGCCAGGTCCGCCACCATCCAGCCCGTGGGCGCCGGCACCCGGGGGCAGCCCGCGCGGGCCAGCGCCAGCGGCAGCTCCAGATCGGGGTTGGTCCCGGGCACGATCCGGCGCAGCACCTTGAGAATGAACGTATCCCCGTACACGACCGACGAGTTCGACTGCTCGGCGGTCATCAGGCGCGGCACGAGTCCGGTGCGTATCTCCTGGTCCGGGTCGCGCTCGAAGCGGAGCCCGCCCACGCGGGCCCGGGTGCGCAGCGCCTCCAGGAGCACCTCGGCGGGCCGGGTGTCGTGGAGGGCGTCGTAGACGGTGCGTCCGGCCAGCGGGCCCTCGGTGACGTGGCCGATCAGGGCGGGCGCCAGCCGGGGCGGCAGCGCCTCGCGCGCCCCTATCAGGAGTTGGTAGCAGTCGCCCGGCCGCTCGGGGGTGCCGAGGGCCGGCACGAGCGGCTGGTGGGCGCGCACCAGCACGTGGTAGAGGCCGAGACGGGCGTCGGCCGGCAGCAGCTCGGTGGCCGCGACCAGCGAGAACCCGGTGACCGGGCGCCCCTTGCCCGCGAACCAGCGCTGCCGCGGCAACCATTCCCGCAGCAGCGGGTCCAGGGACGCAAGGAGTCCGGGCGGGCTCGTGACGGTGCGTATGACGGCTTCCGACATGGCGTCGCGTCCTTTCCCCGGGTCGACGGGGTGTGAGTGATGCGTGCCCAGGGCGGGGCGGTGGAAACCGACCCGCCCTGGGTCTGGGCTAGGCGGCGTCCTTGCGGAGCCGGAACCAGTAGAAGCCGTGCCCCGCGAGGGTCAGCAGGTACGGCAGCTCCCCGACCGCCGGGAAACGGACCCCGCCGAACAGCTCGACGGGGTGGCGTCCCTCGAAGGCGCTCAGATCGAGCTCGGTGGGCTGTGCGAACCGGGAGAAGTTGTGCACGCACAGCACCAGGTCGTCCTCGTGCTCGCGCAGAAAGGCCAGCACGGCGGGGTTGGACGAGGGCAGCTCGGTGTAGGAGCCCAGGCCGAACGCCACGTTCTGCTTTCGGATCTCGATCATGCGGCGGGTCCAGTGCAGCAGCGAGGACGGCGAGGCCATCGACGCCTCGACGTTCGTCACCTGGTAGCCGTAGACCGGGTCCATGATCGTCGGCAGGAACAGCCGGCCCGGGTCCGACGACGAGAAGCCCGCGTTGCGGTCCGGGGTCCACTGCATCGGCGTGCGCACCGCGTCGCGGTCGCCGAGCCAGATGTTGTCGCCCATGCCGATCTCGTCGCCGTAGTACAGGATCGGCGAGCCGGGCAGGGACAGCAGCAGGGCCGTGAACAACTCGATCTGGTTGCGGTCGTTGTCGAGGAGCGGGGCCAGGCGCCGCCGGATGCCGATGTTGGCGCGCATCCGCGGGTCCTTGGCGTACTCGGCCCACATGTAGTCGCGTTCCTCGTCGGTGACCATCTCCAGGGTCAGCTCGTCGTGGTTGCGCAGGAAGATGCCCCACTGGCAGCCCGACGGGATCGCCGGGGTCTTCGCCAGGATCTCCGAGACCGGGTAGCGCGACTCCCTCCTGACCGCCATGAAGATCCGCGGCATCACCGGGAAGTGGAACGCCATGTGGCACTCGTCGCCGCCGCTCGGATAATCGCCGAAGTAGTCGACGACGTCCTCCGGCCACTGGTTGGCCTCGGCCAGCAGCACCGTGTCCGGGTACTGCGCGTCGATCTCCTTGCGCACCCGCTTCAGGAAGGCGTGCGTGGCCGGGAGGTTCTCGCAGTTGGTGCCCTCCTGCTGGTACAGGTACGGCACGGCGTCCAGCCGGAACCCGTCGATGCCCAGGTCCAGCCAGAACTTCAGGGCCGAGATCATCTCCTCCTGCACGGCCGGGTTCTCGTAGTTCAGGTCCGGCTGGTGGGAGAAGAAGCGGTGCCAGAAGTACTGCTTGCGGACCGGGTCGTACGTCCAGTTCGACGCCTCCGTGTCCACGAAGATGATCCGCGCGTCCTGGAACTGCTTGTCGTCGTCGGCCCAGACGTAGTAGTCGCCGTACGGGCCGTCGGGGTTCTTGCGCGACTCCTGGAACCACGGGTGCTGGTCGCTGGTGTGGTTCATGACGAAGTCGATGATCACGCGCATGCCGCGCTGGTGGGCGGCGTCGACGAACTCCACGAAGTCGGCCAGGTCGCCGAACTCGGGCAGCACGGCCGTGTAGTCGGAGACGTCGTACCCGCCGTCCCTGAGCGGTGACTTGAAGAAGGGCGGCAGCCACAGGCAGTCCACGCCCAGCCATTGCAGGTAGTCCAGTTTGGCGGTGAGGCCCTTGAGGTCGCCGACGCCGTCGCCGTTGCTGTCCTGGAAGGAGCGGACGAGGACCTCGTAGAAGACGGCTCGCTTGAACCAGTCCGGGTCGCGGTCCTTGGCCGGGGTGTCCTCGAAGGTGTCCGGTACGGGCTCGTTGACGATCATGTTGTGGGGGACCCTCCGATCTGCGGGGTGGACGGTCGCAGAACCGTGCAGACATGCGCGGGCGTACGGCCCGGCTCGAGGCGCACATAATTGGCCCTGCCCCAGTGGTAGGTCTCACCGGTGAGCTCGTCGCGCACCGGCACCGACTCGTGCCAGTCCAGGCCGAGTTGCGGCATGTCCAACGAGACCGTGGCCTCCTGGGTGTGGTGGGGATCGAGGTTGACGACGACCAGAACCGTGTTCGATCCCTGCCGCTTCGAGTACACGATCACCTCCTCCTTGTCCGCGTGGTGGAAGTGCAGATCGCGCAGCTGCCGCAGGGCCGGGTTCTCTCGCCGGATGGTGTTGAGGCGGGTGATGAGGGGGGCGATGGTGCGTCCCTCGCGCTGGGCGGCGTCCCAGTCGCGGGGGGTGAGCTGGTACTT
>NZ_JBIWJA010000051.1:0-45911 GCF_044764905.1 Streptomyces sp. NPDC093586 | reverse complement strand
GGGGGGGGGGGGGGGGGGGGGGGGGGGGGGGGGGGGGGGGGGGGGGGGGGGGGGTTTTTGTGGGGGGGGGTTGGGGGGGGGGGGGGGGGCGCCCCCCCCCCCCCCCCCCCCGACGCTTGTCCCCATGAGTGACACACCGGTCAAGCAGCAGAGCACCGCCGCCTTCTACGGGCAGGCCGTCGCGTCCTTCGCAGTCGCCATGGCCGCCACCGCCATCGGCATCTACCAGCTCCAGGCCGACGCGTGGGTGCGCGCCTTCCTCGCCATCGCCGTCCTGTACCTCGTCACGTCCGCCTTCACCCTGGCCAAGATCATCCGGGACCGGCAGGAGGCCGGGCAGATCGTCAGCCGCGTCGACCAGGCCCGGCTGGAGAAGCTCCTCGCCGAACACGACCCCTTCGAGAAGCTGGGCTGACGCCTTCCCGCCGGACGTCCCTAAGCGCCCGCTCAGCTTCGACGGTATGGTGGAGCTCCTGTCACCGAGAGGGGCGAACGAGCGATGAGTACGGCGGCCGAGACGGCGTGCGGCGACAACGAGCCGTGGGAAGAGGTCACGCCCGACGCGGCCCGGCGACTGCTGGTCGCCGCCGTGGAAGCCTTCGCCGAGCGCGGATACCACGCGACCACGACCCGCGACATCGCCGGGCGGGCCGGCATGAGCCCGGCCGCGCTCTACATCCACTACAAGACCAAGGAAGAGCTGCTCCACCGCATCAGCCGGATCGGCCACGACCGGGCGCTCGGCATCCTGCGCGCGGCGGCCGAGGGCGAGGGCAGTGCCACGGAGCGGCTCGCCGACGCCGTCAGCTCCTTCGTGCGCTGGCACGCCGGGCGGCGCACCACCGCGCGGGTGGTGCAGTACGAGCTGGACGCGCTCGGGCCGGACGCCCGTGCCGAGATCGTCGCGCTGCGCCGTCAGGTCGACGCCGAGGTGCGCGGCATCATCGAGGAGGGCGTGGCCTCGGGCGAGTTCGAGGTGGCGGACGTGCAGGGCACGACGCTCGCCGTGCTCTCCCTCTGCATCGACGTCGCCCGCTGGTTCAACGTGAACGGCCCCCGTACGCCCGACGAGGTCGGCGCGCTCTACGCCGACCTCGTGCTGCGGATGGTGCGGGCCAAGGAGCCCGGCGCCGCTCAGGGGCGGTAGCGGCCCGCGGGCGGCGGCTCGCGAGTCGTGACGGCCCGCGGGTGGCGGCGGCTCACAGGTGGTAGCGCGAGACGGACTCGGCCACGCACACCGGCTTGTCGCCGCCCTCGCGCTCCACGGTGAAGGCGACGGTCACCTGGATCCCTCCCCTGACGTCCTCGACGCCGGTGATCGTCGCCGTGGCGCGCAGCCGCGAGCCGACCGGGACGGGGGAGGGGAAACGGACCTTGTTGGTGCCGTAGTTGACGCCCATCTTCACGCCCTCGACCCGGATCAGCTGCGGTCCGAAGAGCGGGAGCAGCGACAGGGTCAGGTACCCGTGCGCGATGGTGGTGCCGAACGGGCCCGCGGCCGCCTTCTCCGGGTCCACGTGGATCCACTGGTGGTCGCCGGTCGCCTCCGCGAACAGGTCGATCCGCTTCTGGTCGACCTCCAGCCAGTCGGTGTACCCCAGCTGCTCGCCCACCGCCGCCTTCACGTCGTCGGCGGATGTGAAGATCCTCGGCTCTGCCATGTCCCGGCCTCCCGTGTCTGAGGTACTCGTAGCTCTGCTGGCCCAGTGCCCGCCGCTCGATGCTAAGCAACTGCTTAGCATGGTGCTCCGCGAAGCCCATGTCAACGGACCGGAGGGGTGAGCGGGTGGGTAGGGTTCGGGGAGTGCCTCAGATTCCCGAGAAGATCCACGAGCTCACGGTCGGCCAGCTCGCCGCGCGCAGCGGCGCCGCCGTCTCCGCCCTGCACTTCTACGAGTCCAAGGGCCTGATCACCAGTCGCCGCACCTCGGGCAACCAACGCCGCTTCAGCCGCGACGCCCTGCGCCGGGTCGCCTTCGTGCGGGCCGCGCAGCGCGTCGGCATCCCGCTCGCCACGATCCGCGAGGCGCTCGCCGAGCTGCCGGAGGAGCGCACGCCCACCGAGGAGGACTGGGCCCGGCTCTCCGCGGCCTGGCGCTCCGAACTGGACGAGCGGATCAAGCAGTTGAACCGGCTGCGGGACCACCTCACCGACTGCATCGGCTGCGGCTGCCTGTCCCTGGACACCTGCGTCCTGTCCAACCCCGACGACGTCTTCGGCGAGAGCCGCGCGGGCTCCCGCCTGCTGGTGGAGCGGAGGGCCGGGAAGACGCCGGCCGGCAAGCGCGCACGGGCCGCCTCCGACACCGCCTGCTGCGACTGACGCCCCCGCCGCCGACGCCCGCGAGGCGAACGCGGTCGCCGCGCGAGGAACCCGCATCCGGCCCCGGTGCCGGCCCGTGCGGCGTCACGTCCCTCGCGTCCGGGGCGGCGTCACGTCCCGCGTCGCCCGGCCGCCACTCGGCCGGTGCCGCCGGGCCGTGTCACGCACCGGCGGCCCGACGCCACTCGGCCAGTGCCGCCCCGACCAGCTCGGCGTTCGAGCGGGCGGGGCGGCCGTCCGGCATGAGGAGGGTGTCCTCCAGGCCGATGCGGGTCGCGAGGCCCAGCCGGCCGGCCAGGCGCAGTACCGGCCAGGCGCCGCCGTCCTCGCCGTGCAGCAGCACCGGACGGCCGTGCGCCGCGTCCAGAGCGGCCAGCAGGGACCGCGCGGACGCCTCCGCGGTGTCCGCGTCGGTGTCCGTGACCTCCGCCAGTACCCGCAGCACCCTCGGGCCCAGCGGCGAGCGCGCGAACCGTTCCGCGCCGTCCGTGCCGGACCAGATGCCCGCCTCGACCCCCACCCCCCGCTCGATCAGCGCGGCGGCGACCGCCTCGGCGCCCGGCTCGTGCCAGTTCACCGAGGCGTGGTCGGGCAGCGCCCGCCAGCTCCGGACGCGCGCGACCCGGGCGTCCGGCCCGGGCTCGGCCCACGCCCCCGTCGTCACCCCGACCGGCACCGGCTCCGGCGACCGCGCCCGTATCGCCGCCAGGGTCACCGCGAGGACCCGCGGCGACAACGTGTCCCGCCCGCACGGGGTCTTGGGGTGGACATGGACGTCCGTGGCCCCGGCGGCCACCGCCTCGGCCACGGCGTCCGCCATCGCCTCCGGCGTCAGCGGCACCACCGCGCCGTCGGCGCCCCCGCGGGCCCCGTTCACACACACCTGCACCATGCCTCCAGGGTGCCGGGCGCCACTGACACGTACCCCCGGCACCGCGGCCCGGCACACCCCCCTCGACCCCTACGCCGACATCAGCAGCCGTTCACGCCGGGCGTCCGCCAGGGCCTGCGGGGTCAGCACCGGCCGCGGCACCAGGATCCCGCAGTCCGTGCAGACGGGCCCCGCCGACGGTTCGTGGTCCAGGTCGTACTTCCAGACCAGCCGGTCCCCGTCGCACACCGGGCACACCACCCCCGGTTCGCGCTCCAGCGCCGAGATCAGCCGGCGCAGCACCTCCGCCAGCGGCCCGTCGGGATGCAGCCCGGGGTCGTCGCACCAGGCCACCCCGAAACCGCCCCAGGTCATCCGGTGCCAGTCGTCCACGCTGCCCGGCCTGCGCAGCCCGCCGTACTTCTCCTTCCTGCGCCGCTCGGCGAACTCCGCCTCGTAGGCCAGCCACACCGAACGCGCCTCCTCCAGCTCCTCCAGTGCGGCCACGAGCCGCGCCGGGTCGGGGGAGCGGTCCTCGGGGCCGAACCCGGCCCGCGAACACAGATGGTCCCAGGTCGCCCTGTGCCCGTAAGGGGCGAACCGCTCAAGGCACTTGCGCAGCGAATAGCGCCGTAGCGCCAGGTCGCACCGTGGATCGCGGACCTGTCTCGCCAGACTCCGGAAACCGGCCATCGCCCTGCACCTCCGTCACACCTGCACCTGCACTTCGGTCACTTCGGCGTCGTCGTACGGAGTCGTCCTCCCGACGTCGCCGAATAGACGTATCGACACGCGATTCGGCTCCATCCGATTTCCGATGCCTCCCATAAGCCGATCGCACCCGCTTCCGGAAAGTGACGCACGTTCATCTTCCAACTCGGGGATACCGGCGGTAACGTCCGGGCTCACCCTCGTCGGGAGGAGCTGCCATGCCACGGCGCACCCCACGCAACGCCCTTGACGGACTGAGAACTCCCCGCGGCTTCCACGGGTTCCTGAAGGGCGCATCACTATGCGCCCTCATTGCCGGTCTTTTGTCACCGCTTTCCCCCGCGGTGGCCGCCGGCGCGAACACCCCCACCCCCACGACCACGCGGGCGACGGCCGAGGACCACTGCGGCGGCCGGTGTTCCGACATCCTGCCGCCCGGCCAGAACGGCAACGCCACCCTCGCCCAGATCCTCCTCAACCAGGCCCTCGGCACCCAGCCCGCGCACGCCGAGGACCAGCTCGGCCCCTACGCGAGCCTCGCCACCGGTTACTCCGGGCTCACCAACGAGAAGGTCGACACCTTCTTCAACGACGCCTCCTTCGGCGTCCCCGCCGATCAGGTCGCCTCCACCGTCCGCCCCGCCGGACGCGACGACGTGACCATCGTCCGCGACAAGAAGACCGGCGTGCCGCACATCACCGGCACCACCCGCTACGGCACCGAGTTCGGCGCCGGCTACGCCGCGGCCCAGGACCGGCTGTGGCTGATGGACCTCTTCCGGCACGTCGGGCGCGGCCGGTTGACCCCCTTCGCCGGCGGCGCCCCCGCCAACCAGGGCCTGGAGCAGCAGTTCTGGCGCAGCGCCCCGTACACCGAGGCCGACCTGGAGGCGCAGATCCTGAGCGCCGCCGCCAAGGCCGGTGAGCGCGGCGAGCAGGCCCTCGCCGACGTCGACGCCTACGTCGCCGGCGTCAACGCCTACATCGACGCCTCCGACAAGGGCCGCTATTTCCCGGGCGAGTACGTCCTGACCGGCCACAAGGACGCCATCACCAACGCCGGCACCATCGACCGCTTCAAGCGCACCGACCTGATAGCCCTGGCCTCCGTCATCGGCTCCCTCTTCGGCGCCGGCGGCGGCGGAGAGGTCGACAACGCGCTCTCCCTCCTCGCCGCCCAGGAGAAGTACGGCGTCGCCGAGGGCACCAGGGTGTGGGAGTCCTTCCGCCAGCGCAACGACCCCGAGGCGGTCCTCACCCAGCGGAGCGGCAGCTTCCCGTACCTGCCCCGCCCCGACGCCCCGCAGGGCCGCGCCCTGCCCGACGCCGGCTCGGTCCGGGCGGAGCCCCTGGTGTACGACCGCACCGGCGGCGCGGCCACGGCGAGCGCGGCCGGCGCCTCCGCCACGGCGGCGGACACCGCCGTCACCTCGGCCCGGCGCGGCATGTCCAACGCCCTCGTCGTCAGCGGGAAGCACACCGCGAGCGGCCACCCGGTCGCCGTGTTCGGCCCGCAGACCGGCTACTTCGCACCCCAGCTGCTCATGCTCCAGGAACTCCAGGGGCCGGGCCTGAGCGCCCGCGGCGCCTCCTTCGCGGGCCTGAGCATGTACGTCGAGCTCGGCCGCGGCCAGGACTACGCCTGGAGCGCGACCACCTCCGGCCAGGACATCATCGACACCTACGCGGTCGAGCTGTGCCAGGACGACCACCACTACCTCTACCGCGGCACCTGCACGCCGATGGAGAAGATCGAGCGCCGGAACGCCTGGAAGCCGACCGTCGCCGACTCCACCGCGGCCGGCTCCTACACGATGCGGGTCTGGCGTACGAAGTACGGCCCGGTCGAGTACCGCGCCACGGTCGGCGGCAAGAAGGTCGCCTACACCACGCTGCGCTCGTCCTTCCTGCACGAGGCCGACTCCATCATCGGCTTCCAGATGCTCAACGACCCGGACTACCTCGACAGCCCGGAGCGCTTCCAGAGCGCCGTCCAGCACATCAACTACACCTTCAACTGGTTCTACGCCGACTCCGGGCACACCGCGTACTACAACAGCGGCGACAACCCGGTACGGGCGGACGGCGTCGACGCCGAGTTCCCGGTGTGGGCGCGTGAGGCGTACGAGTGGCGGGGCTGGGACCCGGCCGCCAACACGGCCCGGTACACGCCGGCCTCCGCCCACCCGCAGTCCCTGGACCAGGACTACTACATCTCCTGGAACAACAAACAGGCCGAGGACTACCCGGCCGCCTCCTGGGGCAACGGCTCCGTCCACCGCGGCGACCTCCTCGACGACCGCGTCGGGAAACTCGTCGCCCGGGGAGGCGTCACCCGGGCCGCGCTGGTGAAGGCCATGGCCGAGGCGGGCCTCGCCGACCTGCGGGCCGAGGACGTGGTGCCCGGTCTGCTGAAGGTGATCGAGTCCGCGCCGGTGACCGACCCCGCGGCGAAGGCGGCCGTCGACCGGCTCAAGGCCTGGCTGGCGGCGGGCGGTCTGCGCACGGAGACCTCGGCGGGCTCGAGGAAGTACGCCCACGCCGACGCGATCCGCACCCTGGACGCCTGGTGGCCGCTGCTGGTGAAGGCCGAGTTCGAACCGGGCCTCGGCAGTGACCTCTACACCGCCTTCACCCGCAACCTGCCCGTCGACGAGTCGCCGTCCGCCGCCCACGGCCCGACCGGCGCCCACGCCGGCAGCGCCTTCCAGTACGGCTGGTGGAGTCATGTCGACAAGGACATCAGGGCGGTGCTCGGCGAGCCCGTCAAGGGCCCGCTGGCCCGCGAGTACTGCGGCGGGGGCGACCTCGCCGCCTGCCGGGACACCCTGGTCTCCACCCTGAAGGAGGCCGCGGGCCGTACCGCCGCCCAGGTCTACCCGGGCGACGACAGCTGCTCCGCGGGCGACCAGTGGTGCGCCGACTCGGTGATCCACCGCGCCCTCGGCGGCATCAGGCACGGAGGTGTCAGCTGGCAGAACCGGCCGACCTACCAGCAGGTCGTGGAGTTCACGACCCACCGGTGACCGGCCGGCACCGCGATCAGCGGCAGGGGTCAGCGGTACAGGAGGTACTGGCGGCGCGTCCTGCGGAACGCCGCCAGGTCCCGCTCCCAGCCGTCCACCACCTCGTCGGTGTCCGCGCCCGCGTCGATCATCGTGCGCACCCGCGTGGAGCCGGTGAGCTTGTCGATCCAGTTGTCCGGCCGCCAGGCGAAGCCGTTCCAGCTCCGCCTGGCGGTCACCAGCAACGCGATCCCGGTGCGCACCGGGTCGAAGGCGGCCCGGTCGTGCACGTGGAGCTGCACGCCGCCGACCGTCCTGCCCTGGAACTTGGAGAAGGTCGGCGCGAAGTACGCCTCCCTGAACCGCACGCCCGGCAGGCCGAGTCCGTTCGCCGCGGCGGCCCAGCGCCCGTCGATGCCCTCCGCGCCGAGCAGTTCGAACGGGCGGGTGGTGCCGCGCCCCTCCGACAGGTTCGTGCCCTCGAACAGGCAGGTGCCCGAGTAGACCAGGGCGGTCTCGGGCGTCGGCATGTTCGGGCTCGGCGGCACCCAGGGCAGCCCGGAGGCGTCGAAGAACTCCGACCGCTTCCAGCCCGTCATCGTGACGGTCTCCAGCGGCACGGGCGAGGGCAGGAACTCGCCGTTGAAGAGCAGAGCGAGCTCGGCGACCGTCATGCCGTGCGCCTGGGCGATCGGCTGCCGCCCGACGAAGGTGGCGAACTCCTTGCGCAGGACCGGGCCCAGGGCCGCCCGCCCGGTCACCGGGTTCGGCCGGTCCAGCACCACGAACCGCTTGCCCGCCAGCCGGGCCGCCTCCATGCAGTCGAACAGCGTCCAGATGTACGTGTAGAAGCGCGCGCCGACGTCCTGGATGTCGAAGACGACGGTGTCCACGCCGGAGGCCGTGAAGACGTCCGCGAGCGGCTGCCCGCTCTTCAGGTACGTGTCGTAGACGGGCAGCCCGGTCGCCGGGTCGTCGTAGCGGCCCTCGGAACCGCCGGCCTGCGCGGTGCCGCGGAAGCCGTGCTCGGGACCGAAGACAGCCGTGAGGTTCACCCGTTCGTCGGCGTGCATCACGTCCACGATGTGGCGCACGTCCCGGGTGACGCCGGTGGGGTTGGTGACGATGCCGACCCGCTCGCCGGCGAGCAGGTCGTAGCCGTCGTCGGCGAGCCGCTCGAACCCGGTGCGCAGCCGTCGGCCGCCGCCCGAGGGGGCCGCCTGGGCCGGGCCGGCGCCGGCGGCCGAGGCGCCGGCCGCCACCGCGGCCGAGGTGGCGAGCAGGGTCCGTCTGGACAGCGTCATGCGGTGACCTCCGTGATCGCGGCGGGTGTCATGCGCACGCACGCTAACCCGCGCCCCGGGTCCCGCGGAACGAGTCGGACCGCGTTTCACCTCTTCCGCCGTGCATACCGACTGGTTAGTCTGTCGTCCGGCAGCGCCCGAGCCGCGTCGAAGGAGACCGATGGTGGAAGCCGTGCAGGATGCCTCAGTCGTCGTCACCGGGGCGGGAGGCGGCATCGGCGCCGCGCTGGCCCGCCGCTTCGCGGCCGAGGGCGCCCGGGTGGTCGTCAACGACCTGGACGCCGGACGGGCGAAGGCCGTCGCCGAGGAGATCGGCGGCATCGCGGTCCCCGGGGACGCCTCCGCGGTCATCACCGAGGCCCGCGACGCGCTGGGCGGCACGGTGGACGTCTACTGCGCCAACGCCGGTGTCGGCTCCGGCGGCTCGGAGGCGGCCGACGAGGCCGTCTGGGCGCTCGCCTGGGACGTCAACGTCATGGCCCACGTCCGCGCGGCCCACGAGCTGATCCCCGACTGGCTGGAGCGCGGCACCGGCCGCTTCGTCTCCACCGTCTCGGCGGCCGGACTGCTCACCATGATCGGTGCCGCCCCCTACAGCGTCACCAAGCACGGCGCCTACGCCTTCGCCGAGTGGCTGTCCCTCACCTACCGCCACCGCGGGATCAAGGTGCACGCCATCTGCCCGCAGGGCGTGCGCACCGACATGCTCACCGCCAGCGGCAGCGCCGGCGAGCTGGTGCTCGCGCCGACCGCGATCGCGCCCGAGGACGTCGCCGACGCCCTCTTCAAGGGCATCGAGGAGGACCGCTTCCTGATCCTGCCGCACCCCGAGGTCGCCGAGTACTACCAGGCCCGCGCCGCCGACCCCGAGCGCTGGCTGCGCGGCATGAACCGCCTCCAGCGCCAGTGGGAGGAGGGGACGGCCCGATGACCGGCTCCCGCTACGCCGCACGGCCCTGGCTGGACCTGCTGACCGACGCCCAGAAGGCCCCGCTCGACCCCGACGCCTCCCTGGTGCACGCCCTGCGCCGGGCCGCCGCCGAGGCCCCCGACCGCCCCTTCCTCGCCTACTTCGACGGCCGCCTCACCTACCGCGAGACGGACGAGCTGAGCGACTCCGTCGCCGGCCACCTCGCCGCCCGCGGCCTGGAGCGCGGCGACCGGGTGGCGGTCCTGCTGCAGAACTCCCCGCACTTCGTGCTCGCCGTCCTCGGCGCCTGGAAGGCGGGCGCGGTCGTCGTGCCCGTCAACCCCATGTACAAGTCGGGGGAGGTCGGCCACGTCCTGCGCGACGGCGAGGTGGCCGCCCTGATCTGCTCCGACCGGGCCTGGGAGGGGTACCTGCGCGAGACGGCCGCCGACTCGCCGGTGCGGACCGTGCTCACGGCCTGCGAACTGGACTTCCAGACCCGCGGCGACGCCCGCGTGCTGACCTTCGAGCGGCTGCCGCGGACCGGCGACGCCGACGACCTCACCGAGGTGGCCCGCGCCGGCCACAAGGCACCCGAGGGCCGCGACCCCGAGCCCGCCGGCGCCGCGCTCATCAGCTACACATCGGGCACCAGCGGCACGCCCAAGGGCGCCACCAACACGCACCGCAACATCATGTACAACGCCGAACGGCAGCGCACCGGCCTCGGCCTGCCCGAGGCGCCGGTCTACTTCGCGCTGGCGCCGCTGTTCCACATCACCGGCATGGTCTGCCAGCTCGGCGCCTGCCTGAACAGCGTGGGCACGCTCGTCCTGGCGTACCGCTTCGAGGCGGGCGTCGTCCTGGACGCGTTCGCCGAGCACCGGCCGCACTACACGGTCGGCCCGTCCACCGCCTTCATGGCGCTGGCCGCCCATCCGTCCGTCACCCGGGAGCACTTCGCGTCCTTCGCCGTCATCTCCTCCGGCGGCGCCCCGCTTCCGCCCGCCCTGGTGGAGAAGTTCCGCACGGGCTTCGGCCCGTACATACGCAACGGCTACGGGCTCACCGAGTGCACCGCGCCCTGCGCCTCCGTACCGCCCCACCTGGAGGCGCCCGTCGACCCGGTCTCCGGGACCCTCGCCGTCGGCGTGCCAGGACCCGACACGGTCGTGCGCATCGTGGACGACCTGGGCGAGGAGGTGCCCTTCGGCGAGCAGGGCGAGATCGTCGTCAGCGGCCCGCAGGTCGTCCCCGGCTACTGGCGCCGCCCCGACGCCACCGCCGAGACCTTCCCCGGCGGCGAGCTGCGCACCGGCGACATCGGCTTCATGGACGAGCGGGGCTGGCTCTACGTCGTCGACCGCAAGAAGGACATGATCAACGCCTCCGGCTTCAAGGTCTGGCCCCGCGAGGTCGAGGACGTCCTCTACACCCACCCGGCGGTGCGCGAGGCCGCCGTCGTCGGCGTCCCCGACGGGTACCGCGGGGAGACCGTCAAGGCGTACATCAGCCTTCGTCCGGGCGCCGACACCGACCCGGACACGCTGGCCGCGTACTGCAAGGAGAGACTGGCCGCCTACAAGTACCCGCGTCAGGTGGAGATCCTGACCGACCTGCCGAAGACGGCGAGTGGCAAGATCCTCCGTCGGGAACTGCGTTCCCGTACGCACGACGACGGACAGTGAGACAACGGAAAGGCAGGTGACGGCAGTGCCCAGGACCACGGACGGGGACGGCACTCCGGTGCCGCAGCGGCTCCTGGCCGCCGCCACCCGGCTCTTCGCGGAGCAGGGCTACGACCGCACCTCGGTGCAGGAGATCGTGGAAGCGGCAGGCGTCACCAAGGGGGCGCTCTACCACTACTTCGGCTCCAAGGACGACCTCCTGCACGAGGTCTACGCCCGCGTGCTCCGCCTCCAGCAGGAACGCCTGGACGCCTACGCGGACTCCGACGAGCCGGTCGAGAAGCGGGTGCGCGACGCGGCGGCCGACGTCGTCGTCACCACCATCGACAACCTCGACGACGCGTCGATCTTCTTCCGCTCCATGCACCAGCTGAGCCCGGAGAAGAACAAGCAGGTGCGCGCCGAGCGCCGGCGCTACCACGAGCGCTTCCGCGCGCTCATCGAGGAGGGCCAGCGGGCCGGCGTCTTCACCGAGGAGGTCCCGGCCGACCTCGTCGTGGACTACCACTTCGGCTCCGTGCACCACCTGTCGACCTGGTACCGCCCCGACGGCCCGCTCAGCCCGCAGGAGGTGGCCGACCACCTGGCCGACCTGCTGCTGCGGGCCCTGCGTCCCTGAGGCGACGCGGGCGCCCCCCGCTTCCGGGGGGCGCCGCTTCGTTCACAGGTACTTCTTGATCTCCCGGCGCGCCAGCGAGCGCTGGTGCACCTCGTCCGGGCCGTCGGCGAGCATCAGCGTGCGGGCGCCGGCGTACAGCTCGGCCAGCGGGAAGTCCTGGCTCACGCCGCCCGCGCCGTGCAGCTGGATCGCCCGGTCGAGGATGCCGACCACCGCACGCGGCGTGGCGATCTTGATGGCCTGGATCTCGGTGTGGGCGCCCCGGTTGCCGACGGTGTCCATCAGCCAGGCGGTCTTCAGCACCAGCAGCCGCAGCTGCTCGACGGTGACCCGCGCGTCCGCGATCCAGTTCTGCACGACGCCCTGCTGGGCCAGCGCCTTGCCGAAGGCCGTGCGGGAGGTCGCCCGCCGGCACATCAGCTCGATCGCCCGCTCGGCCATGCCGATCAGCCGCATGCAGTGGTGGATCCGGCCAGGACCGAGCCGGGCCTGGGCGATGGCGAAGCCGCCGCCCTCCTCGCCGATCAGGTTCGTCACCGGCACGCGCGCGTGGTCGAAGGTCACCTCGGCGTGGCCGCCGTGGTAGTGGTCCTCGTAGCCGAAGACCTGCATCGCCCGGTTCACGGTCACGCCGGGCGTGTCGCGGGGGACCAGCACCATGGACTGCTGGCGGCGGATGTCCTCGCCGTCCGGGTCCGTCTTGCCCATCACGATGAAGATCCGGCAGTCCGGGTTCATCGCCCCGGAGATGTACCACTTGCGGCCCGTGATGACGTACTCGTCGCCGTCGCGCTCGATGTGCGTGGTGATGTTCGTGGCGTCCGAGGAGGCCACGTCCGGCTCGGTCATCGCGAACGCCGAGCGGATCTCACCGGCGAGCAGCGGCTCGAGCCACTGCTTCTTCTGCGTCTCGTTCCCGAACTGGGCCAGCACCTCCATGTTCCCGGTGTCGGGCGCCGCACAGTTCGTCGCCGTGGGCGCCAGCTGAGGGCTGCGGCCGGTGATCTCGGCGAGCGGCGCGTACTGCAGGTTGGTCAGGCCCGCCCCGTACTCGGCGTCGGGCAGGAAGAGGTTCCACAGACCCTGGCGGCGGGCCTCGGCCTTGAGGTCCTCCACGACCTGCGGGGTGTCCCACGGCGACGCCAGCCGGGCGCGCTGCTCGTGGGCGACCTGCTCGGCGGGGTGGACGTACTCGTCCATGAAGGCGAGCAGCCGGGTGCGGAGTTCCTCGGTGCGTGCGTCGAACGCGAAGTCCATGGCGGTTCAGCCCTCCTGAAGGGTGGTCAGGCCGTGCTCGATGAAGACGGGGACGAGTTCGCCGATGCGGTCGAAGCCGCCACCGACCGTCCGGCCCAGCGTGTAGCGGTAGTGGATGCCCTCCAGGATCACGGCGAGCTTGAACCAGGCGAACGCCGTGTACCAGGCGACCGACGACACGTCGCGCCCCGAGCGAGCGGCGTACCGCTCGATCAGCTCGGCGGGGGCGGGGTGGCCGGGGGCCCGGGCCGTGGTGGAGACGGGGGAGTCGGGGATGTCCAGCGGGCTGCTGTACATCACCAGCAGACCGAGGTCGGTGAGCGGGTCGCCGAGCGTGGACATCTCCCAGTCGAGGATCGCCCTGATCTCGTCGTCCTCGCCGCCGATCAGGACGTTGTCGAGCCGGTAGTCGCCGTGCACGACGGTCGGTGCGGGGGAGCGGGGCAGCTCCCGGCCGAGCGTGGCGTGCAGCTCGTCGATGCCGGCCAGGTCGCGGTTGCGGGAGGCGTCCAGCTGCTTGGCCCAGCGGCGGAGCTGGCGGTCGAGGAAGCCCTCGGGACGGCCGAAGTCGGCGAGGCCCGCCTCGGCGGGGTCCACCGCGTGCAGTCCGACGAGCGTGTCGACCAGGTTCAGCACGGCGGCCCGGGTGCGCCCGGGGCCGAGCGGGGCGAGCTGCTCGGACGTGCGGTACGGGGTGCCCTCGACGAACTCCATGACGTAGAACGGCGCTCCGAGGACCTCCTCGTCCTCGCACAGCAGCACCGGGCGCGGCACCGGTACGTCCGTCGGGTGCAGGGCGCTGATCACCCGGTGCTCGCGCCTCATGTCGTGCGCGGTGGCCAGCACGTGGCCGAGCGGGGGGCGCCGCACGACCCACTTCGAGGCGCCGTCGGAGACCGCGTAGGTGAGGTTCGAGCGACCGCCCTCGATCAGCCGGCCGGACAACGGGCCGCTCACCAGCCCGGGCCGCTCGCGGTCGAGCAGGACACGCAACCGGTTGAGATCGAGTCCGGGCGGGTGGTCGGGGCTCATCGTCGCTCCTCGGGCAGGTGAACACTACCCGACTCATGATGCCGACCGGTCGGTATGGCGTCCAGGGGGTGAGCGGAACGTGATCGGGGCCACGATAGGCCGACGGCTCCCCGCGCGGGAGCGCGGGGAGCCGTCGAAGGGGCGGCGTCCGGGACGCGGTCCGTCGGTCAGTGGTCGTCCCAGTGGCCGTCGTGGGCGGCGTGGCGGTGGCCGTCGTGGAGGTAGTCGACGTGGTCGCCGTGGGGCACGCGCGCGTGCCCGCAGTCCTCGCCGTGCCGGTGGTCGTGGCTCTCGTGGGCCGTGTGCCCCGCGGTCTCGCACTCGTCCCAGTGGCCGCCGTGCTCCCGGTGCAGATGCCCGTCGTGCGCGTAGTCGACGTGGTCGCCGTGCGGCACCTCGGTGTGCCCGCAGGCCGGGCCGTGGGTGTGCGTGTGGGCGGTGTGTTCCTGATGGAGGGCGGTCATGGTGCTCACCTTCGTGGGTGCGGGGCGTTCGCCGGTCGATGACGTCGGACAGGCTGCCACGCGAATGTCGCAGAAACGGTGCATATACGGTCATTCGGCTTGCGTGGCGTCCGGGTACCCCGGAGGGTCGGAGCCATGAAGGCGATCAGCTACGCGCAGTACGGCGGCCCCGGGATGCTGGAGTACGGAGACGTCCGCGATCCGCGGGTGGGCCCCGACTCGGTGCTGGTGAAGGTGCGGGCCGCCGCCGTGAACCCCGTGGACTGGAAGTGCCGCGAGGGACACCTCGACCCGATCCTCCAGCCCGTGTTCCCGGTGGTCCCGGGGTGGGACGTGTCGGGGGTCGTCGTGCAGCCCGGCGCGTCCGTCACGGAGTTCGCCGTCGGGGACGAGGTGATCGGCTACGTCCGCGAGGACTTCCTCTCCCGGGGGACCTTCGCCGAGTACGTGGCGGCACCCGTGCGCACCCTCGCGCGCAAACCGCGCAATCTCTCGCACGAGGAGGCGGCCGGGCTGCCGCTGACCGGGCTGACCGCCTACCAGGTCCTGGTGAAGGCCCTGCGCGTCAAGCGGGGCGAGACCGTTCTCGTGCACGCCGCCGCGGGCGGGGTCGGCTCGATCGCCGTCCAGCTGGGCCGGCATCTGGGCGCGCGGGTCATCGGCACGGCCAGTGAGCACAACCACGGCTATGTGCGGGGGCTCGGCGGGGAGCCGGTGTCGTACGGGGAGGGCCTGGCCGAACGGGTGCGGGGGCTGGCGCCCGAAGGGGTGGACGCGGTGTTCGACACGGTCGGCGGCGAGACGCTGAGGACGTCGGCGAACCTGCTGGCCACCGCCGGCCGCCTGGTGTCGATCGCCGACGGGGACGTCGTCGGCTACGGCGGGCGGTACCTCTTCGTACGCCCCGACGCCGAGGACCTGCTGCGGCTGACCGAGCTGGCGGAGCAGGGGGTGATCGCCGTGCACGTCTCGGAGACGTTCCCGCTGGAGCGGGCGGCGGACGCGTACCGGCGGAACGAGGAGGGGCGCACGCGGGGGAAGATCGTGGTGACGGTGGACCGGGAGGCGGAGGAGGCGCCGGCCGCGCCGGACGCGTCCTAGTGCCGCACCAGGCGACGTCCGCCCCGTCGCGACGCCCGGCACGTTCCCCCGGAGGGGGTGCCCCCGCTCGCCGCACCGGCCGAAAGCCCGAGCACGTCCAGTACGAGGGCTTCCGGCCGGCACTCCCCCAGCCTCCGGCCGGGGGGGGACCCCCAGAGCCCGCACCGGACGCCGCCAGGCCCGCCCTCCGGGCGGACGACGGGAGTTTGACGACAGGACCTGGGGTCCTAGAGGACGAGGACCGCGCCGCACACCGCCAGCCCCACCGTGCACAGCGCGACCGCCGCGGCGCTGCCGGGGGCGATCACCGGGGGCCTGCTCGCCGAGGCGAGGGCGCCGATGCGGCGGTGGGCGAGGTACAGGAGGACCAGCCAGAGCGCGCAGCACAGCGCCACGGCGACGACCGCGGAGGGCGTCGGGCCGCCGTGCAGCGCGGCCTTCGCGGCGAGCACGGTCACGACGGTGCCGGACAGGGTCGTGCGGCGCCAGGCGAGCCGGGTGCGCTCGGGCTGGAGCCCGGGGTCCCGTTCCGAGGCGGAGCCGGGGCCGGGGGCCGCGCTCACCCCTCCCACCCGGCGAGGACCACGACGACCATGACGAGGGCGACCACCGCGACCACGAGGCCGAGCAGCGCCGGGAAGCGCGAGACGGGGAGGTCCTCGCCGCGGCGCATCGCCCGCTCGCAGCGCACCCAGTGGTTGACGGCGCGCAGGGAGCACAGCACCCCGGCCGCGAGCAGCGCGAGGGCGAGCCCGACCCGCCAGCCCCAGCGCAGGTCGGGCAGGAACTGGTCCACCGCGAACCCGCCGCCGATCAGGGCGAGGGCGGTACGCAGCCAGGCCAGGAAGGTGCGCTCGTTGGCCAGCGAGAACCGGTAGTCGGGCGTCCCGCCCTCCCGCCGCACCTCCTCGGGCACGAACCAGAGCCGGAGGTTCCGTACGAATGCGCTCACGCGGGGACCTTACCGGGCGGGGTGCCTGCGGCGACCTGTGCGGGTTCGGTGGGGGGGCGGGGTGCCTGCGGCGCCTGTGCGGGGCGGGTGGGGGTGCGGGTGGCGCGGTGCGTGGGCTGTGGGTCGGGGCCGCGCCGGGGGGTGTCCGTCCTCGGAACGGCGCGGAATCGGTCGGCCGCAGAAGTACCGGCGCGGACGCGCCAACCGCTGCGGGCGGACACCCCCCGACACGTCCCCTTCCCGCCGTACGCGACTGACCCGCCGTCACCCACTCGGCTGCGGGCAGCCGTGCCGCTGGGAGGCACTCCGACAGCGCCGGACGCGCGACCCACTCCCGCCTCACACCCACGCCGGACACCCCCGCAACGCGGCGTCACCTCACCCACCCTCCCCCCGCCAGGCCCGCAGCCGGGCATGCGCAGCCAGGCCGTCCGGCACCCACTCCCACTCCCGGAGCCGCCGCTCCACCTCCGCCTCCTCCAGGAACCCCCACCACGCCACCTCCTCCGCCTGCGGGGCGACCCGCGACGTGACGCGCACGTCGTACACCGCCGACCACCACGTCCGCCCGGCCCCGTCGTCGTACAGGAACTTGAAGAGGAACTCCGGCTGCGCCAGCCCCCGCACCCCCAGCTCCTCCTCCGCCTCCCGCAACGCCGCGTCGTCGTAGGACTCGCCCGCCCCCACCACCCCACCGACGAACATGTCGTACAGCGACGGGAAGACCAGCTTCGTCGGCGTGCGGCGGTGGACGAAGACGCGGCCCCGCGCGTCCCGCGCCCGCACGAACACGCAGCGGTGGCGCAGCCCCCTGGCGTACGCGTCACCCCGCCGGGCCTGCCCGGTCACCCGGTCGTTCTCGTCGACGATGTCGAGGATCTCGTCAGCGCTCATGCCCTCATCCAAGCAGCGCCGACGGGGTGGGCGTCAGCGCCGTTGCAGATCCCGCGCCGGTCCCCGCTCGCCCGTGCCCTGCGGCATCGCCGGATGCATCCCGAGCAGCACGATGCCCGTCACCACCGCCGCGAGACCGCCCGCCTCCCACGCCAGCGCCCCGGCGTCGGTCCGCAACCGGTCGCCGAGGAAGCCGATCCCGCAGACGATGCCCGCGAGCGGCTGAGCCGCCGTCAGGGCGGGCAGCGACCTGCGCAGCGGCGCCGTCTCGAACGCGCTCTGCACCAGGATCAGGCCGGTGACGCCGAGCACCACCACCGCGTACGGCTGCCAGCCGGTCAGCAGCTCCGCCGGGCCGCCCGCCGACAGGCGCTGCCCGCTGACCCGGGTCAGGGCGTCCTGCACCCCGTACACCAGCCCCGCGGCCAGCGCCAGCAGCGCCGGGCCCCAGGTCAGCCGCGCCCGGCCGGCGCACGCCGTGAGCAGCAGGGCCAGGCCGAGCACCACGCCGAAGACGACCCAGTGGCGCACGGGATCGGTCACCGCGCTGCCGCCGCGCGGTTCGCCCGCCACGATGAACGCGCTGACCCCGCCGGCCAGCAGCGCGAGACCCGCCCAGCCCTGACGGCCCAGCGGCTGCCGGGTCTGCACGCGGGAGAGAGCCAGGGCGAAGAGCAGGTTCGTCGCGAGGAGGGGCTCGACCAGGGTGATCTCGCCGCCGCCCAGTGCGAACGCGCCCATCACCATCCCGGCCACCATCAGACCCGTGCCGCCCAGCCAGCGCGGCACCCGCGTCAGATCGAGCAGCAGTCGCGGGGAGAGGAAGTCGCCCAGCGGGGCGCGCTGGGCGGCGTTCTGCTGGAGGACGAAGCCGAAGCCCAGGCAGCACGCGGCGCTCACGGCGAGAACCAGAACCAGAACCGACACGCTGCGTACCTCGATCGTCAGGCCGGGCCACGGGGTGCGTGGGAACCGACTCTAGTGCGGGCGGTCCCGGTACGCCGGGCGAGTGCCCGCATCCGGGTGGCCGACACCGCCGAGGAGCGGCGACGCGCGCAGCAAGTCGCCCTGTTGTGAAGCGAGTTGACGCGCGCAACGGCGCCGCGGGCCTTGACGTCGAACAGGCCCCCGTCGACTCCCCGCCGGCCGTCCGACGGTGGTCGCGCATGCCGAGCGCTACCGCGTGCTGGCCGCCGCCGGACACGAGTCCGCCGACCCGAAGGCGGCCTTCGACCGGTGGCTGGAGTGGGAGCAGGACGGTCACCCGCGCCGCCTGGTCGACCTCGACTTCCTCGCGCACGCCAAGTCCTGCGAGGGCCACGGCGCCGAGGCCGCCGCCCTCTTCCACCGCATCGGCGAGTACGTCACACCCGTTCCGTGGTCGTACCCCGACCGCGGCCCGTACCCGGCCTTCGCGCCGGTTCGCTGGGCACCGCCTGACACCCCGGCACCCCACAGCCCCGCACCCCGAGCGGCACGCCCGCACCGGTCCGGGCGGCGAGGCCTTCCAGCCGGACAAGGCGGCCGGGAGGACGTCCTGAGGCGCCGGAGCGACCGAACCGCGAGGGGCGCCCGCCCCGGTGTTCCGGGAACGGGCGCCCCTCGCGGTCGTGCCGCGCGGCGCGGACCGCGGACTCGGCCTCCGCGATCCGTACCGCTATATGACCAAGGAGAGCAGCAGGACCAGACCGCCTCCGACCACCGAGATGATCGTCTCCATGAGGGACCACGTCTTGATGGTCTGGCCGACGTTCAGGCCGAAGTACTCCTTCACCAGCCAGAAGCCGGCGTCGTTGACATGGCTGAAGAACAGCGAGCCGGCGCCGATGGCCAGGACCAGCAGGGCCGCGTGGGTCGTCGACATGTCGGCCGCCAGCGGCGCCACCAGACCGGCCGCCGAGACGGTCGCCACCGTCGCCGAACCGGTCGCCAGCCGGATCGCCACCGCGATCAGCCAGGCCAGCAGCAGCGCCGGGATCGACCAGTCCTTGGAGATCTCCAGGATCATCCGGCCCACGCCGGAGTCGATCAGGGTCTGCTTGAAGCCGCCGCCCGCGCCGACGATCAGCAGGATGCCCGCAATGGGCGCGAGCCCCTTCTCCACCAGCCCCGAGACACGGTCCTTGGCGAAACCGGCGGGCCGCAGCAGCGTGAAGATGCCCACGATCACGGCGGCGAGCAGGGCGATCAGCGGCGAGCCGACGACGTCGAAGACACGCTGCACCAGCGCGTCGGGGTCGTCGACGATGATGTCGACGAGCGCCTTGGCGAGCATCAGCACGACCGGCAGCAGGATCGTGGCCAGGGTGGCGCCGAAGCTCGGGCGCTTCTCCAGCGTCTCGGAGGCGCGCTGCGGGATCATGCGGTCGGGGGCGGGGACGTCCACCCAGCGGGCCGCGTACTTCGAGAACACCGGACCGGCGATGATCACCGTCGGGATCGCGACCAGGACACCGAGGGCCAGGGTCACACCGAGGTTGGCGCCGACCGCGTCGATCGCGACCAGCGGGCCGGGGTGCGGCGGAACCAGGCCGTGCATCACGGACAGACCGGCCAGCGCCGGGATGCCGATGCGCATCAGGGAGAAGTTGCCGCGCTTGGCGACCATCAGGACCACCGGGATCAGCAGCACGATGCCGACCTCGAAGAACAGCGGCAGTCCCACGACGGAGGCGATCAGCACCATCGCCCACGGCATCGACCGGACGCTCGCCTTGGCCAGGATGGTGTCCACGATCTGGTCGGCGCCGCCGGAGTCGGCGAGCATCTTGCCGAGGATCGCGCCGAGGGCGATCAGGACGCCGACGCCCGCGACCGTCGAGCCCAGCCCGGCGGTGAAGCTGGCGATGACCTTGTCCAGCGGAGCCCCGGCGAACGCGCCGAGCGCCAGTGTCCCGATGGTCAGGGACAGGAAGGCGTGCAGCTTGAACTTGGTGATGAGCAGGACGATGACGGCGATGCCCAACAGCACGGCGATGCCCAGCTGGGCATGACCGGCCGAGGTGATCGGCTCGACGGTGTCCGCTGCCAGCATCTCGACGCTGAGTCTGGTCACGGTGATTCCCTTGCGGTGATGGGGATTCGGGGGAGGCGAGGCCGCGCGCACCGGTGGTGGCACGGCCCCGGGGGAGGTCGTGGGGGGTCGGCCCGCTGTCGGGGCCGCCGGGTTACAGGGCCGGCTCGGAGAAGGCCTTCAGGGCGTCCATCGCCCGCTCGGTGATCTCCTCGGGGCTGCCGGCGACGTCCACGGCGACCCCCGCCTCGTCCGGCTCCAGCGGCTGGAGCGTGGCGAACTGGGAGTCGAGCAGGGCCGTCGGCATGAAGTGCCCCTCACGGTGCGACATCCGGTCCTCGATCAGCTCGCGGCTGCCCGTGAGGTGGACGAAGACGACGTCGGGAGCGGCGGCCCGCAACCGGTCGCGGTACGACCGCTTGAGCGCCGAACTGCTCACCACCCCGCCGAGCCCGGCCCGCCCGTGGGCCCAGCCGCCGATGGCGTCCAGCCAGGGCCAGCGGTCCTCGTCGGTGAGGGGGGTCCCGGCCGTCATCTTGGCGATGTTGGCCGGCGGGTGGAAGTCGTCGCCCTCGGCGTAGGGAACGCCGAGCCGGGCCGCGAGCAGGGGACCGATGGTGGTCTTCCCGGTGCCCGCTACGCCCATGACCACGACGACGTGGGGGGTGTGCAGTTGCTGCATCGCACTCTCGCTGTCTTCGTCGACACGTGATGTCCAGGTAACTGAAACCCATTAGGTACGACGAATTCAAGAGAGTGTGACTTATAAGTCTGACTTTTTGTTCTCGTGACGTGCCCCGTACGCTGAGTGCATGAGCACACCGGGCCGGGGGCTGCACGGCCGCGTACTGGACACCCTCGGCCCCGCGATCACCGCGGGTGAGTACCCCGCGGGCAGCGTCCTGCGCACGGACGAGCTGGCGCAGCGTTTCGAGGTGTCGCGCTCCGTGATGCGCGAGGCCGTCCGCGTACTGGAGTCCATGCACCTGGTCGAGTCACGCCGCCGTGTCGGTGTGACCGTCCTGCCCGAGTGCGAGTGGAACGTCTACGACCCGCAGGTCATCCGCTGGCGCATGGCCGGCGCCGACCGCGCGCGCCAGCTGCGCTCGCTGACCGTGCTGCGGTCGGCGATCGAACCGGTCGCGGCGGGACTGGCCGCCCGGCACGCCACCTCGGAGCAGTGCGCGGAACTCACCGAGTGCGCACTGGGCATGGTCGCCAACTCACGCGGTCACCAGCTGGAGGGGTACCTCTTCCACGACGTGGCCTTCCACCGCGTCATCCTGACCGCGTCCGGCAACGAGATGTTCGCCCGCCTCGGCGGTGTCGTCGCCGAGGTCCTGGCCGGTCGCACGCACCACGACGTGATGTTCGAGGACCCCGACCCGGCCGCGGTCACCCTGCACGTCCGGGTCGCCGAGGCCGTCCGCGCCCGGGACGCCGAACGCGCCGAGCGGCTGACCCGAGAGATCACGGTGGGAGCGCTCCAGGAACTGGACATCCTGGCGCCGTAGCCGGGCTGGGACCTGTCGTTCGGATCATGCCGGCGTCGCGGGGCGTGGCACGCACGTCTGCGGCGTTGTCGTCGGTTGTCAACGCTCCGCGTCGACGCCCTCCTCCGCCTTGCAGCCGCACGCACCACGCCCCGCTCGGGCCGGTCGAAAGGCGCCGTTTCCCTCAGCCGTCCTGATCCGAACGGCAGGTCCTAGTCCAGGAACTCCCCGTCGACGTACACCCACGCCCCGTCGACCCGCTCGAACCGGCTCCGCTCGTGCAGCGAGCCGCCGCGGTACGAGGCGCGGAAGGTGACCGTGCCGGTGGAGTGGAACGCGGACCCGTCGGCCGTGTCCAGGATCTCCAGCCCCGTCCACCGCGTGCCCGGGTCCAGATCGAGCCGCGCCGGCCGCGTCCTCGGATGCCACGTCCGCAGCAGGTACCCCGCGTCGCCCTTCACGAAGGCGCTGTACCGCGAACGCATCAGCGCCTCGGCGCTCGGCGCGGCCGCCGCCCCCGCATGGAAACGGCCGCAGCACTTCTCGTACGCCTCGGGCAGCCCGCACGGGCAGGAACGCGTGGTCATGGCGGCCATTGTGCCCGCTCGGGGCGCTGTCCCGGAAAAGCAGAAGACCCCTGCTCGGCAGGGGTCTCAGCTGGTGTCCGAGGGGGGACTTGAACCCCCACGCCCGATAAAGGGCACTAGCACCTCAAGCTAGCGCGTCTGCCATTCCGCCACCCGGACAAGGTGTCTGTCGTTCGGGGTCTTCCCCGCGGCGACGACGTAAACATTACCAGGCTTTCGGGGGTGCCCGATCACCCCCCGTCCCGGCGTGAACGGCGTGTGACGGGCCGGGTCCGGTCTTGGGCCCGGACGGCCGGAGGGGGAGGATGAGGGGAACCCACCAGCAGTGACAGCGGGAGGAAGCACGTGAGCGAGTCGGGCACGGCCAGGAGCGTCACCGGCGAGGACGAGGTCGTCGACCTCTGCCGCGAGCTGATCCGGATCGACACCAGCAACTACGGCGACCACTCGGGCCCCGGCGAGCGCAAGGCGGCCGAGTACGTCGCCGAGAAGCTCGCCGAGGTGGGACTGGAACCGCAGATCTTCGAGTCCCACCCGGGACGCGCCTCCACGGTGGCCCGGATCGAGGGCGAGGACCCGTCGCGGCCCGCGCTGCTCATCCACGGCCACACGGACGTCGTTCCGGCCAACGCGGACGACTGGACCCACCACCCCTTCTCCGGCGAGGTGGCCGACGGGTGCGTGTGGGGCCGCGGCGCCGTCGACATGAAGGACATGGACGCGATGACCCTCGCGGTCGTCCGCGACCGGATGCGCAGCGGACGCAAGCCGCCCCGGGACATCGTCCTGGCGTTCCTCGCCGACGAGGAGGCCGGCGGCACGTACGGCGCCCGGTACCTGGTCGACAACCACCCGGACCTCTTCGAGGGTGTCACCGAGGCGATCAGCGAGGTGGGCGGCTTCTCCTTCACCGTCAGCGAGCAGCGCCGGCTGTATCTGATCCAGACGGCCGAGAAGGGCATGCACTGGATGAAGCTGACCGTGGCCGGCACCGCCGGGCACGGGTCGATGATCCATCGCGACAACGCCATCACCGAGCTGTCGGAGGCCGTCGCGCGCCTCGGCCGGCACACGTTCCCCGTCCGCGTCACCAAGACGACCCGGGCCTTCCTCGACGAACTGGGCGACGCGCTCGGCACCGAGCTGGACCCGGAGAACATGGAGGGAACGCTCGCCAAGCTGGGCGGCATCGCCAAGCTCATCGGCGCGACCCTGAGCAACACCGCCAATCCCACGCAGCTGGGCGCGGGCTACAAGGTCAACGTCATCCCGGGGGAGGCGACCGCGCACGTCGACGGGCGGTTCCTGCCCGGACACGAGGAGGAGTTCCTCGCCGACCTCGACCGGATCCTCGGGCCGAAGGTGCGACGCGAGGACGTCCACTCCGACAAGGCCGTCGAGACCACGTTCGACGGAGCCCTCGTGGACGCGATGCAGTCCGCGCTGGTGGCGGAGGACCCGGCCGCGAAGGCGATCCCGTACATGCTCTCCGGCGGGACGGACGCCAAGTCGTTCGACGACCTCGGCATCCGGGGCTTCGGCTTCGCGCCGCTCAAGCTGCCGCCGGAGCTGGACTTCGCTGGCATGTTCCACGGCGTCGACGAGCGTGTGCCGGTGGACGGACTGCAGTTCGGCGTGCGGGTGCTCGACCGGTTCCTCGACGCGTCCTGAGAGAACCGCCGGAACGAGAATTCACCCTTCACCGGTATTCGACCGCACGTGCGGGAGGTGACCGGGAAGGGTGAATACGCTCATAGGCTCGTAGCCTCATTACTCCGTCCTCGTTACAGCTGATGCGATCGGCAATCTCGGATCGCCTTTGTCAACTAGGAGGAATAATGCTCAAGAAGGTCGTCGCCGCTGCGGTCGCCACCGGTGGTCTGGTCCTCGCGGGCGCGGGTGTGGCCGCCGCCGACTCCGGTGCGCAGGGCGTCGCCGCCCACTCCCCGGGCGTCGTTTCCGGCAATGTCGTCCAGGTTCCCGTGCACGTCCCGGTGAACGTCTGCGGCAACACGATTTCCGTGATCGGCGCGCTGAACCCCGCCTTCGGCAACGCCTGCGTCAACAAGTGACGTCGCGTCTCGCCCCGTGAGGGTCTGAGTCCGCCGGCCCCGGAGCGCACGCCACGCGCTCCGGGGCCGCGGGTTTTGGGACAAGGAACATTCAGTGTGCACCAGTGCCGGAGACGACGGAATTCTCGGCGCTGAGGGACTGCACTACGGGACTAGGGCAAGGCAAGGGATTTCTGAAATGCGACAGGTCACCCGCAAGGGCCTGATGACGGTGGCGGCCGCCACCGGCGTGCTCGCCGCCGTGGGCGGCGCCGCCCACGCCGACTCGGGAGCGCACGGATCCGCCTCGGATTCGCCCGGCGTACTGTCCGGCAACACGGTGCAGGCGCCCGTGCACGTGCCGGTGAACGTCTGCGGCAACACGGTCGACGTCGTCGGCGTCCTCAACCCGGCGGTGGGCAACGCGTGCGCCAACCGGGGCGGCGACTCCGGCGGCCACGACGGCTCGCACGGCGGTTCGCACGCCGGCGGACACGCCGCCGACTCGCCCGGGGTCGGCTCCGGCAACCACGTCGAGGTGCCGGTCCATGTGCCGGTGAACGTCTGCGGCAACAGCATCGACGTCGTGGGCGTCCTCAACCCGGCCGCGGGCAACGACTGCGCCGACGAGGGCGGCGGAGACCACACCACCCCACCGGGCGAGCCGGGCAACCCCGGTACCCCTGGTGAGCCCGGCAACCCCGCCACTCCGGGCAACCCGTCCACCCCGGGCGACGAGACGCCCGGCGGCTCCTCGCACGTCGACCGGCCGGGCGCCCGGACCGTCGCCCAGCCCGGGCACGGCGCGCAGCTCGCCGAGACCGGCAGCGACCTGCCGCTCGGGCTCGCCCTGCCGGTGGGCGCGGGCGCACTGCTCGCGGGCACGGTGCTCTACCGCAAGGCGCGCGCCGCGGCCTGACACGGCGCACCGGCATACGCAGCGGGCCCCGCACCGGCGGGGCCCGCTCCGGTCCCGTCACCGGCGCCGGGTCGCCCCGTGCGCCGGTCACCAGGTCGCGCGCACCTGGCGGATGATCCGCCGCCGCAGCCGCACCTTGCGACTGCCGTCGCGCAGCAGGCTCAGGCGGTACAACTCCCAGTGTCCGTACTCGGCGTGGTCGGTCAGCAGACGCGTCGTCTCCTTGCGGGAAACCCCGCGCGGCACGTACACGTCGACAAATTCGTATTCCGGCATCGCATCTATTGTGCGGTCTGGGGCCCGGTACGGATAGCGTCTGCACTATGTCTGATGCTGCGCAGCCCACCGCTGCCGAGGTACGCGCCGCCGCCGAGGCGGTCAAGACCGCGATCGACCGCCACCTGGCCGCGGTCGAACGCCGGTCGGGGGAGGACGACCCGGCCGTCTACCAGGCGTTCAACGAGCTGGCCGCGGCCGCGGAGGCGTACGACGAACTGCTCTACGAACGCTACGACGAGGTGACCCCCTTCGAGATCCCCGGTGCCGACGAGACGCCGCCGTACACGGGCCCCGAGGAACCGAACGCGCTGAGCGTACTGATCCGCCGCGACTACGCGGTGGCGGAGCCGCAGCGGCTGATGGCGCAGGCGCGGCGGATCGAGACGGCCGACGACGAGGCGGACGTGGGTGCGGACGTCTCCGGCACGGTCCACGGGGCACTCGGCATCCTGTTCGGCGAGTTCGAGGCGGACGAGATCGCCTCCCGGCACAAGGAGTTCGGCCTGGAGGAGGGCGACTCCACGCTCTGGGTGACGGCCTCGGACGAGAGCGCCGAACCGGGCGAGTGGCTGGAGGCGCCGTTCGACCAGGTCGACCCCCAGCGGGTGGTCTGCCGCTTCGACGTCAGCGCGGTCTTCGACGACGAGTTCGACGATGACGATGACGACGATGACGACGTGCCGGAACAGGAGGAGGACCTCGACACGGACCTGGACGAGGAGACGGACGAGGAAGAGGACGGCGAGCCGGAGCGGCTGCGGGCGGATCGCTGAGCGGCCCGCCACGCACGGCGGCGGCCGCGGGGACGTACCCCGCGGCCGCCGCCGTCGTCGTATCCGGGCCGGGCGCCCGCGCCCCGCGGCTCAGCCGCTCACCGGGACCTGCGGAGCGAGCAGCGCCGGCAGCCGGGTCGTGCGCGGCTTGGCCCGCATTTCGGCGACGGCACGGGGCAGCGCCTGGTCCACGCCGTGCACCACGGACAGATGGTGGGCGGCCCGTCCGAACGCCGTGTAGACCCACGGGCGGCTGAGCGCCTGCGCGGCGTCGCCGGGCAGGACCACGACCACCGCCGGCCAGCGCCCGCCGACCGCCTGGTGCGCGGTCAGCGCCCATCCGTGCCGCACGGTCCGCTCCACCTGCTCCTTCGGCACGACGACGGCCTCGCCCGCGCAGGACAGGTGCAGTCCGTCGGCGTCGGCCTTCACCACACGGCCCGGCAGCGTACGGCCCGGCACCGGGGAGTAGGCGACACGGTCACCGGGGTCGAAGCCGCCGAAGCGGCCGGGGCCCGGGTTCAGCCGCTCCTTCAGCGCCGCGTTGAGCACCCGCGTGCCCGCCGCGCCGCCGTGACCCGGTGTGATCACCTGCGTCTCCTCGGCCGGGACGCCGATCGCCCGCGGCACCGAGTCCGCGACGAGCTGCACGGTCCGGTGCACGGCCTCGCCCGCGTCCCGCACGGGCACGATCACGACCTCCTTGCCGGGCGCCTCGACCTGGTTCAGCTCGCCGATGCCGATGCCGGAGACCAGCTCGCCCAGCGGGCCCGGGTCCGGACGCCGCGAGGCGATCTGCGGACAGATCCGCGCCGCCAGCAGATCGGCGAAGACCCGCCCCGGCCCCACGGACCACAGCACACCCGGGTCGCCGGCCAGCACCAGCCGCGCCCCGTCGGGCAGCGACTCCACCAGCAGGGCGCCCGTCTCGACGTCCATCTGCGGTGCGTCGAGCACGACGAGAAGATCGAGGTCCAGCGCCCCGTCCGCGTCCCGCCCGGGTCCCTCGGCCCCGGCCAGCAGCCCGGCCAGGGTGACGACGCGCGGACCGTCCGGTGCGGGGGAGTCCGGGTGCGGTGCGGCCGGCCGGTCGGCCGGCAGGGCGGCGAAGCGGTCGCGGCCGAGCGGGCCGTGCGCGGCGGCCCAGGCGCGCAGCCCGAGGCCGTGCGCGGCCCGCAGCAGGGCCGCCGGTTCGGCCAGGGACGCCTCCCCGCCGGTGTGCAGGACCAGCCCGTGCTCCGCGACCGCACGGATCAGGTCGGCGGCGGAACCCCGCGCGGACGCGGCGGCCCGTTCCCAGCCGTCCGCCGCACCGTTCTGCTTCGGCGCCGAGCCGACCAGCCGGGCCAGGCCGTCGGCGAGGCTCTCCTCCGCGAGCGCGTACCGCTCCAGGCCGACCAGGGTCCGCACCGGACGTTCCTCGGCCTCGTCCGCGCCCTCCGCCCCCGCGTCCCCGCCGCCCGGGCGGGCGCCGGTCTCCTCCAGGGCGTCCTGGAAGACCAGGGCATCGCCCTCGGCGAGCGTGCTCTGTACGGCGGCGTCGGGATCCGGCACGCCCCGCTGGGCCAGCGCTGCCGTGAGCCGCGGCAGCTCCAGGACCGTGTGCCCGGCCAGGGCCGCCTGCTCCAGCAGCCAGCCGGTGACCGCACGCCCCCGCCGCTCGTCGTCCGGTCCACACTCCGCGCCGAGCAGCGCCCGGGCGAACCCGTCGGCCTGCTCCGGCCGCACCCCGGCGACCCGCAGCAGCTGCCAGGGGTCCGCGCGCAGCGTCTCCTCCGCCGCCTCGCCGAGGAGCGCGGCGGTCTGCGGCGCGAGCGTGTCGGGCGCGCCGCCCTCGGCCAGGACGCGCCGTACGGCCTGGACGGTCTCCGGTGCGGGGCCGACGGACACGGCGGCGGGCGCGGCCGGGGTCGGCTGTGGGCGCCGTACCGGCTCGGGGGCGGGGCGGAGGGGCACGGGACGGGGCGCGTCGAAGACCGTGGCGGGCGGCTTCTCGCCGCTCTCCACGGCGCGCACGGCGGCGAGCAGCTCGGCCGCCGTGCCGCTGAGCTTGGCCCCGCTGGCGATCGGCTGCTGCTTCTCGGCCTTGCGCCGCTCGATCCGCTCCCGCTCCAGCCGCTGGGCGGCCAGCTCGGCCTCGGCCTCGGACATCCGGGCCGCCGCGTCTTCACCCGCGGTACCGGTGTGGCCCCCGGCCGGCCGCGCGTCGTCGGCGGCAGGCGGCTCACCCTCCCCGGCGGGCGGCTCACTTTCCCCGGCAGTCTCCTCGGCCGTCTCCACGGGGGCGTCCCGGCCTCCGGACGGGGCGTCGCCCTGCTCGGCCTCCTGCGCGGCGCCCGGCGTTCCCGGCCCGGTGTCCACGGCGTCCGCGGTGTCCTCGGCGGGTTCGGGCTGCGTGCTCACAGCGTGCTCCAGTCGTGATCGGGATAGCGGTGCACGGGCGCCGACACGTCGTCGAGCGCCCGGCGGATCTCGTCAGGAAGACTAAGGGCCTCCACTGACAACGCCGCCGTGAGCTGCCGCGCGTTGCGCGGGCCGATGATCGGGGCGACCACCCCGGGCCGGTCCCGGACCCAGGCCAGGGCGACCTGGAGCGGGGACACCGCGAGCCCGTCCGCCGCCGTCGCCACCGCGTCCACGATGTGACCGGCCGTCTCGTCGAGGTAGGGCTCGACGAAGGGGGCCAGGTGCTCCGAGGCGCGCCGCGAGTCCGGCGGGGTCGCGTCCTTGCGGTACTTGCCGGTGAGGACCCCCCGGCCCAGCGGCGAGGAGGGCAGCAGACCGATGCCCAGGTCCAGGGCGGCCGGCAGCACCTCGCGCTCGACGCCGCGCTGCAGCAGCGAGTACTCCATCTGCGTGCTCGCCAGCCGGTTGCGCACCCCCGGCGCCGCCAGCTGCCAGGTCGCCGCCTTGGCCAGCTGCCAGCCGCAGAAGTTGGAGACCCCGGCGTAACGGGCGCGGCCGCTGCTGACCGCCACGTCGAGGGCGTGCAGCGTCTCCTCCAGCGGTGTGTGCGGGTCGAAGGCGTGCAGGTGCCACACGTCCACGTGGTCCGTGCCGAGCCGGGCGAGGGAGGCGTCCAGCGCGGAGAGCAGGTGGCCGCGCGAGCCGTCGAAGCGGCGTTCGGGATCCGGAACGCTGCCGGCCTTGGTCGAGATCACCAGGTCCCGGCGCGGCACCAGGCCCTCCATGAGCCGGCCGAGGAGATACTCGGCCTCCCCGTCGCCGTACACGTCCGCGGTGTCGACGAGCGTCCCGCCCGCTTCCCAGAAGGTCTTCAGGAGATCCGCAGCGTCGTGCTCGTCGGTGTCCCTGCCCCAGGTGAGGGTGCCCAGACCGATGCGGGACACGCGCAGGCCGGTGCGGCCGAGATGCCTCTGCTCCATGAACGCCGACATTACTGGCCACGGCTTGCGCCGTGGGGGCCTGTGGACAACCGGATCCGCGCGCTAGGGTCGGGGCACCACGGACGTTACTGATCGGTAAGGGGAATCGGCCATGCAGCTCGGGATCAACCTCGGCTACTGGGGTGCCGGAATGGACGCGGACAACCTGGCCGTCGCCAAGGAGGCGGACCGGCTCGGCTACGCCGTGTGCTGGGCCGCCGAGGCCTACGGCTCGGACGCCGCGACGGTGCTCACCTGGGTCGCCGCGCAGACCGAGCGCATCGACGTCGGCTCGGCCATCTTCCAGATCCCCGCCCGTCAGCCGGCCATGACCGCGATGACGGCCGCGACCCTCGACTCCCTCTCCGGCGGCCGGTTCCGCCTCGGCCTCGGTGTCTCCGGGCCGCAGGTCTCCGAGGGCTGGTACGGCGTGAAGTTCGACAAGCCCCTCGCCCGCACCCGCGAGTACGTCGAGATCGTCCGCAGGGCGATGACCCGGGAGCGGCTGTCGTACGAGGGGCAGCACTGGACGCTGCCGCTGCCCGGCGGCCCCGGCAAGCCGATCAAGCTGACCGTGCACCCGCAGCGCGAGCACATCCCGCTGTACATCGCCGCGATCGGCCCGAAGAACCTGGAGCAGACCGGCGAGATCGCCGACGGCGCCCTGCTCATCTTCCCGTCCGCCGACCACCTGGAGGAGACCGCGGTCCGGCATCTGCGCGCCGGACGCGAGAAGGCCGGCAAGACCCTCGAGGGGTTCGACATCGTCCCCACCCTGCCGCTCGCCCTCGGCGACGACAAGGACGTCACCGCGCTCGCCGACACCTTCCGCCCCTACACCGCGCTCTACGTGGGCGGCATGGGCAGCCGCAAGCAGAACTTCTACAACCAGCTCGCCCAGCGCATGGGCTACGAGCGCGAGGCCGCCGAGATCCAGGACAAGTACCTGTCCGGCGACAAGCAGGGCGCCGCCGCGGCCGTACCGCACGACCTGATCGACCGGACGACCCTGCTCGGCAGCGTCGACCGGATCGCGGACCGGATGAAGGCCTACGCCGCCGCCGGTGTCACCACGCTGACCCTCGCTCCCGCGGGCTTCACCCTGGACGAGCGGATCGCCTCCCTCCGCGCCGGCACCGAGGCCCTGGAGCGCGCCGGGCTCGCCTGAGGGCGGCGCACGTCCGGAAGGATCTGCGGCCGTGGTGGGGGCTCGGGGGTCTTCCCCGCCACGGCCGTCACGCGGAACAACGCGCCCGCGCGCGTGCGGTTACGCCCCCTTCGTACGCCCCCTCGTACGCGCGCCCTCCTCCGTTCGGCGGACCTGCCCGTCGCACCTGTTGCCGGGTCCCGCGTCCCGCACTTGACTCGTTCTTTGCGGAACCCGTGGAATCGCGGAACACGCGGAACTCGCAGAACCCGCGACCCCGCGACCCCGTGCAGCCGCGAAACCGGAGAAGCCGCGGAGCCCTGCGGAGGCAGAGAGGTGCCAGCGATGCTTTCGGCCAAGAGCCTGTTCCAGGAGATCCTCGACAACGACGAGTCGTTCCGTCTCTTCTGCTCCATCGCCGCCGGCGGCGAGTCGCAGGGCGGCTGGGAGAACGCGCGCATCGCGGCGCTGGTGCCGGAGAGCGAGCGTGCCCTCGCCCCCAAGATCGCCCGGCACGGCGCGGACGAGGACAAGCACGGGCGGATCTTCAACGCCCTGCTGAGGAAGCGCGGCCTCGAACCCGTCGACGTGCCTCCCGACACCGACTACACCGGGCTCCTGGAGCGGCGCGGCATCGGCCTCGCCCACGAGAAGCTCAAGGCCGATCGGCCCCTGACCGTGCGGGACGTCATCACCTACCTCGCGCACAGCAGGGTCACCGAGCAGCGCGCGGCCGAGCAGATGGCGCTGCTCCTCGAGCACTTCGCGGACCATCCCGACCTGGGCCGGGCCGTGCGCATGATCTCGGCCGACGAGGACAACCACCTCGCCTACTCCCACGAGGAACTGCTGCGCTACGCCGCCGCCGGCCACGGCCGCTTCATCCGGCGGACGCTGCGCGAGTGCGCGCACGCCGAGATCCGCGTCCACCGGGACGTCAGCCTCGCGGTGATGGCCCGCATGGGCCGTCTGCTCGGCTGGTCGCGGGCGAGGTCGGCGCTGCTCGCGGCGGGCATCCACGCGGTGTACGCCTACGAGCGGCTGGCCGGCTGGCGCCGGATGGTGACCCTGCGGACACCCGAGCGGCGCGACGCCCTCGGCGGACCCGCGACCACGGCCCCCGAGTTCGCCTGAGGCGCGCGGGCCCCACCGGGACTCAGAGCCAGCCCCGGCGTTTGAACAGCCGGAACAGCAGCACCTCCAGGGCGGCCATCAGCGCGATCACCGCAGGGTAGGACCACACCCAGTGCAGCTCCGGCATGTGGTCGAAGTTCATGCCGTAGACCCCCGCGATCATCGTGGGGACCGCGGCCATGGCCGCCCACGCGGAGATCTTCCGCATGTCGTCGTTCTGGCGGACGCTCATCTGCGCCAGGTGTGCGGACAGGATGTCCGAGACCAGCCGGTCCAGACCCTCCACCGACTCGTTCACCCGCGTGAGGTGGTCGCTGACGTCCCGGAAGAACGGCCGTGCCTTGTCGTTCACGAACGGCACCCCGGCGCCGAACGACCCGGCCAGGCGGGCCAGCGGCGGTGCCAGCGGGCCCGTCGCGCGGCGGAACTCCAGGACCTGCCGCTTGAAGTTGTAGATGCGCGACGCCGTGTGCCGCGATCCGCCGCCGTCCGGCGAGAAGACCTCCGCCTCCAGCTCCTCCAGGTCGGTCCCCAGCTCGGTGGCCACGTCCAGATAGTGGTCGACCGTGGCGTCGGCGATCGCGTACAGCACCGAGGTGGGGCCCTTGCCGAGCAGTTCCGGCTCGTGCTCCAGACGCCGCCGCACGTCCTTCAACGGGGAGCCCTCGCCGTGCCGGACCACGACCACGAACGCGTCACCCAGGAAGATCATGAGCTCGCCGGTGGACACGGTGTCGCTCTCCGGCTCGTACACCACCGGTTTGAGGACGGCGAAGAGCGAGTCCTCGTACACCTCCAGCTTGGGCCGCTGGTGCGCCTTCAGGGCGTCCTCCACGGCCAGGGGATGGAGCCCGAACTCCTGGCTGACCAGGTCGAACTCCTCCTCCGTCGGTTCGTACAGCCCGATCCACACGAAGCCGCCCGCCTCCCGCGCCTCGCCGAGCGCGTCGGAGAAGTCCTCGGGCCCGTCCGTCCGGTGCCCGCCCCGGTAGATGGCACAGTCGACGATCACCGAACGCATTCTCCCTTCGCCCCGGCGCCCGAGCGCCGGGCTGTATGCCTACCCTGTCCGCATGCCCACGCTGATCCTGGTCAGGCACGGACGTTCCACCGCCAACACCGAAGGACTGCTCGCCGGCTGGACGCCCGGCGTCGCCCTCGACGAACGCGGGGCCGCACAGGCCGCCGCGCTGCCCGGGCGGCTCGCCGGCCTGCCGCTCGCCGAGGTCGTCGTCAGCCCGTTGCAGCGCTGTCAGGAGACGGTCCGGCCCCTGCTCGACGCCCGCCCCGGACTGCGGGCGCACACCGACGAACGGATCGGGGAGTGCCACTACGGCGACTGGTCCGGCCGCAAACTCGCCGAGCTCAAGGACGAGCCCCTGATGGAGGTCGTGCAGGCCCACCCCTCCGCGGCGGCGTTCCCCGGCGGCGAGTCGATGCGCGCCATGCAGACCCGCGCCGCCGAGGCGGTACGCGAGTGGAACGCGCGCGTGGAGCGCGACCACGGCGCCGACGCCGTGTACCTCATGTGTTCCCACGGCGACATCATCAAGTCCCTCGTCGCGGAGGCGCTCGGCCTCCACCTCGACCTCTTCCAGCGCATCTCCGTCGAACCCTGCTCCGTCACCGCGATCCGCTACACCCGGCTGCGGCCGTTCCTCGTCCGCCTCGGCGACACCGGTGACTTCGCCTCCCTGGCGCCGCGCGAGGAACCCGCGGAGGGCGACGCCCCCGTCGGTGGTGGTGCGGGCGCACCGTGATCGTCGGCCGCAGTAGGGTGAAGCGATCACAGCAGTGACCGCCCCCCGATTTCCGCTTCCCCCGACTTCCCATGGAGACAGGACGTGTCCCGTCAGGTGTTCCTCTACGACCGACCGGATCGTTTCGTGGCCGGCACGGTCGGGCTTCCCGGACGCCGTACGTTCTTCCTCCAGGCCGTCGCCGGCTCCCGGGTGACCAGCGTGGCCCTGGAGAAGACCCAGGTCGCCGCGCTCGCCGAACGCATGGACGAACTGCTCGACGAGGTCGTGCGGCGCAGCGGCGGCAGCACCGTCGTACCCGCCGTGGCCCCCACGGAGGCCGCCGACACGGCGCCGCTGGAGACCCCCGTCGAGGAGGAGTTCCGGGTCGGCACCATGGCGCTCGCCTGGGACGGCGAGGACCAGTGCATGGTCGTCGAGGCGCAGGCCCTCGTCGAGCTCGAGGCCGAGACCGAGGAGGACCTGGCCGAGGCCGAGGAACGGCTCCTCCAGGACGAGGAGAACGGCCCCCCGATGCTCCGGGTCCGCCTCTCCGGCGCGCAGGCCAGGGCCTTCGCCAAGCGCGCCCTCGACGTCGTCAACGCCGGGCGGCCGCCGTGCCCGCTGTGCAGCCTCCCGCTCGACCCGGAAGGACACGTATGTCCGCGCCAGAACGGATACCGCCGCGGAGCGTGACCACCGACGCGGCGACCGCCGAGCTGCTCGCCCGGGGCGAGCTGACCGTGCGCGGCCGCATCCGCGAGGCGTCCAACGCGGCGCTGTACTGCACGGTGGCGCACGAGGGACGCGAGGCGGCCTGCGTCTACAAACCCGTGGCGGGGGAGCGTCCCCTGTGGGACTTCCCGGACGGCACGCTCGCCCAGCGCGAGGTCGCCGCGTACGAGGTCTCCGAGGCGACCGGCTGGGGTCTCGTGCCGCCCACCGTGCTGCGCGACGGCCCGTACGGCGAGGGCATGGTCCAGCTGTGGATCGACGCCGTGCCGGAGTCGGAACTGCTCGCCCTGGTGGACGCCGAGGAGCCCGGCCCCGGCTGGAAGGCCGTGGCGTTCGCCGAGGTCGGCGAGGGCCGCACGGCGCTGCTCGTGCACGCCGACGACGAGCGGCTGCGCCGGCTCGCCGTCCTGGACGCCGTCGTCAACAACGCCGACCGCAAGGGCGGTCACCTGCTGCCCGCGGCGGGGGACCTGCTCTACGGCATCGACCACGGGGTGACCTTCCACGCCGAGAACAAGCTGCGGACGCTCCTGTGGGGCTGGGCGGGCGACCCGCTGACCGCGGAGGCCCTGGCGGTGCTCGACGCCCTCCGGGAGGCCCTGAAGGACGGCGCACCGCTGGCGGCCCGGCTCGGCGAACTGATCACCTCCGCCGAACTGGAGGCCACGCGCGCCCGTGTCGACGCCCTCCTGGCGTCCGGGAAGCACCCGGAACCGGGCGGGGAGTGGCCGGCCATCCCCTGGCCACCCGTGTAGGTGCCCGGCCTGCACAACGGCCGGTGACGCGCAAGAGCGCCTCACCGGCCATCCGGTCCGGTCCGGTTCGTGGACGGAACACCCGTCCGGTTAGGCTCATGACATGCATGCCTGGCCCGCTTCCGAGGTCCCCGCCCTGCCTGGTCAGGGCCGCGACCTGAGGATCCACGACACCGCGACCGGCGGCCCGGTCACCCTCGACCCCGGTCCCGTCGCCCGTATCTACGTCTGCGGCATCACCCCGTACGACGCCACCCACATGGGGCACGCGGCGACCTACAACGCGTTCGACCTCGTGCAGCGCGTGTGGCTCGACACCAAGCGGCAGGTCCACTACGTCCAGAACGTCACCGACGTCGACGACCCCCTCCTGGAGCGGGCCGAGCGGGACGGCGTCGACTGGACCGCCCTCGCCGAGAAGGAGACCGCCCTCTTCCGCGAGGACATGACCGCCCTGCGCATGCTCCCGCCGAAGCACTACATAGGCGCCGTGGAGGCCATACCCGGCATCGTCCCGCTCGTCGAGCGGCTGCGCGACGCCGGCGCCGCCTACGAGCTCGAGGGGGACATCTACTTCTCCGTCGAGTCCGACCCCCACTTCGGCGGCGTCTCCCACCTCGACACGGCCGCCATGCGGCTGCTGTCCGCCGAGCGGGGCGGCGACCCGGACCGGCCGGGCAAGAAGAACCCGCTCGACCCGATGCTGTGGATGGCGGCCCGCGAGGGCGAGCCCAGCTGGGACGGCGGCTCCCTCGGCCGCGGACGCCCCGGCTGGCACATCGAGTGCGTGGCCATCGCCCTGGACCACCTCGGCATGGGCTTCGACGTCCAGGGCGGCGGCTCCGACCTGGCCTTCCCGCACCACGAGATGGGCGCCTCGCACGCCCAGGTGCTCACCGGCGAGTTCCCCATGGCCAAGGCGTACGTCCACGCCGGCATGGTCGCTCTCGACGGCGAGAAGATGTCCAAGTCCAAGGGCAACCTGGTCTTCGTCTCCCAGCTGCGCCGCGACGGCGTCGACCCCGCCGCCATCCGGCTCACGCTGCTCGCCCACCACTACCGCTCCGACTGGGAGTGGACCGACCAGGTGCTGCGGGACGCCGTCGCCCGGCTGGAGCGGTGGCGCGCCGCCGTGTCCCGGCCCGACGGCCCGCCCGCCGAGGCGCTCGTCGAGGAGATCCGCGAGGCCCTCGCCGACGACCTGGACTCCCCGGCCGCGCTCGACGCCGTCGACCGCTGGGCCGCGCTCCAGGAGGAGACGGGCGGCACGGACACCGGCGCGCCCGGCGTCGTCTCCCGCGCGGTGGACGCGCTGCTGGGCATCGCTCTGTAGGACGCCGACAAGAGACAAGGGGGCTTCCGCGGCCAACCCCTGTGGAAGCCCCCGTTCATGTGGTGGGGTGTGGACGTCTGTTGACCGAACGGCCGGCCCGCGGGGCCGGCCCTCTGCGGAAGGACGCACAGTGCCACCCACCGATCGTTCCTTCGCACGACGAGGCTTCCTCGCCGGCACGGCCGCCCTGGGCGGAGCGGCGCTGCTCGGCGGCACCGCCCACGCGGCGGGGCAGGACTCCGCCCCGGCCGCGTGGCCCCGCAGGTTCCCGCTGCCCGACGGCTTCCAGCCCGAGGGCATCACCATCGGCAGGGCTCCGTTCGCCTATTTCGGTTCCATGGCGAACGGGGACATCTTCCGGGCGAGTCTGGCCACCGGCCGCGGCACGGTCGTGGCCAAGGGCCTCGGCGCCGGCCATGCCAGCGTGGGCCTGCGCATCGATCCGCGAGGCAGACTCTTCGTCAGCGGCGGCGACAGCGGGGAGATCCGCACGGTCGACGTCCGGACGGGCAGGACGGAGAAGGTGTACGCCACCGGCGGCACGTTCGTGAACGACGTGATCCTCACCCCGGGCGCCGCGTGGTTCACCGAATCCTTCCAGCCGGTGCTCTACCGGCTGGCCCTCGACCGGCACGGGCGGCCCGGTGCCGTGGAGACCGTCCCCCTGGGCGGTGACTGGGAGCAGGGCCCGGACTTCACCGCCAACGGCATCGAGCGCACCCCCGACGGCAGCGCGCTGCTCCTGGTCAACGCCTTCGCGAACGGCGGCGGCCTCATGCGGGTCGACCCGCGCACCGGGACCGCCCGCGCCGTCGACCTCGGCCCGGCCCGGCTCCCCAACGGCGACGGGCTCCTGCTGTGCGGCAGGATCCTCTACGCCGTCCAGCAGTGGCAGAACGCGATCGACGTGTTCCGGCTGAACTCGGCCGGTACCCGGGGCACCGCGATCGCCCGCATCACCGACCCGCGCTTCCGCATCCCGACGACGGTCGCGGCCTGGGGGAACCGGCTGTACCTGCCCAACGCGCGCTTCGACGTGGACCCGCCGCAGCCCGACACCGAGTACGACGCCGTGGCGGTGGACCGGGTCTGAGGTTCGGCGGGGGCGGGGCGTGCACGCCCCGCCCCCGTCACTCCTCTGTGGTCTCCTCGTCGTCCCCGCCCGCCTTCGGCGGCTTCGGCGGGCGGGTGCGGCCGCTCGGATTGTCCCGCAGGAACGGCGTCCCGGGCGTGCCGTCACCGCCGTCCGCCGTGGCGTGCCCGCCCGGTCCGGAGCCGCCGTCCCGGCGCCGCAGGTACCGCTCGAACTCGCGGGCGATCGCCTCGCCCGAGGCCTCCGGCAGCTCCGCGGTGTCCCGGGCCTCCTCCAGCGACTGGACGTACTCGGCCACCTCGCTGTCCTCCGCGGCCAGCTGGTCCACCCCGACCTGCCAGGCGCGCGCGTCCTCGGGCAGCTCGCCCAGCGGGATGCGCACGTCGATCAGGTCCTCCAGCCGGTTCAGCAGGGCCAGCGTGGCCTTCGGGTTCGGCGGCTGCGACACGTAGTGCGGCACCGCCGCCCACAGCGACACCGCCGGCACGCCCGCGTGCGTGCACGCCTCCTGGAGGACGCCGACGATGCCCGTGGGGCCCTCGTACTTGGTCTCCTCCAGGTCCATGCGGCGGGCCAGGTCGGCGTCCGACGTGGTCCCGCTGATCGGCACCGGACGGGTGTGCGGGGTGTCGCCCAGCAGGGCGCCCAGCACGACGACCAGCTCCACGCCCAGCTCATGGGCGAAGCCGAGCAGTTCGTTGCAGAACGAGCGCCAGCGCATGGACGGCTCGATGCCGCGGACGAGGACGAGATCGCGTGGCTTGTCCCCGCCGACGCGGACCACCGAGAGCCGGGTCGTCGGCCAGGTGATCTTGCGGACACCGCCGTCCATGAACACTGTGGGGCGGTTCACCTGGAAGTCGTAGTAGTCCTCGGCGTCCAGTGCCGCGAAGACCTCGCCCTTCCACTCCTTGTCCAGATGCGCGACCGCGGCCGAGGCGGCGTCACCGGCATCGTTCCAGCCCTCGAACGCGGCCACCATGACCGGGTCGATCAGCTCGGGAACCCCCTCGAGCTCGATCACCCAGCGCCTCCTTCCGACGTGCCCTCGCGTACCCCCCAACCTTACGGCGTGCCGAGGGACCGCCCGCAGCCCCCTTGCACGGGGGAGTGAACGGATCACTGCCCCGTGCACCGCCCCCGGACACCCCGGCCCTCACGCGGCCTCGGCATCGAACCACTCCTTGCCGTCGGCCCAGTGCCGCACCCAGCCGACGAAGCCGGACTCGGCGGTCGTACGACCGGACGCGGCACCGAAGGGCAGCGCACCCACGTCGGTGACCCGCCATATCCGGCCGCGGTGCGGCCCGGTGACGACGAGGTGCCCGTCCATGGCACAGCCGTCGGTGCCGAGCACGACCGAGCCGTGGTGGAGGACCCGGTCGATGACGGCGTCCCGGTCCTCCTCCGGCTCGTCGCTCTCCTCGTCCTCCTCCCGGAGCCAGGGTTCCGTCGGCGGGAACGGCTCGCTCAGGTCCCTGGCCGACGGGTCGCCGCCCCAGCCGGCGGGCAACTCGCCCGGCCCCAGGAGTCCATGGGCCGGCGGGCCCTGGCGGGAGCCGTCCGCGATCTGCGCGACGAAGGTGCGGTACGGCTCCGGCAGGACGATCCCGTGCTCCGCCTCGAAGGCGCGCACCGCCTCCGGACCGAGGGCCGGGGCCCTGCCGTCGTCGTCGACGAACGCGGCACGCAGTGCGGCGAGTTCGGCGGGGTCCACGCGGTCGTTGTTCATGCCCCATGGACACCAGCCGGCACCGACAACGCCCCACGGGGTGCGGAAGGGGCGCCTCCGTGCGGGGAGGCGCCCCTTCCGTCGCGCAGGGCCGTCCGGCCGTCGAGCCTTCCTCCGACGGCCCTACTTCTCGTCGAGCAGGTCCTGGACCTTCGCGCGGATCTCGTCCGTGGCCAGGCCGCGGATGGTCAGCGTCGTCCGGCGGCGCAGCACGTCGTCCTGCGTCTCGGCCCACTCGTGGTCACGGGCCCACACGACCTGCGCCCAGATCTCCGGGGCGTCGGGGTGGACGCGCTCGGCCAGCTCCGGGTTCTCGTTGGCGATGCGGGCGATGTCGAAGGCCAGCGAACCGTAGTGGGTGGCCAGGTGCCTGGCGGTGTCCGCCGCCATGCGCGGACCGGGCGCCGGGCCGTCCACCAGCAGCCGGTGGGCGACCGCGCGCGGGTTGGCGACGCCGGGCAGCGGCAGCTTCTTCGGCAGTGAGTTGACCGGCTCGAAGTCGTCACCGAGCGGGTGACCCGGCAGCGCCTCCAGCTTCTTCATCACCGTGCGGCCGATGTGACGGAAGGTGGTCCACTTGCCGCCCGCGACGGACAGCATGCCGCCCCGGCCCTCGGTGACGACCGTCTCGCGCTTGGCCTTCGCGGTGTCACCGGGACCGCCCGGCAGCACGCGCAGGCCCGCGAACGAGTATGTGATCAGGTCCCGGTCGAGCTGCTGGTCGCGGATGGAGAACGCGGCCTCGTCCAGGATCTGGGCTATGTCCTTGTCGTTGACCGCGACGTCCGCCGGGTCGCCCTCGTACTCCTCGTCCGTGGTGCCGAGCAGCAGCATGTCCTCCCAGGGGAGGGCGAAGGTGATCCGGTACTTGTCGATCGGGGTGGCGAGCGCGGCCTTCCAGGGCGCGGTGCGCTTGAGGACCAGGTGCGCGCCCTTGGAGAGGCGGATGGACGGCGCCGCGTCCGGGTCCTCCATCCGGCGCAGGTGGTCGACCCAGGGACCGGTGGCGTTGAGCACCAGACGCGCGTTCACGCCGAACTCGTCGCCGGAGAGCCGGTCCTTCAGCTCGGCGCCGGTCACCCGGCCCTTGGTGAAGCGCAGGCCGGTGACCTCGGCGTGGTTGAGGACCACCGCGCCCGAGTCGACCGCCGCGCGCACCGTCATCAGCGCCATGCGGGCGTCGTTCATCTGGTCGTCGCCGTACACGGCCACGGCCTTGAGGTTGTCGGTGCGCAGCTCCGGCACGTCCTGCGCGGCCTTGGCCGGGGAGAGCAGGTGGCCGACGCCGTCGCCGAAGGCGGACAGCGCCGAGTACGCGAAGACACCGGCGCCGAGCTTCGCCGCGCCGTGCGGCCCGCCCTTGTACACGGGGAGGTAGAAGGTGAGCGGGTTCGCCAGGTGGGGGGCCACCTGGCGGGAGACCGCACGGCGCTCGAAGTGGTTCTCCGCCACCAGCTTCACCGCGCCGGTCTGCAGGTAGCGCAGTCCGCCGTGGAGCAGCTTGGAGGACGCGGAGGAGGTGGCGCCGGCGAAGTCGCCGGCGTCGACCACGGCCACCCTGAGGCCGGACTGCGCGGCGTGCCAGGCGGTGGAGATGCCCAGGATGCCGCCGCCGATCACGAGAAGGTCGTACGACGCCTTGGAGAGCTGCTCCCGGGTCTCGGCCCGGCTCGGGTTCGAGCCGGAGGCCGGGTGCGTCCCCAGGGCAGGCACGGACTGCAGGGTGGACTGAGTGGTCATTGCGGTTCTTACTCCTCGTCCTCGAGCCAGCCCATGGTCCGCTCGACGGCCTTGAGCCAGCTCTTGTACTCACGGTCGCGGGTCTCCGCGTCCATGCGGGGGGTCCACTCGGCGGCCCGCCGCCAGTTGGCGCGCAGGTCGTCGGTGCTGTTCCAGAAGCCGACGGCGAGTCCGGCGGCGTAGGCGGCGCCGAGGCAGGTGGTCTCGGCGACCATCGGGCGCACCACGGGGGCGTCCACGAAGTCGGCGAGGGTCTGCATCAGCAGGTTGTTGGAGGTCATGCCGCCGTCGACCTTGAGGGCCGAGAGCTCGACGCCGGAGTCCTTCGTCATGGCGTCGGCGATCTCCCGGGTCTGCCAGGCCGTGGCCTCCAGGACGGCGCGCGCGAGGTGCGCCTTGGTGACGTACCGGGTCAGGCCGGCGATCACCCCGCGGGCGTCGGAGCGCCAGTACGGGGCGAACAGGCCGGAGAAGGCCGGCACGAAGTAGGCGCCGCCGTTGTCCTCGACCTGCATCGCCAGCGTCTCGATCTCGGCGGCGGTGGAGATCAGGCTCATCTGGTCGCGCATCCACTGCACCAGCGAACCGGTGACGGCGATCGAGCCCTCCAGGGCGTAGACCGTGTCCTGGTCGCCGATCTTGTAGCCGACCGTGGTCAGCAGGCCCGAGTACGAGTTGATGATCTTGTCGCCGGTGTTCATCACCATGAAGGTGCCGGTGCCGTACGTCGACTTCGTCTCGCCCTCGGAGAAGCAGGTCTGGCCGAACAGGGCCGCCTGCTGGTCGCCGAGCGCGGAGGCGACGGGGACGCCGCCGAGCAGGTCGCCGAGCCTGCCGCCCGTGATCTCGCCGTAGACCTCGGCGGAGGAGCGGATCTCGGGGAGCATCTGCATCGGCACACCGATGGACTCGCAGATGCGCGCGTCCCACTCCATGGTGTGCAGGTTCATCAGCAGGGTGCGGGAGGCGTTGGTGACGTCGGTGACGTGCTTGCCGCCGTTCACCCCGCCGGTCAGGTTCCAGATGACCCAGGTGTCCATGGTGCCGAAGAGCAGGTCGCCCGCCTCGGCGCGCTCGCGCAGGCCGTCGACGTTGTCGAGCAGCCAGCGGGCCTTGGGACCGGCGAAGTAGGAGGCGAGGGGGAGGCCGGTCTCGCGGCGGAAGCGGTCCTGGCCGACGTTGCGGCCGAGCTCGCGGCACAGGGCGTCGGTGCGGGTGTCCTGCCAGACGATGGCGTTGTGGACGGGCTCACCGGTGTTCCTGTCCCAGACCAGCGTCGTCTCGCGCTGGTTGGTGATGCCGATGGCCTTGATGTCGTCACGGGTGATGCCGGCCTTCCCGACCGCACCGGCGACGACCTCCTGGACGTTGGTCCAGATCTCCGTGGCGTTGTGCTCGACCCAGCCCGGCTTGGGGAAGATCTGCTCGTGCTCCTTCTGGTCGACGGCGACGATGCGCCCGTCGCGGTCGAAGACGATGCAGCGGGAGGAGGTGGTGCCCTGGTCGATGGCGGCGATGAAGGGGCCTGCGGTGTGGGCGTCGGTCACTGTGTGCTCCTGGTTTCCGTGGTGTGACGGCCGGTGCGTACGGCGCGTGTGCTGCGGCTCGGTGCTTGCCGAGCGGGGGACCGCTCAGGCGAACGCGACGTTGTAGACACCTCCGGCGATCGCTCCTCCGATCAGCGGACCGACGACCGGGATCCAGGCGTAGCCCCAGTCGGAGCCGCCCTTGTTGGGCAGGGGCAGCAGTGCGTGGACGATGCGCGGGCCGAGGTCGCGGACCGGGTTGATCGCGTAGCCCGTCGGACCGCCGAGGGACAGACCGATCGAGACGACCACGAATGCGGTGATCAGGGCGCCCAGGGTGCCGAGGCCGTTGCCCTCGTCGTTGAGGCCCTGGGTGAGGATGGCGAGCAGCAGGACGAAGGTGCCGATGATCTCCGTGGCGAGGTTCTGCACCACGTTGCGGATCTCGGGACCGGTCGAGAAGACGCCCAGCACCGGCCCGGCCCCGGTCTCCTGTGCCTCGACGGCCTTGGCCGTCGTGTCCTGCGCGCCCGGACCGCCGACGATCTCGCGGTCGGTGAGGTGGGCCTGGAACTGGCCGTAGTAGGCGACCCAGACCAGGACCGCGCCGATCATGGCGCCGAGAAGCTGGCCCGCGAGATAGGTCGGGACGTTGCTCCAGTCGCCGTCCTTGATCGCGATGCCGACCGTCACGGCCGGGTTGAGGTGCGCGCCCGACAGCGGGCCGGAGATGTACGCCGCCGTCATGACGGCGAAGCCCCAGCCGAAGGTGATGGCGAGCCAGCCGGCGTTGCGGGCCTTGGATGCCTTGAGCGTCACGGCGGCGCAGACACCGCCGCCGAGCAGGATGAGTATGGCGGTACCGATGGTCTCGCCGATGAAGATGTCGGAGCTGGACACCCGCGACTCCTTTGTCCTTCGTCCAGGGGAAGCCGAACCCCGGGTCCCTCCGGGTGTTCCGGCGCCCTCGGTGTGAGAGCGATGGCGGCCCTTGGCGTTGTCACACTCTAACGCGTATTGCCGGTAGGTGTTCGACAATGCCGACCGATGGACGGGAGTCTCGCTTCGGCGTCACGCGCGCGTCAAGAGCTCTGTTATCGAAAGCACGATCGTTATTGATCGCCGCGGGCTATCGGTCTCCGCGCGGAGGGTGCGCGGACCGCGGTGCCGAATGTCCGTTTCACGGTACGACGAGGGCCGGAACGCCACCCGGCGTCCCGGCCCCGCCCGCGTGTCCGCGCCTCAGAACCGCCCGGCGCCCAGGTCCCGCGACACCGCGCGGGCGCAGTCCCGCACCGCCGCGATCAGCTCCGGCCGCAGCTCGCCCTCCCGGCACAGCCGTTCCACGGCGCCGGTGATGCCGACCGCGCCGACCGGCATGCGGCGCCGGTCGTGGATGGGGGCGGCGATGGACGCGACGCCCTCCCAGGTCTCCTCCACGTCGGCCGCGTAGCCACGCGCGCGCGTGATGTCGAGGATGTGCTCGAAGCCGTCCGGCGCGCAGACGGTCCGGTCGGTGAACGCCTTGCGCTCGGACTCCAGTGCCTCGCTGTGCGCCACCGGGTCGTACGCCGACAGGACCTTGCCCAGGGCGGTGGAGTGCAGCGGCTGCATGGCCCCGATCTCCAGGACCTGCCGGCTGTCGTCGGGCCGGAAGACGTGGTGGACGATCAGCACGCCCTGCTGGTGAAGGACGCCTAGGTGGACGCTCTCGCCGCTGGACCGGGCGAGGTCGTCCGCCCACACCAGGGCGCGGGCCCGCAGCTCGTGCACGTCCAGGTAGGTCGTGCCCAGGCGCAGCAGCTCGGCGCCCAGCTGGTAGCGCCCCGAGGCCTCGTCCTGCTCCACGAAGCCCTCCTGCTGGAGGGTGCGCAGGATGCCGTGGGCGGTGCCCTTGGCCAGTCCCAGCGACGAGGCGATGTCCGACAGGCCGAGCCGCCGCTCGCCGCCCGCGAGCAGGCGCAGCATCGCGGCCGCCCGCTCGAGCGACTGGATGTTCCGTGCCATCGACGTACTGCCTCCGTCCCCTTCGACTGCCGACTTCGGCGTCGCTGACGTCGTTCGGCAATGCCGAACACTACCGGTCCATGCCGACCTCCCGCTAATGGTCGGCGGGCAACTGTCGCACCAGCACCGTGTTCCGCGGGGCTCCGGGGCCTCCGCTGCCCGCCCGCCCCCTGGCAGGGGGCGGCCGGCGGGGTTCGCCTCTTCGGGTGCCTGCGTCACCCCCGGGGCGGGGCATCCGGCCCTCCGTCCTCGTCCGTCTCGTGGACGCCCCGGTCACCGGTCACCGGTCCCGGCTACCCTGGCGGCGTGCGTTCTCTCCCGGACGTCCTCGACGGACGGCACCGGGAAGCGCAAAGCCGACAGCCGTCGCATTCTAGGGAGCCCCTTCATGGCCTCGTCGCCGTCCACCCCGTCCGCCGACACCCGGACCCGTGTGTCCGCCCTCCGTGAGGCGCTCGCCACCCGTGTGGTGGTCGCCGACGGGGCGATGGGCACCATGCTCCAGGCGCAGAACCCCACGCTCGACGACTTCCAGCAGCTGGAAGGGTGCAACGAGGTCCTGAACCTGACCCGTCCGGACATCGTGCGCTCGGTGCACGAGGCGTATTTCGCCGCCGGCGTCGACTGCGTGGAGACCAACACCTTCGGCGCGAACCACTCCGCTCTCGGCGAGTACGACATCCCCGAGCGCGTCCACGAGCTGTCCGAGGCGGGCGCCCGCATCGCCCGTGAGGTGGCCGACGCGTTCGCCGCCCGCGACGGCCGGCAGCGCTGGGTGCTGGGCTCCATGGGCCCCGGCACCAAGCTCCCCACCCTCGGCCACGCCCCGTACACCACCCTGCGCGACGCCTACCAGCGCAACGCCGAGGGCCTGGTCGCCGGCGGCGCCGACGCCCTCCTGGTGGAGACCACGCAGGACCTGCTGCAGACCAAGGCCTCCGTGCTCGGCGCCCGGCGCGCGCTGGACGCCCTGGGCCTCGACGTGCCCGTGATCGTGTCGGTGACCGTCGAGACGACCGGCACGATGCTGCTGGGCTCGGAGATCGGCGCGGCGCTGACCGCGCTGGAGCCGCTCGGCATCGACATGATCGGCCTGAACTGCGCCACCGGCCCGGCGGAGATGAGCGAGCACCTGCGCTATCTGGCCCGGCACTCCCGGATCCCGCTGTCCTGCATGCCGAACGCGGGCCTGCCCGTCCTGACCAAGGACGGTGCCCACTACCCGCTGAGCGCGCCCGAGCTGGCCGACGCGCAGGAGACGTTCGTCCGCGAGTACGGGCTGTCCCTGGTGGGCGGCTGCTGCGGTACCACGCCCGAGCACCTGCGGCAGGTCGTGGA
>NZ_JBIWJA010000050.1:0-48090 GCF_044764905.1 Streptomyces sp. NPDC093586 | reverse complement strand
GGTACTGCAGGGGGGACCCTGTGGGAGAGTAGGACGCCGCCGAACAATTTTTGGGAGAACCCCGCACCGGAAACGGTGCGGGGTTTTCTGCGTTTAGGGTCATTGTATGAGCTATGAACTGGTTGTCTTCGACAATGACGGTGTCCTCGTCGACAGTGAGCCGATTTCCAATCGGCTGCTGGCCGCCTGTCTGACCGAGCTGGGGCACCCGACGTCGTACGAAGAGTCGCTGCGCGACTACATGGGGGGTGCGATGCACCGGGTTCACGATCTGGTGCTGGAGCGGTCCGGTCGGAGGCTTCCGGAGGACTTCGACGACGTCTTCCACCGGCGGGTCTTCGAGGCCTTCGAGCGGGAGCTGGAGCCCGTCCCCGGGGTCGTCGGTGTGCTGGAGAAGCTTGTTGCGGGCGGGGTGCCGTACTGCGTGGCCTCGTCAGGGAGTCATGAGCGGATCCGGGTGGGGCACCGGAGGACGGGGCTGGACCGGTGGTTCGACGACTCGCGCGTCTTCAGCTCGCAGGACGTCGGCCGGGGGAAGCCGGCACCCGACCTCTTCCTCCACGCGGCCGAGCGGATGGGGGTGGCGCCGGAGCGGTGCGTCGTCGTCGAGGACAGCCCGCTCGGCGTGCAGGCGGCCGCCGCGGCCGGGATGGACGTCTTCGGGTTCACCGCGATGACGCCGGCCGAGAAGCTGGCGGGGGCCACTCGACTCTTCGGTGGCATGGGGGAGTTGGCCGACCTGCTCGTATGACCCGAGGCAGCGGAGGCGCGCTGACATTTGTCATGCATAGCTCCGGACGGTTGTTCCTACTGCGGGACCGGGGCCGGCCGCGAAGCTGTACGCATGACGACGAACACGGGCACGGACATCCAGCGGCAGGGCAAGCGTCGTACCTTCGTCTCCTTTCTTCTGGACGTGGGGGTGCCGGTCGGGTCGTACTACCTCCTGAAGGGCGCGTTCGGGATGAGTTCCGTCGCGGCGCTCGGCTGGAGCAGTGTCGTGCCGGTGCTGCGGACCGGGTGGGGGCTGGCCCGGCACCGTGAGGTGAACGGGCTGCCCGTGCTCATCCTCCTGGTGAACCTCGCCGGGCTGCTGCTCAGCTTCGGGACGGGGGACGCGCGGCTGCTGCTGGTGAAGGACAGCGCGATCGGCAGTGTGGTGGGGATCGCGCTGCTGGCGTCCGTGCTGACCGGGCGGCCGATGATGACGGCCAACCTCAAGCCGTGGCTGCTCAGGGGCGATGACCGGCGGGAGGCCGCCTGGGAACGGTTGCGGCGCGAGTCGCCGGCGTTCCGGCGGGCGGAGCTGCGGTTCACCGCGGTGTGGGGCGGGGCGTTCGTCGGGGAGTGCGCGGTGCGGGCCGTGGGTGCCTACACGGTGCCGGTCGACACGATGGTCTGGCTCGGGACGGTCGTCATGGTCGCCACGATGGTGCTGGCGTTCGTGGTCAGCGGTGCCCTGGGTGCCGGGCCGATGGCGCACATGATCGGCGCTGCCGTCGCCTCGGCCTCCGGGCCCGAATCCGGAACGGTCTCCAGCCCCGTCTCCCGTCCTGCCTTCGCCGGGCTCGGTGAAGTTGAGGGGAATTCACCTTTGGCGGGATCTACCCACCGGTAAGCCGGGGCCCTACGCTCGCCGCCATGACAGATGTGCTGCGGCGCGGCAGGGCCTCTCTGGCGTTCGGGTTCTTCGCGCAGGGCGTCGCCTTCGCTCTGCTCGTGACGCGTATCCCGGCCATCCAGGACCGGTACGGCGTCTCCGACGCGCTGCTGCCGGTCTTCCTGGCCGCCGTGCCGGTCCTCGCCGGGGCGGGAAGCGTGGCGACGGAGCGGCTGGTGCGGCGGGTACGGCCCAGTCGGGTGCTGCGCTGGTCCCAGCCCGTGGTGCTGCTGGCGTTGCTCGGCGCCGGCGCGGGGGACCGGGTGGCGGAGCTGGCCGTGGCGCTGGCGGTGTTCGGGCTGGCGGTGGGGGCGCTGGACGCCTCGATGAACATGCTCGGGGTGAGCCTGCAGCGGGCGTACGGGCGCAGCATCATGCTCGGGTTCCACGCGGCCTACAGTCTGGGCGGGATCCTGGGGGCCTCGCTGGCGTGGGCGGGGGCGCACTGGGAGCTGGCGCTGTGGGTGTCGTACCTCCCGGTGGTGGCCGTGCTGTTGCCGGCCGCGCTGGTGGGGAGCCGGTGGTACGTCGACGGGGAACGGGCGGGTTCCGGGGCGGAGGCGCCGGCGGGCGGGGGCGGGGGCGGGGGTGCGAGCGTCGGCTTCGCGGTGCTGCTGCCGCTGTGTCTGGTGATGACGTTCGCGTACATCGGGGACTCGACGGTCTCCAACTGGAGCGCGAAGTACCTCCAGGACGTGCTGGGGAGTTCGGAGCAGCTGGCGACCGTTCCGTACAACGTGTACATGGTGACGACGCTGGTGGGGCGGGCGGTCGGGGACTTCGGGGTGCGGCGGCTGGGGGCCGCGGCGGTGGTGCGGGGCGGGGCGGTCGTCGCGGCGGGCGGGTTCGCGGTGGTGGCCGTGGCGCCGGGGGCGTGGGTGGGGATGCTCGGGTTCACGCTGCTGGGGCTGGGGTTGTGCGTGCTGGTGCCGCAGACGTTCGCGGCGGCTGGGCGCTTGTTCCCCGGGGCGTCGGATGCGGCGGTGGCGCGGCTCAACGTCTTCAACTACGTGGGTTTCCTGGTCGGTTCGCCGCTGGTGGGTGCGCTCGGGGATGCCTGGAGCTACCGCGGTGCCATGTTGGTGCCGATGGTGTTGGTGCTGGTGACGGTGGTGTACGCCAGGTCGTTCGAGGCTCGGTCGGACCGATACGGTGGCGGGCATGAGCGGCCGCGCACAGCTGATGTGGGACGAGGCAGTAACGGGCTATGACTTCGGTCCGGGCCATCCGATGGATCCGGTCCGGCTCTCCCTGACGCGGGGGCTGGTCGGTGCCCTGGGGCTCGACCGGGAGGTGGAGGTCGTCGCGGCGAAGGCGGCCGGGGAGTCGACGCTGCGGCTCGTCCACCGGGAGGACTACATCGACGCCGTGAAGGCGGCCTCGGCGGATCCGGGCGCGGCGGACCCGTCGTACGGGCTGGGGACGATGGACGATCCGGCCTTCGCGGGGATGCACGAGGTGTCGGCGCTGATCGCCGGGCAGTCGGTGGGGGCGGCGGAGGCGGTGTGGCGCGGGGACGTGCTGCACGCGGTGAACTTCGCGGGCGGGCTGCACCACGCGATGCCGGGGGCGGCATCGGGGTTCTGCGTGTACAACGACGCGGCGCTGGCGATCGCGCGGCTGCTGGAGCTGGGGGCCGAGCGGGTCGCGTACGTGGATGTGGACGTGCATCACGGGGACGGAGTGCAGGCGGCGTTCTGGGAGGACCCGCGGGTGCTGACGATCTCGTTGCACGAGCATCCGCGGTCGCTGTTCCCGCAGACGGGGTGGCCGGAGGAGACCGGGGCCGACCGCGCGGAGGGCTCGGCCGCGAACGTGGCGCTGCCGGCGGGGACCGGGGACGCCGGGTGGGTGCGGGCGTTCCACGCGGTGGTGCCGGAGCTGATCGCGGACTTCCGGCCGCAGGTGCTGGTGACGCAGCACGGGGCCGACACGCACTTCGAGGATCCGCTGGCGCATCTGGCGGTGTCCCTGGACGCGCAGCGGGCCGTGCAGGTGGCGTGCCACGAGCTGGCGCACGAGTACGCCGACGGGCGGTGGGTGGCGCTGGGCGGGGGCGGCTACGCGGTGGTGGACGTGGTGCCGCGGTCGTGGACGCATCTGGTGGGGATCGCGGCGGGGCGGCCGGTGGAGCCGGAGACGGTGATTCCGGAGGGGTGGCGGCAGGAGGTGTTCGCGCGGACGCGGCAGTTGGGGCCGATGCGGATGACCGACGGGCGGTGGCCGGTGTCGTGGGCGTCGTGGGAGGCGGGGTACGACCCCGCGGACCGGCTGGACCAGGCGGTGGTGGCGGCTCGTCGGGCGGTGTTTCCGTTGCGGGGACTGTTGGCATGACGGGACTGTCGGCATGACGGGACTGTCGGCATGACGGGACTGTTGGCATGACGGGGGTGTCGGGCGGCGTGCGGTTCTGGCGTGCCGGCCTGCCCGACGGGGAGGCCGGCCGCCGGGTACGAGCCGTCAGCGGTCCCGGTCGGGGCCTGCGGTCTTTCCGGCACCCGGACGCCGTCGGAGACGACGAAGGACGGCGGCCGGCACACCGCCCCTTCCGGGCACGAGCTCGAGCGGGCGGCGTGACCGGGGCCCCATGCCCGTCCTCGTACCCGACAAAGGCGGTGCGGGGGATGTCGGGTGGACGGGGACGGTGTCACCGCACGATGGGGGCATGGACGACACGACCCTGGTATCCCGTTTCCTCCGCGACGGCTTCGTGAAGGTGGAGGGCGCCGTCGCGCCGCGCGTGGCCGCGGACTGTGCGCGGCTGCTGTGGCGGGAGACGGGCTGCGACCCGGACGACCCCTCGACGTGGACGCGCCCCGTGCACTGGGTGGGCGGCATGGCGCAGGGGCCGTTCGCCGCCGCGCCCAACTCCCCGGCCCTGCATCATGCGTACGACCTGCTCGTCGGCGCGGGACGCTGGGAGCCGCGCTACTCGCTGGGCACGTTCCCGCTGCGCTTCCCGCACGAGGAGGAGCCGGACGACGCGGGCTGGCACATCGAGGGCAGTTACCTGCCGGAGGGCGAGAGCTGGTACTTCACGAACCTGCGTTCCCAGGGCCGGGCGCTGCTGATGCTGTTCCTGTTCAGCGAGGTCGGTGAGGAGGACGCCCCGACCCGGATCCGGGTCGGCTCGCACCTCGACGTGCCGAAGGTGCTGGAGAAGTACGGGGAGGACGGGGCGAGCGGGCTGGTCCTCGCCCCCGATCTGGTGGCGGCGTCCGACCACCGGCCGCTCGCCCTCGCCACCGGATCCCCGGGTGACGTCTTCCTGTGCCATCCGTTCCTGGTGCACGCGGCGCAACCGCACCATGGTGAGCGGCCGCGCTTCATGGCCCAGCCGCCGCTGATGCCGGCCTCGCCGTACGAACTGGAACGGGCCGACGGCGCGTACTCGCCCGTGGAGATCGCGATCCGCCGGGGGCTGGGGCAGGACAGCCCCGGTCCGGACGGGGACGGGTAACGGCACCTGCCACGGTGTCGGGGGGACGTGCTGCACGGCCGTCGTCGGCAAGACGGTCGTGAAAGGAGAAGAGGAAGGAGGCCGGGCATGCTGGAGCGGCTGAACCAGGCCATGGAGCACATCGAGCGCCATCTCGACCAGGACCTCGACGTGGCCGGGCTGGCACGCATCGCGGCCACCTCGGAGCACCACCTGCGCCGGATGTTCTCCGCGCTCGCGGGCATGCCGCTGTCGGAGTACGTCCGGCGCCGCCGGCTCACCCTCGCGGGCGCCGAAGTACTCGCGGGGCGTGAGACGCTGCTGGAGATCGCGGTGCGCTACGGCTACGGCTCCGGCGAGGCGTTCGCGCGGGCGTTCCGTGCCATGCACGGCATCGGACCGGGCGAGGCCCGGCGTACCGGCGCCGCGCTCAACTCCCAGCCCCGGATGGCCTTCCGCCTCACCATCGAGGGGAGCAGCAGCATGCGGTACCGCGTCGTGGACAGGGCGGACTTCACCGTCGTCGGGTTCAAGACCCGGGTGCCGCTGGTGCACACGGGCCCGAACCAGGCGATCATGGACTTTGTCCGGGGGAGCGACCCGAGGGCTCTGGAGAGCCTGGAGAAGCTGTCGGACCAGGAGCCGCACGGCATCGTCGCGGTCTGCGACGGCGTGGACCCCGGCCGCGCCGAAGGCACCGAACTCGATTACCACCTCGGCGTGATCACCTCCGCGGCCGCGCCGGCGGGCACGACCACGTTGGCCGTCCCGGCCGGCACCTGGGCGGTCTTCACCACCTCCGGGCCGGTACCGGGGGCCATCCAGGAGCTGTGGCGGGACGTGTTCACCGAGTGGTTCCCGTCGAACCCGTACCGCACCCGCACCGGACCTGAGATCCTGCGCACCCGCCTGTCGCCGGAGAAGACCGAGGCCGACGCCGAACTGTGGCTCCCGGTGGAGCCCGAGCACGGCTGAGCACGGCGGCGCGCCCCCGGACAGGCGTGCGCGGACCCTTCGGGGCCGGCCTTTCGTGTCGGCCGAGGCGCTCCGCCCGCAGGCGTCTCCCCGGGCAGTCTCTATCGCCGCCTCCCGGGGTTCCCTGCACGCCGACCGCCTCACCATCCGGTGCCCGTGGCCAGGGCGGCGTGGGCCGTGGAGGGTTACGCCGGTCGTGGGTGGATTTCTGGGTTCCGCGGTGCGGGGGCGGGTGGGTCCGGCAGCATCGGGTGGGTGCTGAGCCGTGGAGCTCTTCGGGCTCACCTTCTGGATGCCCGTCTCGCCGGGGTCGTGGCCACCTCTCGCGAGGCGAGTCTGCGGAGTTACCGGTTGTTCGCCGCGCGGGATCCGCGGGTGCTCATCGGGATCGACCCGGAGGGCGAGTGGGGGCAGCGGGACGTGCTCGGGCTGATGGCGCGCAGGTGCGGTGTTTCGGCCGACCCACTGCATGTTTCGGGCCAAGATGTGATCGACCCAGAGCGGACACTGACCGCTCTGGACGCCTTCGCCGGGCGCCTCGCCGCGGTGGCCGAGCGTCGCGCTCCGGTGCTCCTCGGCACCGGGCACCCGCATCGGCTGCTCGGTTTCTACGTCGCACTGGCCGACGCCCTGTCGGCGGCGGGATGTGCCGTCCTCACCCCGGCGCAGGGTCATCGTGTCGACATAACGACCCGGTTCGGTCTACGCACCCACCGCCTCGAGTACGTCCGAGGAGTCGCGTTGGTGCGGGAAGCCGGCTCGGAACGCCCCGGTTGTGAGCCCGGCGCACACACCCACTCGCCGCTCCCGGTTCGGACCGCGCTGGACATGGCGGCCGAGGCCGGCGGACCACTTCCGGAGTTGGTGATCGGGGACCACGGCTGGGTCTGCGGAGCAGGTCAGCTGGGGTTCGAGGCCATCGGGCCGGGCGATGTGAACGACCCCGCGCTCTTCGTGGGGGAGGCCGAGGGGCTGGTGTCCGTCGTCGTTCCGCTTGATGACGGTGTGCGGCCCGAGTACTACCGGCCCCTCATCCCCTACGTACTCAATCGGGCGTGTCTGTCCCAGTAGGACGCCGATGGATGCACCTCTTCCCCATTCGCATCACCCGCACCTACATTGGGGAGTGAGCACGCAGCGACGAAGAGTCACCGGAAGGGGAAGCCGGTGGCCGTCGAGTGCGGAAGGTTCAGGTGTGTCATGGCTGCAGCTGGCGAAAGGCCTCTGAACGAGGTTCAGTTCCTTACCGTGGCGGAGGTCGCCTCGGTGATGCGCGTGTCCAAGATGACCGTGTACCGGTTGGTGCACAGCGGTCATCTGCCCGCGATCCGGGTGGGACGGTCGTTCCGCGTCCCGGAGCAAGCGGTTCACGAGTACCTCCGCGAGAGCTACGTGGGGGTGGAAACGGCCTGACGGCGGCCCGGGTGGGGGCCGTGGTGCTTCCACGGCCCCCCCCCGGCCCCCCGGGACCCCCAGGGCTCCCGGCCACCTCGATTACGACCTCAGCGCTCGGGCGGGTAGGCTAGCCCCTCGTAGGTCGTGTGGGCCCATGGCGCCCAAACAACCGAGTGATGAGAAGTGAGCGAGGGTAGTCGTGGGCTCTGTTATCAAGAAGCGGCGCAAGCGGATGGCCAAGAAGAAGCACCGCAAGCTGCTCAAGCGCACGCGCGTTCAGCGTCGCAACAAGAAGTAAGCGACGCTGCGCCGTCGGCGTGTCCTGTGGCCCCCCACCGCATCCGGTGGGGGGCCACGGTCGTATCCGGGGTCCGTCGGGTCCGCGGTGAGCGCGGATTCTCGTCACGTCCCGCATCCGGCGGTCATCACAGCGCAACACCGACCGGCTAAGTTGGCCCGCAGGCGGGGAACGCGGCAGGCTACGGAGTAGGGCGAAAGGAAGGCGCTGATCTTGGGCAAGGTCGTGCTCGTCACCGGAGTGGCCCGTCAGCTGGGGGGCCGGTTCGTCCGGCGGATCCAGCGTGACCCCGACGTGGACCGGGTCGTGGCCGTGGACGCCGTCGCGCCGGAGCACCATCTGGGCGGCGCCGACTTCGTCCAGGCCGACATCCGGCAGTCGGCCATCGGGCGGGTGCTGGCGGGGACGGGCGCCGACACGGTCGTCCACATGGACGTCACGGGCACCCCGCTGGGCAGCGGCAGCCGCACGTCGGTCAAGGAGACCAACGTCATCGGCACGATGCAGCTGCTCGGCGCCTGCCAGAAGTCCCCGACCGTGAAGCGGCTCGTGGTCAAGTCCAGTACGAACGTCTACGGTTCCGCGCCCCGCGACCCGGCCGTCTGCACCGAGACCACCGCGCCCAAGTCGCTGCCCAGCGGCGGTTTCGCCAAGGACGCCGTGGAGGTCGAGGGGTATGTGCGGGGCTTCGCGCGCCGGCGGCCGGACGTCGCGGTGTGCGTGCTGCGGTTCGCCAACATCCTGGGCCGGAGCGCGGACACGCCCCTCGCGTCGTACTTCGGGCTGCCGGTGCTGCCGACGGTGTTCGGCTACGACCCGCGGCTGCAGTTCGTGCACGAGGACGACGTGATCGAGGTGCTGCGGATCTCCTCGCACGAGCCGCGGCGCGGGACCTTGAACAGCGGCACCTTCAACATCGCCGGCGACGGTGTCCTGCTGCTCTCCCAGTGCTCGCGCCGGCTGGGGCGCCCCACGGTGCCGCTGCTGCTGCCGGCGGTCACCTGGGCGGGCACCCTCGTGCGTACGCTGGGGATGACGGACTTCTCCCCGGAGCAGATCCGGCTGCTCACCCACGGGCGGGTCGTGGACACCACGCAGATGCGCGAGACCCTGGGCTTCAGACCGAAGTACACGACGGCCGAGACGTTCGCGGACTTCGTGCGCGGCCGCGGCCCGGGGCTGCTGCCGCCCCAGGCCCTCGCGGGGGCCGTGGACCGGATCGCGGAGCTGTCCCTGCGGGGCAGCGGCCACCTCCCGACGCAGAGCGCCAACTGAGGAGCGCGACAACGATGGCGGACGCCAAGGTCATTCCGTTCGACGACGACCGGTCCCGGGGGAGCGGCGGGAGCGCGGGACAGCGCCCGGCGCGGCGCCGTGGCGGGGGGAGCCGGCGCACGGGCGGCGCGGCGGAGCCCGTGCCGGTGCGCGAGGTGCAGCCGTTGCCCGTCCGCGGGGCGGCGCGGGACGAGGGTGCCGTGCCCGGCGGGCCGGAGGGGCCCGGCGGGGAGGCGCGGGCCCAGGGCTCCGACAGCGGCCTCGAGCGGCGTGTCGCGGCCGGCCTGGCCTTCCTGCGGCGCCGTCTCACCGGCGACTACGAGGTCGACGACTTCGGCTACGACGCCGAACTCACCGACCAGGTGCTGATGTCGCTGCTGCGCCCGGTGTACGAGAAGTACTTCCGGGTCGAGGTGAAGGGCGTGGAGAACATCCCGGACCAGGGCGGCGCGCTGATCGTCGCCAACCACTCCGGGACACTGCCGCTGGACGGCCTGATGATGCAGGTCGCCGTGCACGACCACCACCCGGCCGGCCGGCACCTGCGGCTGCTGGCGGCGGACCTGGTGTTCGTGCTGCCGGTGGTCAACGAGCTGGCCCGCAAGCTCGGCCACACGCTGGCGTGTGCGGAGGACGCGGAACGGCTGCTGGCCCAGGGGGAGCTGGTCGGGGTGATGCCGGAGGGGTTCAAGGGCATCGGCAAGCCGTTCAGCGAGCGGTACAAGCTGCAGCGCTTCGGGCGCGGCGGCTTCGTGTCGACGGCCCTGCGGCAGGGGGCGCCGATCATTCCGTGCTCGATCGTCGGCGCGGAGGAGATCTACCCGATGATCGGGAACGCGAAGACCCTGGCGCGGCTGCTGGGTTTCCCGTACTTCCCGTTGACGCCGACGTTTCCGTGGCTCGGTCCGCTGGGTGCGGTGCCGCTGCCGACGAAGTGGACGATCCAGTTCGGTGAACCGATCCCCACGGACGGTTATCCGCCGGAGGCGGCCGAGGATCCGATGCTGATGTTCAACCTGACGGACCAGGTCCGGGAGCAGATCCAGCACACGCTCTACAAGTTGCTGGTGCAGCGGCGGTCGGTGTTCTTCTGAGTCCTTCGGTGTTCTGGGGTCGCTGAGTTCTCTGAGTTTTCTGGGTCCTTCCGAGTCCTTCCGAGGGTGGGCCGCGTACGGCGGTGAGGTGTCCCGGGGGAGGGACACCCCACCGTGTCAGTCCGCGTCCTCGCCATGGAAGCCCAGGCCGGGCAGCAGGCCGGGGAGGAGGGGCGGGAGGGTGACGTCCGGCCTCGGGGGCGGTGTGCTGCTTCCGGGGGACGGGGAGGCACTGCCGCCGGTCTTCGGCGGGTCGATCAGGCCGCCGGTGTCGCCGTCGAGCAGACCGTCGTCGGCGCTGCGGGAGGCGGCCGGTTCGCTGGGGCCGCCGCTGCCGGTGTGCGCGCCGTCGGACGGGCTGCCGCTGCCGGTGCCGGGGGACGCGGAGCGTCCGGTGCCGGGCGCCTCGGTCGTCGTCGGGCCGGGACTGCTCCCCGGTCCGTCGCCGCCGGGGGCGTCGTCCTGGGCCGGTGACCTCGGCAGCAGGGACTCCAGCGGGGCGACGTCCTCCTCTATGGCGTCGAACACCGACGACACCTCTTCGCTGACGTCCCCGAGCTGCACGGGCAGCCGTTCGCGCAGGGCGCCCCAGGTCTCCCGGTGCGAACGGGAGAAGGTGGAGAGCGCCTGCATGGGGGCGAGGGAGTCGGGGTCGTGGGCGTAGACGGCGCTGAGCAGGCGGTGACCCTCGGACGCGTCGTGCCGCATGCCGGACAGGGCGCGGCGGATCTCGCCGAGGGACTCGTGGTCGAGGGAACCGCCGCGGTCGCGTTCCATGAGGCGTCGGGCCTCGTTCAGCCGGGTCGACGCGAGGTCGAGGTAGGCCCGGCCGCGTTCGTCGTCGCCGTCGGCGAGTCCGAGCCGGAAGTCCTCTATGCCGCGCTTGAGGCCGTAGAGCGAGTCACCGGGCAACGCGTCCGAACTGGCAGCGGCGACTCCGCCGAAGGCTCCGGCGGCGACAGTCACGCCCAGTCCGCCCGCGGTGAGGCCCTTGGCCAGCCGTGAGCGCGGCCGGAATTTTCCCAGCGAGGTCGCCCGATGGGCGCCTCGGGCCCGGCGCTGCTCGGGCACCGTAGGGTCCGTCGCCCCGCCGCCCGCGGTGCCCTCCTGCATCATGGCCTCGAACGCGGCCACCAGCTGGGCCCGCTGGACGACCTTGACCTCGGGATCCAGTTCCGGCCGGGGCAGCGTCTCCAGGCCGGCGGCGAGGGACAGCAGACGTCCCTGTCCGGTCTGCTCCGCGACGGCCCCGGCGGATGCCGGTCCTTCGGACTGCTCGGCCGCCGCCCCGGGATCGGACTGCTCCTCCAGAGCCTGGGCGAAGGCGTTCGCCCGCCGGTGCGCCGATACGTTCGCGATCACTGGCGGCACCTCCTCTCGTCATGACGGTCGACTCCCCAGGGGGTCCTGAGGGTTGCACGCCCCGGACGGAACCACGCGAACGCGTGGTCGGAGCCGGTCGGGGAGTGACCACAGGGAGCCTGCATCCCGCACAACGAGCGGCGCGGCACTTGGGTTACGGACGACGGAGGACCGGACCGTGGGGCCAACTGACTTCGACCGAGGGTGACTTGATGAATGCGCAGAGTGGTGACACCTCGGGGGTGCCGGGGGCTCAGCGGGTGTCGTCCGGCAGCAGTCGGGCGAGGGTGCGGACGGCTCGGTACTGGAGGGTCTTGATGGCACCCTCGTTCTTACCCATGACGCGGGCGGTCTCGGCGACCGAGAGGCCCTGGAGGAAGCGGAGGGTGACGCACTCCTGCTGCTGCGGGTTGAGCCGCCGTACGGCGTCGAGCAGGGCGGCGTTGGAGAGTGATTCGAGGACGGAGTCCTCGGGGGACCGCTCGACCTCGTTGGCGTCGAGCATCTCGCCGGTGGTGACCTCCAGCCGGAAGCGGCTGGACTTGAAGTGGTCGGCGACGAGGTTGCGGGCGATGGTCACGAGCCAGGCGCCGAAGTCGCGGCCCTGCCAGGTGAAGGTGCCGATGCGCCTGAGGGCCCGCAGGAAGGTCTCGCTGGTCAGGTCCTCGGCGGTCGCCTTGCCGCCGACGCGGTAGTAGATGTAGCGGTAGACGGTGTCGCTGTACTGGTCGTAGAGCCGCCCGAACGCGTCGGCCTCGCCGGCCTGGGCCCGTTCGACCAGGTCCATCATGCGGGCGCTGTCGCTGTCCGCGGCGGGGCGGCGGTGGGTGGCGGCGGCCCCGGACGAGGACGAGCGCGCGCGTCTGCCGACGGCGGCGCCCTCGGCCAGTGCATAGCACGGGCCGACGGGGGCGGTGGCCGCGGCGAGGGCGGGGACGGCGTACGCGGTGGGGACGAAGCCGCGCAACAGGTCTTGGGCTGATTTGACCGTTGCGCGCAGCGTAGCCAGGCCCGAGGCGTCAACCCCGACGTGTGGGTACACGGGACTCCCAGAGGCAGAGCTTCCATCACGTGCAGTACGGAACCATTCACCCGTCGTAGCGAAGGTGGGGTGCCGGATTGCGTCTGAGGAGAATAACGCTTCGTACAGGTGCTGCTACGCCCAGTTGCTCAAATCATCGATTGCGTCGCTTCTGTAGCCGGATGGCGCCCGGTCGGGTGCTGCAGATTGATCGATTGACGACCGGAACAGTTCGGGTTCGTGGTGACTACAGTGCGTGTTGTGCTCGATGTGAAAGAAGGGGACTGAAGAGGGCCCCTCGGGGGTAGGCCGGACAGGTTGGCGGCGCGCCGCCGGTGTCACCGGCCGGTGTCGTCGGCCGGAGTCAGCGGCGGCGGCGGTGCAGCGCGATGGCCGCCGCGGTGCCGCCCGCCACCGCGCCCACGCCCGCCGCGGCCGGGATGCCGACCTTGGCCGCCTTGCGGCCCGTGCGGTAGTCGCGCAGCCGCCACTCCAGCTCGCGCGCGTGCTTGCGCAGTTTGGCGTCGGGATTGATCGCGTACGGATGGCCGACCAGCGACAGCATCGGGATGTCGTTGTGGGAGTCGCTGTAGGCGGCGCAGCGGGACAGGTCCAGGCCCTCGGCCGCCGCCAGCGCCCGTACCGCCTCGGCCTTGGCGGGGCCGTGCAGCGGCTCGCCGACCAGCTTGCCCGTGTAGACGCCGCCGATCGACTCGGCCACCGTGCCGAGCGCGCCGGTCAGGCCCAGGCGGCGGGCGATCACCTGGGCGATCTCCACCGGGGCGGCCGTGACCAGCCAGACCTTCTGGCCGGCGTCGAGGTGGGCCTGGGCGAGCGCCCGGGTGCCCGGCCAGATCCGCTCGGCCATGTACTCGTCGTAGATCTCCTCGCCGATCGACTTCAGCTCGGAGACGCGGTGGCCCTTGACGATGGACAGCGCGGAGTCGCGGGCGTCCTGCATGTGCTCCGGGTCCTCGATGCCGGCGAGCCGGAACCAGGCCTGCTGCCAGGCGAACCGGGCGAGGTCGCGGGTCTCGAAGAACTTGCGCTTGTACAGGCCCCGGCCGAAGTGGAAGAGCGCGGCGCCCTGCATCACGGTGTTGTCGAGGTCGAAGAAGGCGGCGGCGCGGTCGTCACCGGGGACGGGAAACTCGGGTTCCCCGCCCGGGACGGCGTCGGGGAGGTCCTGGGTGGACTTGCGGGCGGCCTCCGCCGAGGCCTCGCCTGCCAACACGCTCCGCGCCGTGGCGGAGCGCCTACGGGGGGTGAGCCATCCGAGAGCGGCCATGCCTGTGAGCATAGCCAGTTTGTTCTGGGGCTTCGGAGCCGAGAGGCCGGGGGGTCGTGAACTCTGGACGACCGTGTCGTTAAACGGCCGGGCCGGCGGGCGCGTCGGGTCGCCGGCCCCGCGGGCGGCCCGCTCGCCGGCGAAGGGCCCGTGGCCGGCCGGGGCCGCGCGAGAATGGCGGGCATGAGTCCCCTCTTCCGCCGCAGGGCCCCGCAGGCGCCCGGGGCCCACGAGACCGCCGAGCACCCGCCATCCCCTCAGCACTCCGAGAACCATCTCGTCACCCTCATCCGCAAACCCGGCTGTCATCTGTGTGATGACGCACAGCTCGTCATCGAGAAGGTGTGTGCCGAGCTCGGTGTCCCCTGGGAGGGGAAGGACATCACCGAGGACCGCCGGCTCCACGACCAGTACTGGGAGCAGATCCCGGTCGTCCTGATCGACGGCAGGCAGCACACCTTCTGGCGTGTGAACGAGGAACGCCTGCGCAGGGCACTGACCGATCAGTACAAGTAGTCCGGATGGTCGCTTAGGATCGATGGCGACATGGTCTCGGGGGCGTTGATCGTGAGGAGTGTGAGCGACTTTGCCCCCGATGGGCGAGGAACGCAGGCGCGTGTGCGCCGGTTCCCGGTTCGTGCGCCGAAGGCGCGTGACCCCGGTCACGTTGGCCGGGCAAATCGGACACCATCTTTGTGCACGCGTTCACAAAGACATAGCCTGCATTCGACGGGGCGGTCACGTAGGGACGTATGACCGCCTACAGCCCCGCTCTACCCGCAGGAGCACCGTGGCAACTGGCCGAACACACCGACCGGCGACCCGCAGCCGAGGGATTCCCGAGGCCACCGTCGCCAGGCTTCCGCTGTACCTCCGAGCCCTGACCGCACTGTCGGAGCGCTCGGTCCCCACGGTCTCCTCCGAGGAGCTGGCGGCCGCGGCGGGAGTCAACTCCGCGAAGCTGCGCAAGGACTTCTCCTACCTCGGCTCCTACGGGACCCGGGGCGTCGGCTACGACGTCGAGTATCTCGTCTACCAGATCTCGCGCGAACTGGGGCTCACCCAGGACTGGCCGGTCGTGATCGTCGGCATCGGCAACCTCGGGGCCGCGCTCGCCAACTACGGCGGGTTCGCGTCCCGCGGTTTCCGCGTCGCCGCGCTCATCGACGCCGACCCGGGCATGGCCGGCAAGCCCGTCGCGGGCATCCCCGTGCAGCACACCGACGAGCTGGAGAAGATCGTCCGGGAGGACGGCGTCTCGATCGGTGTGATCGCGACCCCCGCCGGTGCCGCCCAGCAGGTCTGCGACCGGCTCGTGGCCGCCGGTGTCACCTCCATCCTGAACTTCGCGCCGACCGTGCTGAACGTCCCCGAGGGCGTCGACGTGCGCAAGGTCGACCTCTCCATCGAGCTGCAGATCCTCGCCTTCCACGAGCAGCGCAAGGCCGGTGAGGAGGCCGCGGCCGACGCCGTACCGCCGGTCGCCGCCCGCAAGCAGCCCTCCGCCGACCAGGGACCCGACGGGGACGTGCCCGCCGTGATGCCGGCATGAGCCTCCTCGTCGTCGGACTGAGTCACCGCAGTGCCCCCGTCAGCGTCCTGGAGCGCGCCTCGCTGAACGCGGACGCGCAGTCCAAGCTGCTGCAGGACACCGTCGCCGCCGAACCGGCCGCCGAGGCCGCGCTGCTGGCCACCTGCAACCGCATCGAGCTGTACGCCGACGTGGACAAGTTCCACGCCGGTGTCGCCGAGCTGTCCACGCTGCTCGCCCAGCACAGCGGGGTCGGCCTGGACGAGCTCACTCCTTATCTTTATGTGCACTACGAGGACCGGGCCGTCCACCACCTGTTCTCGGTGGCCTGCGGGCTCGACTCGATGGTGGTCGGCGAGGGCCAGATCCTCGGCCAGATAAAGGACTGCCTGGCCCGCGCCCAGGACCTGCACACCGCCGGACGGCTCCTCAACGAGCTGTTCCAGCAGGCGCTCAGGGTCGGCAAGCGCGCCCACTCCGAGACCGGCATCGACCGCGCCGGGCAGTCCCTGGTCACCTTCGGCCTGGAGCAGCTCGCCGCGGGAGCCGACGTCCAGAGCTGGGCGCGGGGCAAGAAGGCCCTGGTCATCGGCGCCGGGTCGATGTCCTCCCTGGCCGCCGCCACGCTGGCCCGTGCCGGGGTCGCCGAGATCGTGGTCGCCAACCGCACCTTCGAGCGGGCCGAGCGGCTCGCCCTCCTGCTCGAAGAGCAGTACGGACAACGCCTGACCGAGGGCGACGACACGGACGTGCTGGCCCGCGCGGTACCGATGGACGCGGTGCCGGCCGAGCTGACACGTGCCGACGTGGCCGTCTCCTGCACCGGGGCGACCGGGCTGGTCCTCACGGCCGACGCCGTGGCGGCGACGGTGGAGGGCCGCACCGGCGCGCCCGCCGCCGCCCGTCCGGCCGCGGACACCGGCCCCGCCGAGACACGGCACGGTGCCGAAACGCCTCTGCCGGGCGCCGGAACCGACGAGAACTGCCCGCTGGACCTGTCCTCCGTACCGACCGGCTTCTCCGTCATGGGGGAGGCCGCCGTGGCCGGCATGGACGCGGCGACGCTGGAGCAGCACGGGGCCTGGGCCGCCGGCGGCACCGCCGTGGACCGGCCGCGCGAGGCGGGACGGCCGGGGCCCGAGGCGGACGCCGAGCTGATCGGCGCGCTCGCCGCGACGGCCGCGAGCGTCGGCCGGATCCCCGAGCGCCGCCGGCCCGAGCCGGTCGCCGAGGTGCCGCGCCCGCGGCCCGTGCTCTTCCTCCTCGACCTCGCCATGCCGCGCGACATCGACGCCGCCGTGCACCGGCTGGCCGGGGTGCGCCTGGTGGACATCGAGTCGCTCGCCGAGGCCTCGGCCGACGCACCGATGGCCGCCGACGTCGACATGGTCCGCCGGATCGTCGCCGACGAGGTCGCGGCCTTCGGCGCCGCCCAGCGGGCCGCGCACATCACGCCCACCGTCGTCGCGCTGCGCAGCATGGCCGCCGACGTCGTGGCCGGCGAGATGGCCCGCCTCGAAGGGCGGCTGCCGGGCCTGGACGACAAGCACCGCGCCGAGATCACCCAGACCGTCAAGCGTGTGGTCGACAAGCTGCTGCACGCGCCGACGGTCCGGGTCAAGCAGCTCGCCGCCGAGCCCGGCGGCGCCGGGTACGCGGACGCGCTGCGCACCCTGTTCGACCTCGACCAGGAGACGGTGGCCTCCGTCTCGCGGACCGAGAACAGCACTGAGAAGAACCGAGGGCCGGCATGACTGAGAAGGCACTGAGACTGGGGACGAGGCGAAGCAAACTCGCCATGGCCCAGTCCGGGCAGGTGGCGGATGCCGTGAGCCAGGTGACCGGCCGGCCCGTTGAGCTCGTCGAGATCACCACGTACGGCGACACGTCCCGCGAGCACCTGGCCCAGATCGGCGGCACGGGCGTGTTCGTCGCCGCGCTGCGCGAGGCCCTGCTGCGGGGTGACGTGGACTTCGCGGTTCATTCGCTCAAGGACCTCCCCACCGCACAGCACGAGGGCCTGGTCCTGGCGGCCACCCCCGTGCGCGAGGACCCGAGGGACGTCATCGTCGCCCGGGACGCGCGGAAGTTCACCGACCTGCCCAGCGGGGCGCGCATAGGCACCGGCGCACCGCGCCGCATGGCCCAGCTGAACGCGTACGCCCGCGCGCACGGGCTGGAGATCGAGACGGTCCCGATCCGGGGCAACGTCGACACCCGCATCGGGTACGTCCACAGCGGCGAGCTCGACGCGGTCGTGCTGGCCGCCGCCGGACTGAACCGCGTCGGACGCATCGACGAGGTGACCGACTTCCTGTCGGTCGACACGGTTCTGCCCGCCCCCGGCCAGGGGGCACTGGCGATCGAGTGCACCGCGGACAACACGGAGCTCATCGCCGCGCTCGCCGAGCTCGACGACCCGTTCACGCGGGCCGCCGTAACGGCCGAGCGGTCACTGCTCGCCGCCCTGGAAGCCGGCTGCAGCGCCCCTGTGGGCGCGCTGGCCGACCTCTTGGCCGACGGGCAGACTGTCAAGGAAATGCGCCTGCGCGGCGTCGTCGGCACGACCGACGGCTCGACGCTGGTGCAGCTGTCCACCACCGGTCCCGTGCCCCGGACGCACGAAGCGGCACTGGCACTCGGTCGCGAACTCGCCACCGAGATGCTCGCCCAGGGCGCGGCCGGTCTGATGGGGGAGCGAGCACATTGAGCCCCACCACCTTTCCCGCCTGTCCGGAACACGGGCACGTCACCTTCCTCGGTGCCGGACCCGGAGATCCGGGACTGCTGACTCTGCGCGCCGTGGAGGCGCTGGCGAACGCGGACGTCCTCGTCGCCGAGCACGAGGTGCTCGACGTCGTACGGACGCACGCGAGGCAGGGCGTCGCCGAGGTGCACACGGATACCGATCCGTCGGATCCGGGCGCAGGCACGCCCCAGCTGACGGTCGTTGACGGCGCGTCAATGACCGGCGGCGTCCCCGCTGTGCGGGATGCCGCACATCTTGTCATGGAGGCCGCGCGGGGCGGCAGGCGGGTCGTGCGTGCGGTGACCGGGGACCCCGGGCTCGACACGTGCGCCGCCGAGGAGATGCTCGCGTGCGCCGCGGCCGGGGTGCCCTTCGAGGTCGTCCCGGGCATCGCGAACGCCGTGGGCGTGCCCGCGTACGCCGGTGTGCCGCTGCGGGACACCGAGGGCGCCGACGTGCGGTTCGTGGACGCCCGTACGGCGTCGGACCGCTGCTGGACCGAGGTGGGCGCCTCCGACGGGACGGTCGTGGTGTCGACGACGCTGGACTCGGTGGCCGCGGCCGCCGGTGAGCTGGTGTCGGCCGGCCGCAAGCCGGACACCCCGCTGACGGTGACCATCGCCGGTACGACGACGCGGCAGCGCACCTGGTCGGCGACGCTCGGCACGGTCGCGCAGACGCTGAAGCAGGCCAAGGTGCTGCCGTCCCCGGACGGCGGTCGCCCGGTGATAGCCGTGGTCGGCGAGCGCAGCGCCCCCGCCCGGCGTGACCAGCTGTCGTGGTTCGAGTCCAAGCCGCTGTTCGGCTGGAAGGTCCTCGTGCCGCGCACGAAGGAGCAGGCGGCGTCGCTCTCCGACCAGCTGAGGTCGTACGGCGCCGTGCCGCACGAGGTGCCGACCATCGCGGTCGAGCCCCCGCGCACCCCGCAGCAGATGGAGCGGGCGGTCAAGGGCCTGGTGACGGGCCGCTACGAGTGGATCGCGTTCACCTCGGTCAACGCGGTGCGGGCGGTCCGGGAGAAGTTCGAGGAGTACGGGCTCGACGCCCGCGCCTTCGCGGGGATCAAGGTCGCCGCGGTGGGCGAGCAGACCGCCAAGGCGCTGATCGCCTTCGGCGTGAAGCCGGACCTGGTGCCGAGCGGTGAGCAGTCGGCCGCCGGTCTGCTGGAGGACTGGCCGCCGTACGACCCGGTCTTCGACCCGATCGACCGCGTCTTCCTGCCGCGGGCCGACATCGCCACGGAGACCCTGGTCGCCGGGCTGATCGACCTGGGCTGGGAGGTCGACGACGTCACCGCCTACCGCACGGTGCGCGCCTCGCCGCCGCCGGCCGAGACCCGGGAGGCGATCAAGGGCGGTGGTTTCGACGCGGTGCTGTTCACGTCGTCGTCCACGGTGCGGAACCTGGTCGGCATCGCGGGCAAGCCGCACAACGTCACGGTGATCGCGTGCATCGGTCCGGCGACGGCCAAGACCGCGGAGGAGCACGGGCTGCGGGTGGACGTGATGGCTCCCGAGCCGTCCGTCCACAAGCTGGCGGAGGCCCTGGCCGACTTCGGCCTGCGGCGCCGGGCGGCGGCGCTGGACGCCGGGGACCCGGTGACGCGGCCGAGCGAACGGCGGCCGGGGTCGCGGCGGCGGCGTACGTCGACGTGACGCCGTGAGGTGACGTGAGGTGAGGCGGGGGCGCTCTTCGGGGCGCCCCCGCTGCCGTCGGTGTGTGGAGCGTTTGCGGCCTCGGGGAAGCCTCGGGGAACATCGGTACGGCGATCGGCGCTGAGAACGATCATGGCTCCGGTGTGAGCGTGCTGACCCGGTTCTCGTACTCGCGGCGGGCCTTGCGCTGGGCGGGGATCGCGCGGAGGCCGTGGCCGCCGTCGAGCGGCTGGCAGCGGGCGAGGAACTGTCGGTGCGCGGAGGGGACGGCGGTGCCGCGCAGGGGGTAGCCCCGGCCGCGCCGTACGGTCACACCTTGGTCGAGCGCGGCCCGCTCGGTGGGGTCCAGCCCGGCGGTGCGGAGGAAGTCGGCGACCTTGCCCGGCGTGTCGAGGGTGACCGGCAGCTCCGGCGAAGGAACCTCTTCGACGACGGCTGTGCGGATCGCGCCTCGGCTGACGTCGTGGTCGCGGGCGAGGGCGGCGATCGAGCGGCCCTCCAGGCACGCGGCGCGGACGGTGTCGGCCCTGTCGGCCGCCACGGCGGGGCGGCGTCCGCCCTTGTTGTCCTTGGCCTCGGCGGCGCGCAGTCCGTCGTAGGTCAGCTCCCGCTGGAGGTCGCGCTGGAGTCCGCCGGCTCCGGCGAGGGTCTGCACCATGAACTTCACGGTGGACAGCAGCTCTCCGGTGCGCGGGTGGCGGGCGGTGAGGTCCATGGCGGAGAACGCTCCGTCGTGGATGCGCAGGGCGAGCTGGTCGCGGTGCAGGACGTCGAGGATGTGCTGGTTGCCGCGTACGAGGCGGAGCAACTCGGAGATGTGCACGGTGCCGCCCGGCCGCGCGTAGGCAAGCAGCTCGCGGAACTTCGGCCGCTGGAGCGGGTGGAGGCGGCCGGAGGTACCCGGGTCCTCCTCGAAGACGACCGGGTCCTCGATCTCCGCCTCGGCGAGGACGGGATCCTGACGGGCGGTGGACCGCTGGTCGGTCGCCCCCCCTCTTGCAGACGGGATTGGTCCCGCTGTTCCCCGCTTCTGCCGCCGCATCGGACCTCGGGTGTCATCTCACCCTGTCGTCAGCCACCATCGGATCTCATTGGAGCGGAGCCGCCGTCAGGTCCCGAAACCACTGGGTTCATCGGACGACTGCCGCCCCTGTCGTCATTCGATCGTTTGACGACAGGACCGTCATGGTGAGCGTGGCCGGAGTCGGCCGGGGATCATCAGTCGCGCGAGTGTGGCGCGAGGGCCTGGGACGTGGCTGCCCAGGAGGCGAGGAGCCGCAGGCCCGCCTCGGAGGCCGAGCCGGGTTCGGCGGTGTAGATGGTGAGTGTGAGACCCGGGGCGGCGGCCATCTCCAGGCCCTCGTAGGCGAGGGTGAGGTCGCCGACGGTGTGGTGGTGGAAACGCTTGGTGCCGGTGCCGTGGTGGCGGACGTTGTGGGCGCCCCAGCGGGTGCGGAAGTCGTCGCTGCGGGTGGACAGCTCACCGACGAGGTCGTGCAGGCCCTTGTCGTGGGGGCTGCGGCCGGCTTCGGTGCGCAAGATGGCCACGGCGATGTCAGCGGCCTGCTCCCAGTCGGGGTAGAAACGGCGCGAGGCGGGGTCGAGGAACTGGAAGCGGGCCAGGTTCGCCTGGTTGCCAGCCGAGGCGTAGACGTCGGCGTAGAAAGCGCGGGCGAGCTCGTTGGTGGCGAGCAGGTCCATGCGGCCGTTGCGCACGAAGGCGGGGCCGGCGGTGACGGCGTCCAGGACCCACTGCAGGCTCCGGTGCGCCCTCCACTGCGCGGTGCGGCGCCGGGGGCGGGCGAGGGCGTCGGAGCCGTCGGCGGCGTGAGCGAGGTTCAGCAGGTGAGCGCGCTCGGCGTCGTCGAGCTGTAGCGCGCGGGCGACGGCTTCGAGGACGGCCGGGGAGACGCCGGCGAGGTTGCCGCGCTCCAGTTTGGCGTAGTACTCCACGCTCACATCGGCGAGCGCGGCGACCTCGCTGCGGCGCAGGCCCGGTACCCGTCGGCGGCTCCCGGAGGGCAGGCCGGCCTGCTCGGGAGTGATCTTGGCTCGCCGCGAGGTCAGGAACTCGCGGACCTCTTCACGGTTGTCCACGCCTTCGACGGTACGTCCCGCCCGCGCCCATAGGGATGTACTGGCGGTACACCCCTTGATGGTGTCTCGCTCCCCGCGCGAAGAGCGGGTTACCTGGATGACGTGGTGCTTTTCGCCCGGTCACCGCGATGGGGTCTTGCACCTGGCCCTGCACTCGGCGACGGCCCCGGTCTTCGGGATCGCCCGCTCCGGCACGCGAAGGAAGCTCATCTATGCGCGGCGCAGTCATCCACGCCCCCGGCGACGTCCGTTTCGAGTCCCTGGAGGACCCGAAGCTGCTTCACCCCACCGACGCGATCATCCGCACGGCCGTCACCTGCGTGTGCGGCTCCGACCTGTGGCCCTACCGCGGCGCCGAGCCGATCGGCGACCCGCACCCGATGGGCCACGAGTACGTCGGCTTCGTCGAGGAGGTCGGCTCCGAGGTCACCGCGGTGAAGCCGGGGCAGTTCGTCGTCGGCTCGTTCGCCACCTCGGACAACACCTGTGCGAACTGCAAGAACGGTTTCCAGTCGAACTGCCTGCACCGCGCGTTCATGTCCACCTGCCAGGCCGAGTACGTGCGCATCCCCAACGCCCAGGGCACCCTGGTCGCCACCGACGAGATACCCGGCGAGGAGCTGTGGCCCGGTCTGCTGGCCGTCTCCGACGTGATGGGCACCGGCTGGTGGGCCGCGGACGCCGCCGAGGTCAAGCGGGGTTCGACCGCCGTGGTGGTCGGCGACGGCGCGGTGGGCCTGTGCGCGGTGATCGCGGCGAAGGAGATGGGCGCGGAGCGGATCATCGCCATGTCGCGGCACGAGTCCCGGCAGAAGCTCGCCCGGGAGTTCGGTGCCACCGACATCGTCACCGAGCGTGGCGACGAGGGCGTGGAGAAGATCAAGGAGCTGACCGGCGGGATCGGTGCCGACAGCGTCCTGGAGTGCGTGGGCACGGCCCAGGCCATGAGCCAGGCCCTGCGCTCCGCCCGGCCCGGCGGCAACGTCGGCTTCGTCGGTGTCCCCCACGAGGTCGCCGTCGACGGGCAGGAGCTGTTCTTCTCCCACGTCGGCCTGCGCGGCGGTCCCGCCCCCGTACGCCGCTACCTGCCCGACCTCATCGACCGCGTCCTCACCCGCCGGATCGACCCGGGCAAGGTCTTCGACCTCACCCTCCCCCTGGACCAGGTCGCCGAGGGCTACAGGGCCATGGACGAGCGCCGCGCCATCAAGACCCTCCTCATCCCCTGACCCCCTCCACCGCACAAGGAGCAACCATGCAGATCACCCGCAGCTCGCTCGACACCGTCAAGGGCCCGGCCGACTGGTTCACCGGCGACGTCTACATCGACCCGGTCGCCGCAGCCCCCGCCCCCTCCCGGGTCACCGCCTCCCTGGTGCACTTCATGCCCGGCGCCCGCACCCACTGGCACCGCCACCCGCTGGGCCAGACCGTCTTCGTCACCGAGGGCGTCGGCCTGTGCCAGCGCCGCGGCGGTCCCGTCGAGGTCATCCGGCCCGGCGACCGCGTCCTGTTCGAAGCGGACGAGGAGCACTGGCACGGCGCCGCCCCGAACCGGCTCATGGTCCACCTGGCCATCAACGAGGGCGACGACGACCACGCCGTCGTGCACTGGCTGAATCCGGTCACCGACGACGAGTACACCGCCGTCCCGGCCACCGACTGACCCCGCGGTCCGCCCGGCCCGGTGGCCGCACCGCCTCACCCGAAAGGCTCACCGTGACCACGTTCGCTCTCGTCGGCGCCGGCCCCGGCTTGGGGCTGGCCGCCGCCCGCCGGTTCGGCGCCGCCGGCCACCACGTCGCCCTCTTGTCCCGCAACGCCGATCACCTCGCCGCCCTGGTGGGCGAACTCGACGGTGAGGGCATCCGGGCGCGCGGCTTCACCGCCGACGTCCTCGACCCCGCCTCCCTGACCGCAGCCCTGGACACGGCGGCCAAGGAGCTGGGGCCGATCGAGGTCCTCCAGTTCAGCCCGGTGCCCCGCGGCGACTTCATGAAGCCGGTCCTGGAGACGACCGCCGCCGACCTGGAGGACCCGCTGGCCTTCTCCGTCAAGGGGCCGGTGACCTGTGTGCACGCCGTCCTTCCGGGGATGCGGGAGCTGGGCCGGGGCACGCTGCTGTTCGTCAACGGCGGCAGTGCCGTACGCCCGAACCCCAAGGTGGCCGGCACCTCGGTCGCGTTCGCCGCCGAGAGCGCCTACGCGGCGATGCTCCACGACGCTCTCGCGCCCGCGAACATTCACGCCGCCCAGCTGATCGTCCCCGGCGCGATCCGCCCGGACGCCGAGCACTCCAGCCCCGACGCGCTCGCCGAGCGCCTGTACGCCATCCACACCGAGCGCGGCGCCTTCCGGCACTACGCCGAGCCCATGCCCGCGTGACCACCTTCAAGACACCGCTCGTGAACTCCGCAGTCCGCCGCGGACTGGGCTGTGCCGCTTCGGTGGCCGTCCTGCTGCTGACCGTGACCGCCTGTTCCAGCGGGACGCAGGAGAGCGCCCCGGCCGCCACGCCCTCTGCCGCCGCCTCGGCGGGGCGACAGAAGCCGGTGACCTCCCCCTCTTCGTCCGCCTTTGGGAGGAGTACGTCCATGAACATCCGGGTCACCCTCGACGGCCGTCCCGTCGACGCCGTCCTGAACGACAGCCCCGCCGCCCGAGACTTCACCGCGCTGCTGCCGCTCACCCTGGACCTGAAGGACTTCCACGGCACCGAGCGGATCGCCTACCTGCCGCGCAGACTCGACACCGCCGGCGCCCCCGAACCGGTCGCGGCCACGGTCGGCGACATCGCCTACTACGCCCCCTGGGGCAACCTGGCCCTCTTCCACCAGGACGGGCCCGATCCCTCCCCGGATCTGCTCGTCCTCGGCCACCTCGACGTCAGCGCCGACCAGCTCGGCCGGGCGACCGGCATCACCATCGAAGCCGCCTCCTGACCCCCGGCCGCTCCCTCGCCGGCGCCAGCGCACCGGTTCCCCGCGGCACCGACCCACCTCCGGGCCCGACGCCTGCGGCCCGCCTCCCGAAGGGAGAACACACGTGAGCGTCACCTACGACTTCCACGGCAAGACCGCCTTCGTCACCGGCGCCGCCGGTGGCATCGGACGGGCCACCGCCCTCGCGTTCGCCCGCGCAGGCGCGCGGGTCGCCCTCGCCGACCTGTCCAGCGACGGCCTGCACGAAACCGCCCGCCTCGTCGACGCCACCGAAGGCGAAGCCCTCGCCCTCACCTGTGACGTCACCAGCGAGGACGACGTCCGAGCCGCGGTCGACCGGACCGTCGAGCGCTTCGGGAGCCTGGATGCCGCCTTCAACAACGCCGGCGTCGAGCAGCCCGTCCAGTCGGCCGCCGACACCGCCAAGAACGACTGGGACCGCATTCTCGGCGTCAGCCTCACCGGGGCGTTCCTGTGCACCCGCGCCCAGATCCGGCAGATGCTCAAGCAGGACGGCGGCGGGGCGATCGTCAACGTCTCCTCCGGCGCCGGGGTCAAGGGCTTCAAGGGGCAGGCCGCCTACGCCGCCGCCAAGCACGGGATCATCGGCTTCACCCGTTCCGCCGCCCTCGACCACGCCGCACAGGGCATCCGTATCAACGCCGTCTGCCCTGGGATCGTCGACACCGAGATGATCCGCCGCTTCGGCGACACCCGCCCCGGGGGCCGCGAAGGACTTGTCGCCGACGAACCCGTCGGCCGCCTCGGCACGCCCGAGGAGATCGCCTCCGCCGTGCTCTGGCTGTGCTCCGCCGACGCCGCCTTCACCACCGGCACCGCCCTCGTCGTCGACGGCGGCCAGACCACCTGAACCCTCCGGCACCCCGTCCGAAACCCCCGTCGCACCCCTGTCCGAGGAGACATCTCCATGAACCCCACCTACGACTTCACCGGCCAGGTCGCCTTCGTCACCGGAGCCTCCTCCGGCATGGGCCTGGCCACCGCCCGCGCCTTCGCCGAAGCCGGCGCCGCCGTCGGCCTCGCCGACATCGACGAGACAGCCGTCAAGGCCGCCGTGAAGGAACTCACCGACGCCGGACACCGGGCCCTCGCCCTGGTCTGCGACGTCACCGACGAGGACCAGGTCGCCGCCGCCGTCGACCGCACCGTGGAGACCTTCGGCCGCCTCGACATGGCCTACAACAACGCCGGGATCATGCCCCCGCCCACCGACGCCGCCGACGAGAGCGCCGAACAGTTCGACCGCGTCCAGAACATCAACCTGCGCGGCATCTGGGCGGCCATGAAGCACGAACTGCGCCACATGCGCGACCAGGGCAGCGGCGCCGTCGTCAACTGCTCCTCCCTCGGCGGCCTCGTCGGCAACCCCGGCCGCGCCGCCTACCACGCCACCAAGCACGGCGTGATCGGCCTGACCAAGAGCGCCGCCCTCGAATACGGCTCCCGCGGCGTCCGCATCAACGCGGTGTGCCCCGGCACCATCGCCACCCCCATGGTCGACGCCATGGTCGAAGGCGGCGAACTCGACCGCGCCCAGGCCGAAGCCGGCCAGGCCATCGACCGTCTCGGCACCGCCGACGAGATCGCCCAGGCCGTCCTGTGGCTCTCCAGCCCCGGCGCCAGCTACGTCACCGGCATCGCCCTGCCCGTCGACGGCGGCTACACCGCCCAGTAACCCCCTGCGCTGCCCTCAACCGAGAGGTCGTCCTCGTCCGACTCCGGCGTGTCCGGGGCCCGCAGCGGGCGCAGGGGGAACCTTCCCCTTGACCGTGGGCACCTGGAGACTGGGATCTTGAGGTGTCAGAGGAAGCAGCGCCAGGTGGGGAGCAAGTACACGAAGCGGTACACCGAGGAGTTCGAGCGGGACGCGATCGCGCTCGTCGGCGCCTCGGGCAGGACGGTCACCGCCGTCGCCCGGGAGCCCGGCATCAGCTCCGAGTCCCTGCGCGGCTGGTACCGCCGGGCGAAGGCGGACCGGGGCGAGGACGGGCCCGGCGAACCGAGCAGTGCCGAGCGCGAGGAGCCCAAGCGGCTGCGGCGGGAGAACCGCGAGCAGCAGCAGACGATCGAGGTCCTGAAAAAAAGCGACCGCCTTCCTCGTGAAGGAGAACGACCGGTGGGCGAGCTGTGCCGGTTGGTCCATGCGGAGAAGGCGACCTGTCCGATCGTCCGGCTGTGCCGGGTGCTGAAGGTCGCCCGCTCCTCCTGCCACGCGTGGCGCGAGGGCGAGGCCGCCCGCCGCGCCCGGCAGGCCGCCGACGACGCGCTCGCGCACGAGATCACCGTGGTGCACGTCGCCTCCCGCCGCACCGACGGGGTCCCGCGCATCCACGCCGAACTGCGGCGTCCGGGGCGGCGGGTGAACCGCAAGCGCATCGCCCGCGTGATGCGCGAGCGCGACATCCGGGGCGTCACCCGGCGCGAGCGCCGCTCGTCGCCCCGGCCCGATGTGAGGGCGAAGCCGGCCCCTGGCCTGATCGGCCGCGACTTCCACGCCGAGCGGCCCGGGACCAGGCTGGTCGGCGACATCGCCTGTCTGCCCACCGCCGAGGGCCGGCTCCGCGTCGCCTGATCCGATGCCCTCTCGCAGGGGCTCAGCCGAGGCGGCGGATCGGGGTGCCGGTGAGGTAGGCCTCGATGTCCTCGACCGCCTGGCCGTAGTACGTGGCGTAGTTGCGGTGGGAGACGTAGCCGAGGTGCGGGGTGGCCAGGAGGCGGGGGGCCGTGCGCATCGGGTGGTCGGCGGGCAGGGGTTCGGTGTCGAAGACGTCGACGGCCGCGCCCGCGATGCGGGCCTCGTGCAGGGCGGTGAGCAGGGCGTCCTGGTCGACGAGTGCCGAGCGCGAGGTGTTGATCAGGTAGGCGGTCGGCTTCATCAGGGCGAGTTCGGGGGCGCCCACGATGCCTCGGGTGGTCTCGCCCAGGACCAGGTGGAGCGAGACGAAGTCGCCGGTGCGGAGCAGTTCCTCCTTCGAGGGCGCCAGTTCGACGCCCGCCTCGTCCGCGCGCTCCTCGGTGAGGTTCGGGCTCCAGGCCGTGACCTCCATGCCGAAGGCGAGGCCCACCCGCGCCACCCTGCTGCCGATCCTGCCGAGTCCGAGCAGGCCGAGGCGGCGGCCGTGCAGGTCCGCGCCGACCGTCGACTGCCACGGGCCGCCCGTGCGCAGGGCGTCGTTCTCCGGCACGATGCCGCGGGCCAGTCCGAGGAGGAGGGCCCAGGTCAGTTCCACCGGTGGGGTGGGGGAGCTCTGCGTGCCGCAGACCGTGACGCCGCCCCGTTCGGCGGCCGCGTGGTCGATGACGGAGTTGCGCATGCCGGACGCGACGAGCAGCTTCAGCCGGGGGAGCCGGTCGAGGAGGGAGGCGGGGAACGGGACGCGTTCGCGCAGGGTCACGACGATGTCGAAGTCGGCGAGGGCGGTGGCCAGTTCGTCCTCGTCGGTGAAGTGCTCGGTGAAGGTGGTGACCTCCACCCGGTCGGTGACGGGGCTCCAGTCGGCCACGGTGGTGGCGACGCCCTGGAAGTCGTCGAGTACGGCGCAGCGAAGTCGCATGGCAGTCCTTTCTCGTGTGGCCGGTGTCCCCACCGAGGCGTGGGCGGACGCCTCCGGTGTGGTGGGGGTGTCCGGGCTCGGTGGCGGCGGTGGCCTCGGTGACGCACGGTCTCCTCGGGAACGGCACCCGGCGCTGACGCCCCGGTGCCGGGGCCGGGGGACGGGGGACAGACACCCCTCGGCCCCGGCACCCGCCGGTACTCCCGCCCCGGGCCCGGCCACCGCCTCCACCGGGCGAAGCCGCGGGCGGGACATGCCGGGACGGCCCCGTGTCCGGCCGAAGGGCGGCGGCGGCCACGGGGTTGTCCGGGGCGTCCTGCCTCAGCGAACGAGACCGATCGCCTCGATCTCGATCATCCACTCGGGATCGGCGAGTGAGGAGACTTCGACGAACGACTCCGCGAGGTGCGGCTTGTCCGGGAAGTGTTCCGCGCGCAGCCTGGCGAAGACGTCCTGCTGCGTGATGTCGGTGACGAACACCGTCGCCTTGACCGTGTCGGCGAGGCTGGAGCCCGCGTTCGTCAGCACTGTGGACAGGTTCGCGAGTGCCTGACGGGCCTGGGCCTCGAAGTCCCCCTTGCCGACCGTGGCCCCTCGGGCGTCGATCGGGGCCTGTCCCGACGTGAAGACCAGGTTCCCGACCCGGATGCCGAGCGAGATGCCGGCCGACTCGTACCAGTCGGGCTCCGCGGAAACAGGCACTCGTTCGACGGCGGGCTGTACAACGGACATGATGGTGACGCTCCTTCGAATTTCTCCAGTGGAGCCGAGTGCCGCGATCGCCACCCGACGTGACCCGCATGCGACAGCCGCGGTGGGCCGCGATCCATTCCTGAACGCGGGAACCAAGGACGCTCCGAGGACTCGCCACAGCCCCGGCCGCGGCATCCGTCGCCTGGTCCGAAGGGCAGACCCAGTGGTGCCGGGCCCGGCCGCCCGCGTCAGTGGCCGGCGGGCCGCCGGATCGGTCCGGCGTCGCCGTGCGAGCAGTCCATGGCGGCGACCGCGGAAGACCGTGGAAGCCCGAGTCCGATCGGGGTCAAGCGTCCCGTGGGCCGACTCCGCGTCGGCAAAGGCACGGTGGGAGCGGGCGTAGCGTAGGTGGTATGACGACGTACGGATCCTTCCCCGGAACCCGGCCGCGGCGGCTGCGGACCACCCCCGTCATGCGTCGGATGGTCGCCGAGACCCGGCTGCATCCCGCCGACCTGATCCTGCCCGCCTTCGTGCGGGAGGACGCGAGCGAGCCGGTGCCGATCGGGGCGATGCCCGGGGTCGTGCAGCACACCCGGGACAGCCTGAAGAAGGCCGCCGCCGAGGCGGTCGAGGCCGGGATCTCCGGGATCATGCTGTTCGGCGTGCCGGAGGAGGCCAAGAAGGACGCCCTCGGCACCGCCGGGACCGACCCGGACGGGATCCTCCAGGTCGCCCTGCGCGACGTGCGGGCCGAGGTCGGGGACGACCTGCTCGTCATGTCCGACCTGTGCCTCGACGAGTTCACCGACCACGGACACTGCGGCGTGCTCGACGACCGGGGGCGGGTCGACAACGACGCCACCCTGGAGCGATACGCCGAGATGGCGCAGGTCCAGGCCGACGCGGGCGCCCATGTGGTGGGCCCCAGCGGGATGATGGACGGGCAGATCGGGGTCGTCCGCGACGCGCTCGACCAGATCGGGCGGGAGGACGTCGCGATCCTCGCCTACACGGTCAAGTACGCGTCCGCCTTCTACGGGCCCTTCCGGGAGGCCGTCGGGTCCTCGCTCCAGGGGGACCGGAAGACCTACCAGCAGGACGCCGCCAACGTCCGGGACGCGATGCGGGAGCTGGCCCTCGACCTGGAGGAGGGCGCCGACATGGTGATGGTCAAGCCGGCCGGACCCTACCTCGACATCCTGGCCAAGGTCGCCGAGGCCGCGGACGTGCCCGTCGCCGCCTACCAGATCTCCGGCGAGTACGCGATGATCGAGGCCGCTGCCGAGAAGGGCTGGATCGACCGCGACCGGGCCATCCTGGAGTCGCTCACCGGCATCAAGCGGGCCGGTGCGCGCAACATCCTGACCTACTGGGCCACCGAGGTCGCGCGCACGCTGCGCTGAGCGGCCTCGGTCTGCCCCTCGCGCAGGAGGCACGGGGACCCCTTCAGTATTCGAGGGCGTGGTCCACGCCGGTCTGCCAGTAGGTGACCGTCAGCGCGGTGTCGACGTGCACGCCGCCGGCGGGCAGGGCGACCGTGGCGACGGAGCCGTCCTCGAAGGGGATCGTGAGGGTGTTCGTCTCGTAGCCGTTCTCGCCGCTGCCGTCGCCCGCCGACAGCAGGACACCGGCGTAACCGGACTCGCCGGGCGCGACCCCGGTCAGCGCCTGGGGCTTGCTCGCCTCCGCGACCGTCGGCACCGCCTGGGCCTCGCCGAAGCGGGCGGCCGGGTACGGCGGCAGCATGCACGTCTTCGAGCCGGTGTTGGTGGCGGTCAGCAGCAGGTGGTTGAGCGGGCGGGACACCTTCTGCGCGGTGATCTTCACGTCGGACGCGGAGCACTTGCCGGGGACGGGGGTGTCGTCCTGGCCGCCGCCCTTGCCGCTGTCCTGCGCGCCGGTGCCGGTCTTGCCGCCGCCGGTGGAGCCGGCCGAGCCGCCGGAGCCGCCCTTGCCGCCGGTGCCCGTGGACCCGCTGGAGCCCGTGCCCGAGCCCGTCGTACCGGACGTGGCCTTGTCCCCGCCCGTGGAGGCGGTGGCGCCGGCGGACGGAGGGGTCTGGCCCGTGGCCGTCGCGGAGGAGGACGGGGCGCTCTCGGCGCCCGTGTCCGAGCCGCCCTCACAGGCCGTCAGGGCGAGTGCGGCCAGCGCGACCGTGGTGGCGGCGAACAGGCGGGTGCGGGTGGTGCGTGCGGACATGGCTGGGCCCCGTTCCGGTGGAAGTTGGGTGAGCCGCTCGACCGTTCGCCGGGAGCGGCTGCTTGGATGACCACAGCTTGGGGTCCGAGTCGTCCCGTGCGCCAGCGGTGGCGCGTCATGCGGGACAATGGGATGCCGAGAGTGGCTCTGACCTGGGGAAACGACATCCCTCTGGGATGCGGTACGGGGATGCGGGGAGAGGGAGAAACGGTGGCTGGGGACGACTTCGCGGAACTGCTGCGGGAGCTCAAGGAGCGGTCCGGGCTCAGCTTCGGGACATTGGGCAAGCGGCTGCACATGAGCGCGTCCACCCTGCACCGCTATGTCAGCGGGGAGGTCGTACCCGTCGAGTTCGCGCCCGTCGAGCGGCTGGCCCGGGTGTGCCGGGCGACCCCCGAGGAACTGCTCGAACTCCACCGCCGCTGGATCCGCGCGGACGCGCTGCGCGGCGTGAAGAAGGCGGAGGAGAAGGCTGCGGGGAAGGCGGAGGAGAAGGCGGAGGAGAAGGCTGCGGGGAAGGCGGAGGAGAAGGCTGGGGAGAAGGCTGCGGGGAAGGCGGAGGAGAGGGCTGGGGAGGGGGAGGCCGGGGCGCAAGAGGTCGCCGTCGCCGGGGCCGCCGCCGAGGTCGCCGGAGCGGACGAGGGGGCCAAGGCCGCCGAGAACGCCGGTGATGCCGGCGACGCGGAGGAGAGCGGATCCCCGGCCTCGTCGGCCTCCCCGGCACCCGGGGCACGGCCCGCGCCGGACGGGCCGTCGGCGTCGGCCGCGTCGCTCGCGTCGGCCGCACCGGGGGCGCCGTCGGCGTCGTCTGCTCCGTCCGCGTCCGACGCGCCGTCAGTATCGCTCGCACCGCCCGCCCGTGGCACGTCGTCCACCCCGCCCGGCCCGCCCGCCCCGTCCCGGCCGCGGCGTCGGGTGCCGCGTGCCGCCCTGTACGCCGCGACCGGCGTCGTCGCCATCGCCGGGGCCGTGGCCCTCGTGGGGAACCTCGTGCCGGGCGACGGCGGCGACGACGGGCGGCGCGGTCCGGCCGGGGTCGCCGAGGCCGCCGTGTCGCCCTCCGCGTCGGTGTCCGGGACCGCCACCCGGTCGGCGTCGCCCAGCGCGAGCGCCTCCGCCTCGGCGTCCACGTCCCCCTCCCTGCCCCCCTCTGTGTCCCCCTCGGCGTCCGCGACGCGCCAGAGCACGGCCGTGCCGAGCCGCCGCGCCCCCGCCAGTGGCCCGGCGCTGACCGTGGCGACCACTCCGTACTACTGGGACGTTCCCTGCGACCACGCCTTCCTGGTCGACCGCAGCCCGAAGAACGTGCTGCGCCCGCCCTCGCAGCAGGACTCGGTCGGCTGGGCCACCGCCTACGGCGCGGTCTCCGCGGACCGGCAGACGGTCGTCCTCACCGTGCAGGGCACCGGCGAGGAGACCGTGGTCCTCAATGACCTGCACGTCCGCGTGGTGAGCAGCGGGCCGGCGCTGGACTGGAACCAGTACGTGATGGGCAACGGCTGTGGCGGCGGGGTGGACACCGCGGCCTTCGACGTCGCGCTCGACCTGGGCACCCCGCTGGCGATGCCGGTGGCGGGGCAGCGGGACTTCCCGTACAAGGTCACCGAGTCCGACCCCGAGGTGTTCCACGTCAGGGCGCACACCAGCGGCCACGACGTCAGTTGGTACCTGGAACTGGAGTGGTCGAGCGGCGACCGGCACGGCATCATGCGCGTCGACGACCATGGCAAGCCGTTCCGCACCAGCGCGTCGAAGGGCGACTCCTCCTACGTGTATCCCCTGGGCGGCAACGCCTGGGAGGAGGCGGCCGAGGAGGACTGACCCGTGCACGTGTCCGCATCACGGAAAGCTCCTTGTAGACGGCACGTACTTCCCTAGGCTGCGGACATGACAGTGACCCAGGACGCCGCCCCCACCGCCACCGCACCCCTGCCGCCGCTCGCCGCGCGGACCCGGTCGATCGGCGGTTCGCCGGTACGGGACATCCTCGCCGTCACCGCCCGCCCCGAGGTGATCAACTTCGCGGGCGGGCTGCCGGCGCCCTCGCTGTTCGACGCGGAGGGCATCGCCGCCGCGTACCGGGCCGTCCTCACCGAGGAGCCCGCGCAGGCGCTCCAGTACTCCACCACCGAGGGCGTGCCCGCCCTGCGGGCCGCGCTCGCCGCCCGTATCTCGGCGCGCGGGCCGGCCACCGACGCCGACGACATCCTGGTCACCACCGGCTCGCAGCAGGCACTGTCGCTGCTCGCCACCGCCCTGATCGAGCCGGGCGACACGGTCCTCGTCGAGAGCCCCTGCTACCTGGCCGCCCTCCAGACCTTCGGGTTCGCGGGCGCCCGGGTGATCGCCGTGCCCGGTGACGAGGACGGGGTGGACCCCGTGGCGCTGGAGGAGCTGGTGGTGCGCGAGCGGCCCAAGCTGCTCTACACCGTGCCCACCTTCTCGAACCCGACCGGCCGCACCATGCCCGCCGCCCGCCGGGCCGCCGTCGCCGAGGTCGCCGGCCGGTGCGGGCTGTGGATCGTCGAGGACGACCCGTACGGGGAGCTGCGCTTCGAGGGCGAACGGGTGCCGTGGATCGCCTCCTACGAGGGCGCCCGGGACCGCACCGTGCTGCTGGGCTCCTTCTCCAAGGTGATGGCCCCCGGCCTGCGCCTGGGCTGGCTGCGGGCGCCCGCCGAGCTGCGCCGGGCCTGCGCGGTCGCCAAGCAGGCCGCCGACCTGCACACCCCGACCGTCAACCAGCTCGCCGCCGCCCGGTACCTGGCCGACAGCGACCTGGACGCCCACGTCGCCCGCGTCGCCGCCGCCTACGGGGAACGCCGGGACGCCATGCTCACGGGCCTGGCGGACGCGCTCCCGGCGGGGTCGGTGTGGACCCGGCCCGAGGGCGGCATGTTCCTGTGGGCGCGGCTGCCGGAGGGGTACGACACCACGGCCCTGCTGCCCGAGGTGGTCCGGCACGACGTGGCGTACGTCCCCGGCGCCCCCTTCCACGCCGGTGAGCCCGACCGGGCCACGATGCGGCTGTGCTTCGTCACCCAGACGCCGGACGAGATCGCGGAGGGGCTGCGGAGGCTGGGGAAGGCGCTGGGGGCCTAGCCCTTCCGGCCTAGCCCTTCCGGCCCAGGTCTTCCGGCCCAGGTCTTCCGGCCCAGGCCGGAAGGCGGGCCCGGATCCGGCCGCGGTCGGCGGACGGGGCGGGTGGTGCGTCCCTAGGGTGGTCGTATGGCTGACAGCGCACCGACCACACCGTTCGACCTCGACGCCTACCTCGGGCGGATCGGCTGGGAGGGGGAGCGACGGCCCGACGCGGCCACCCTGCGGGGCGTCCACCTCGCCCATCTCAGGGCCATCCCGTTCGAGAACCTGGACGCCCTGGGCGGCAGGGCCCCCTCCCTGGCCCCCGCCGACCTGATGGCCAAGCTGGTCCACGGGCGGCGGCGCGGCGGGTACTGCTACGAGCACAACACCCTCTTCGCGCTCGCCCTGGAGGCGCTCGGCCTCCGGGTGACCCGGCTGACCGCGCGGGTCGTCGTCGGCGCCGACCGGTTCGAGGACCGGCCCCGCACCCACATGGCCCTGCTGGCCGAGGTCCCCGGCGAGCCGCTGCCCTACCTGGCCGACGTCGGTTTCGGCGCCGTCGGGTCACTGCTGGAGCCGGTGCCGCTGACCGCGGACACCGAGTTCCACGACGCCGGGCGCCGGCACCGGCTGGTGCACGTACCGCACCGGGGCCCGCTGGAGATGTGGGTGCTCCAGGCCCACGGGGCGTCCGCGGAGGCCGGCTGGCAGGCGCAGTACGCCTTCACGCCGGAGCCGTTCGAGCAGCCCGACTACGAGGTCATCAACTGGCACATCGCCACCAACCCCCGGTCGCCCTTCGCCCGCCGCCCCTACGTGCAGCGCCTCACGGCGGACGGGCACCTGCTGCTCGACGGCGACCGCCTCACCGCGACCGGCGCCGACGGCACGGTCACCGAGCGCAAGGTGACGGACGGGGCGGCGGTCCGCCGGGTGCTGGCGGAGGACTTCGGCATCGACGCGCCCGAGGACCTGACGCTACCGGGGTGAGGGCGTCCGGGGCGTGGCGGACGGGCGCACACGCGCGTCGACGCACTCCCGTTCCCCGTCGGCCGCCGCCGGCCGGAAGCAGGCCCGCACGACGGCTCCGGGGCGGGTCGCGGTCATGACGGTGTAGACGTAGGACTCCGCGTCGACCTCGTCCGCGACCTTTGCGCGGCGGGTCGGACCGTCCGCCGTCATCTCCAGCCGGTCGCCGATGTGCGTACCCCACATCCGGGCCCAACTGGCGCGGCACCGGTCGCTGTAGCGCAGCTCCATGCGGGCGCCGGTCGCGGTGCGGTGCGTGGCGAGGGTGTCCGGGCCGGCTCCGCAGAACATGTGCATCGGGTCCTGGCCCTCACAGGCGTCGCCGCGGCAGCGGGGACCGGGGGCGGACGGCGCGGACGTCGGCGGTCCCGGCTCGCCCTGCCGGTGCGGCAGCAGGAGGAGCGCCGAGGCGACGCCGCCCACGGTGAGGGCGCACACCGACACGACCACCGCCGCCAGTCTTCCCCTGCCGGCGGACGACCGCGCGTCCCCGGCCGGCTGCGCCGCGTCCTCAGGCCGCGGGGGCCGAGGGGACCGCGACGGCCCAGGCCCGGCAGACGCGGGGGCGGGCCGGGCCGCGCGTCCGCTCCACTCCGACTCCGCGATCTCCCACAGCGCCAGCAGCCGCCCGTCCGGCTCCCGGGCGAGCCGACACAGGTCCCGCACGGCCTGGCGCGGCGGCATGGCCTTGCCGTTGAGGTAGCGCTCCCAGGACGACTTGCTGTACGCCGTGCGCTCCGCCAGCCCCGCCAGGCTCAGCCCCGTGCGCGTCCGCAGCTCCCGCAGCGCCGTGGTCAGCCGGGTCCCTTCCGGCGTCACGTCGGCGCCGCTTCCCGCAGGGCCTTCCAGGTGTGCGGGCCGATGATGCCGTCCTCGACCAGCCCGTCCCGCTTCTGGATGCGCTTGACCGCGCGCTGCGTCAGCGGGCCGTAGATCCCGTCGACCTCACCCGGTGAGATGCCCGCCCGGCGCAGCAGGCACTGCGCCTCGGCCACCTCCGGACCGGCGTGGCCGTCCGCCAGGATGGCGTCCTGTGTCCGGCTGTTGCCCGCGTACCAGCGGCCGTCGACCCGCTTCATCCGGCAGGTGTAGGTGACCGGCGAGCGGGATGCCGCAGCGGTGGCCGGGGCGGGCATGGCCGTCGTCGCGGTACTGCGGCCGTGGTCGCCGTCACCGGAACCGGAGGTGCCGGTGAACCGCACGGCCAGCAGAACGCTCGCGGAGACGGCCAGCACCAGGGCGACCACACCCGTCACGACGGCGACGCGCGTCGGACGCCGCCGGGTCTCCTCGCCGCTGGGCGCGGCCTCGGCCCCCGTGGTCTCCGGCTCGGCGGGCACGGCACCGCGCGTGCGCGCCCAGCACTCGGCGGCGACCTCGTGCAGCGCCAGCAGCCGGGCCGGCTCGGCACCGGTGATCCGGGCCATCGTCTCGACGGCCTCCCGCGGCGGCAGCGACCGGCCGTTGAGGTACCGCTCCCACGACTTCGCGCTGTACCCCGTCTTCGCGGCCAGTTGCCGTGTGCTCAGGCCGGCGTGGTCCTTCAGGTGCCGTAATCGCACCACCAACCGGTGGACGCGCGGATCAAGTTCGGCGGGCAGTTCCTTCCAACGCGACATGTTCCCCCACTCGCGTCCGCGGGGCCCTTGGTCGAGAACCCCGTTTCTCGGGACGTAGTGTGCATCACCCACCACGGTGCGCACCGGACCGCGGTTCCCGCACCCGCTGGGAATCGGCCACCGGACCGTCCCGCCGTGCCGACTTCACGGATGGTGTCCCCGCAGGTCAGCGCGTGGGACGTCCCGTGTGCGCGTCACTTTTGCGGTGACCGTGGTGGTCTTCGGGGTGGTCCCGGCATCGTCGTTGACGAACCGGCCGCAGTGGTCGGACCAGCCCACCGGAAGGGAAGAACCACATGCCCATGACCGCGACACGCAAGCGCCTCTCGCTGATGGTGGCCACGGCGGCCCTCGGCACCGTCCTCGCCGTCCCGGCCACGGCCGTGGCCGCCGAGCAGGCCACCGACGCGGCAGTCTCCGCGCAGGCCTACTCCTGCAACATCAAGAACGTCAACGGACAGAAGCGGGCCGGCTACTACAGCGGCAACACGACCGTCCCGTCGTCCACCAAGGTCACCAATGCGGGCATCGAGGCCCAGTGCATCCTCAAGGCCATGGGTTACCCGACCGGCACGGTGGACGGCGTCTTCGGGACCAACTCCAAGGCCGCGATGCGGAAGTTCCAGGGCGACGTCAACAAGGTCTACGGGCGCAAGGTCCTCGACGTGGACGGTCTGCCCGGCCCGAAGTCCTGGCCGTACCTGCGCATGTACTGGTAGGCCGTCGGCCGGCTTCCGGACACACCGCGGCCCGTCCTCCCCCGGGGGAGAGGACGGGCCGCGTGCCGCGCTCGAACGCGCGGTCGCTCAGAGCCGCTCGGGCGTCCTGATGCCCAGCAGGGCCATGCCCCGGTGCAGCGTGCGGGCCGTGACGTCGCACAGGAACAGGCGGTTCTCCACCTGCTCGGGCGTCTCGGCCTTCAGGACCGGACACTTGTCGTAGAAGGACGTGTACAGGGACGCCAGCTGGTACAGGTACGCCGTCAGCTTGTGCGGGGCGTACTCCGCGGCCGCCTCGAAGACCGTGTCCCCGAACGCGTCCAGGTGCAGGCCCAGCGCCCGCTCCGCGTCGTGCAGGCCCAGCTCCGGGTGAGCGGCGGGGCGGACCTCGCCGGCCTTGCGCAGGATCGACTGGATCCGGGCGTAGGCGTACTGGAGGTAGACGGACGTGTCGCCGTTGAGCGAGACCATCTGGTCCAGGTCGAACTTGTAGTCGCGGTTCGGCGACGTCGACAGGTCCGCGTACTTGACGGCCCCGATGCCGACCTGCGCGGCCCGCTCCTGGATCTCCTCCTCGGTGAGGTCCCGCGCCTTCTCCCGGACGACCTCCGCCGCCCGCTGCACCGCCTCGTCCAGCAGGTCCTCCAGCCGCACGGTCTCGCCCGCACGCGTCTTGAAGGGCTTGCCGTCCGCGCCGAGCACCGTGCCGTAGCCCATGTTGTGCGCGGTGACGTCGTCGTTCAGCCAGCCGGCCCGGCGGGCCGCCTCGAAGACCATCTTGAAGTGCAGCGACTGGCGTACGTCGACGACGTACAGCAGCGTGGTCGCGTGCAGGTCCTGGACGCGGTTGCGGATCGCGGTCAGGTCGGAGGCCGCGTAGCCGAAGCCGCCGTCGGCCTTCTGCACGATCAGCGGGACCGGCTGGTCGTCCTTGCCGCGGATGTCGTCGAAGAACACCACGAGCGCGCCCTCGGAGCGCACCGCGACACCCATCTCCTCCAGGAGGCGGGCGGTCTCGGGCATGCCCTCGTTGTACGCGGACTCGCCGACGATCTCCTCGTCGCGGATCTCCATGTCGAGCTTCTCGAAGACGGAGTAGAAGTAGACCTTCGACTCGTCCACGAACTGCTGCCACAGTTCGAGCGTCTCCTTGTCGCCGGACTGGAGGGCGACGACCCGCCTGCGGGCCCGCTCCTTGAACTCCTCGTCCGAGTCGAAGAGCGCGCGCGACGCCTTGTACACCCGGTTCAGGTTCGACATGGCCTGCTCGCCGTCGACGTCCTCGGCCGGGGCCAGCTCGCCGGGGTGCTCGAACAGGTACTGGATGAGCATGCCGAACTGGGTGCCCCAGTCGCCGATGTGGTGCCGGCCGATCGTCTTCTCGCCCGTGAAGTCGAGCATGCCGCGCAGGGCGTCGCCGATGACCGCCGACCGCAGGTGACCGACGTGCATCTCCTTCGCCACGTTCGGCTGGGCGTAGTCGACGACCGTGACGCCCGCGTCCTCCTTCAGCGGCACGCCGAGGCGCTCGCCGTCCGCGTACCGCGCGGCGAGGTTCCCGATGATGGCCCGGTCGCCGATCCTGATGTTCAGGAAGCCGGGTCCGGAGACCTCGACGTCCGCGATCAGGTCGCCGGTGGTGATGTGCGAGACGACCTCGGCCGCCAGCTCCCGCGGGTTCGCCTTGGACTTCTTGGCCAGGGCGAGGATGCCGTTGGCCTGGTAGTCCGCCCGGTCGCTTCGTCGCAGCAGCGGGTCGACGCCGACGGCCTCCGGCCGGGTGGCCGTCAGGGCGGACGCGAGGTGCTGCTGGACGGAGTCGCTGAGGGACGTGACCGAGGCCATGGAGGGATTCGCCGTTCTGCTCGGGTTCCGGGAGTACTACGGAAACCGAGTATCCCACGCGGTGAAAAGCGGTTTTCGCGGATGCGGCCCGGGCTGGGAGAATGAAGCGGACGGCCGTGCGACCGTACCGGTCGCCCGGGCTGCACTTCAGGAACTCCAGGGAAAGAGGACGTGCCGATCGTGGCTCAGAGCACAGAGACCACCGACTGGGTCTCCCGTTTCGCGGACGAGGTCATCGCCGAGTCGGAGCGTCGTGCCCCGGGCAAACCGGTCGTCGTCGCGTCCGGGCTGTCCCCGTCCGGCCCCATCCACCTCGGCAACCTGCGCGAGGTCATGACCCCGCACCTCGTCGCCGACGAGATCCGCCGCCGCGGCCACCAGGTCCGGCACCTGATCTCCTGGGACGACTACGACCGCTACCGCAAGGTGCCGGCGGGCGTCCCCGGCGTCGACGAGACCTGGGCCGAGCACATCGGCAAGCCGCTGACCTCCGTCCCGGCCCCGCAGGGCTCCTCCCACCCGAACTGGGCGGAGCACTTCAAGGCCGCGATGATCGCCTCGCTCGCCGAGCTGGGCGTGGAGTTCGACGGGATCAGCCAGACCGAGCAGTACACCTCCGGCGTCTACCGCGAGCAGATCCTGCACGCCATGCGGCACCGCCAGGACATCGACGCGATCCTCGACCAGTACCGGACCAAGAAGACCCCGGCGAAGAAGCAGCAGCAGAAGCCGGTCGACGAGGCCGAGCTGGAGGCCGCCGAGGGCTCCGGCGCCGCCGCCGAGGACGACGGCAGCTCCGGCTCCGCCGGGTACTTCCCGTACAAGCCGTACTGCGGCAACTGCGAGAAGGACCTGACCACGGTCACCGCGTACGACGACGACTCGACCGAGCTGACGTACGCCTGCACCGCGTGCGGCTTCTCCGAGACGGTGCGCCTGAGCGAGTTCAACCGCGGCAAGCTGGTCTGGAAGGTCGACTGGCCGATGCGCTGGGCGTACGAGGGCGTGATCTTCGAGCCGAGCGGTGTCGACCACTCGTCCCCCGGATCGTCGTTCCAGGTCGGCGGGCAGATCGTCGGCATCTTCGGCGGCAAGCAGCCCATCGGCCCGATGTACGCCTTCGTCGGCATCAGCGGCATGGCGAAGATGTCCTCGTCCAAGGGCGGCGTGCCCACCCCGGGCGACGCGCTGCGGATCATGGAGCCCCAGCTGCTGCGCTGGCTGTACGCCCGCCGCAAGCCGAACCAGTCCTTCAAGATCGCCTTCGATCAGGAGATCCAGCGGCTCTACGACGAGTGGGACCGCCTGGACGCCAAGGTCGCCGACGGCACCGCGCTGCCCGCCGACGTCGCCGCCCACGCGCGCGCCGTGCGCACGGCAGCCGGTGACCTGCCGCGGACGCCCAGGCCGCTGCCGTACCGCACGCTCGCCTCCGTCGCCGACATCACCGCCGGCCACGAGGACCAGGCGCTGCGCATCCTCAGCGAACTCGACCCGGCCAACCCGCTGGGCTCGCTGGACGAGGCCCGGCCGCGCTACGACAAGGCCGAGGCGTGGATCAACACCCACGTCCCCGCCGACCAGCGCACCATCGTCCGCGCCGAGCCCGACGCCGAGCTGCTCAAGTCCCTCGACGAGCCGTCCCGGGCCTCGCTGCGGCTGCTGCTCGACGGACTCGCCGACCACTGGTCGCTGGACGGACTCACCCACCTCGTCTACGGCGTGCCCAAGGTCCAGGCCGGGTTCTCCGCCGACGCCACGCCGAAGGAACTGCCGCCGGAGATCAAGACCGCCCAGCGGACCTTCTTCGCGCTGCTGTACCACCTGCTCGTCGGCCGCGACACCGGCCCGCGCCTGCCCACGCTGCTGCTGGCGGTCGGCCAGGACCGGGTACGGACCCTGCTCGGGGAGTAGGCGGCCCGGCACGACGAGAGAAGGGGCGCCCGGCCGGGCGCCCCTTCTCACATCGCTCTCCGCGCGGTCCGCTACGCGGTTCCTCGGGTGCTCAGCGGGTCAGTGCGAAGCCCGCGAAGAGAACGCCGACCACACAGACGGCGAAGAAGGCGAGATGCCGGCGCGGGGGCCGGATGTGGTCGGTCGCCTCGCCCCTGCGCCACCGCTCGAGGATGTCCTTGAACATCTTCCGCTGGGGGAACAGCCCCAGGAGCAGAGCGATGTGGGCGCACGAGTACATGACGAGCGCCTCGCTCAGGCCGAAGCCGTTGAGCCGGCAGACGACGATCATGAACACGCCGCAGGTGACCATGACGACCGGGTAGGCGATACGGAACTTCCGGAAGGGGATCCAGCTGCCCAGCAGGCAGCTCGACAGGGCTGTGGCGGCCGCCGGCAACAGCCAAGCGACGGGCACGGAATCGAGCATGCGGTGCCTCTCTGCCCAGGCCGGTCACCGGCCGCCTCGGCGGCGACCGGCGGTGCCCGTCAGGCGATGTGGTTCTCCTCCAGCTCCGCGTTGAAGCGGCTGGAGAAGTGGACGACCAGGCGCTTGGCCTCCGCGTCCGGGAGGGATATGCCGTACGTCGCCTCGATGTTCTCGCCGAACTCCCGCGGCGTCGGGAAACTGTCGTCGATCGACCGCTTGAAGACCTGGTAGTACGCGTCCTCGTCCGGCTCCGCGACCGGGACACCGGCCCCCTCGCCCAGTTCGCGCGCGCGGCCCGGGGCGACCGGGACGGGGAAGCCGCCGGTCTCCTCCGGGGAGGGCTCCTCGGCGGGCGGCTCCTCCTCGTACTGGTCCCGGTACTCGTCGGCCTGCTGCTGCTCCTCGTACCACTGGGCGTACTGCTCGGCCGGGTCGTACGTCGGGTCGTAGCCGCCCTGGTACTCGACCTGGCGGGGCGTGTTGAACCAGGGGCTCTGGTCGTCGTCGGGCCCGGGCACCGCCTCCGGCTCGCGCGCCGGCCGGGCCGCCTGCCCGCCGGGGACCAGCTCGGGGCGCTTCTCCGCCGCGGGGGCCGCCGTGGGGGACGGCGCCTCGGCCTGCGGCTGCGGCTGCGGCGCGGGCGGCAGCAGCGACGGCTCGATGCCCGCCGCCGCCAGGCCCGCCGGGGCCGTCTGTGCGAGGGGGACGCCGTAACGGGCCAGACGCAGCGGCATCAGGGACTCCACCGGGGCCTTGCGGCGCCAGGCGCGGCCGAAGCGGGAACGCAGCCGGGCCTGGTAGACGAGACGTTCCTGCTCCAGCTTGATCACCTGGTCGTAGGAGCGCAGCTCCCACAGCTTCATCCGGCGCCACAGGAGGAAGGTGGGCAGCGGGGAGAGCAGCCAGCGGGTGAGGCGGACGCCCTCCATGTGCTTGTCGGCCGTGATGTCGGCGATCCGGCCGACCGCGTGCCGCGCCGCCTCGACGGACACCACGAACAGGACCGGGATCACCGCGTGCATGCCCACACCCAGCGGGTCCGGCCAGGCCGCCGCGCCGTTGAACGCGATCGTCGCCGCCGTCAGCAGCCACGCCGTCTGACGCAGCAGCGGGAACGGGATGCGGATCCAGGTCAGCAGCAGGTCCAGGGCGAGCAGCACGCAGATGCCCGCGTCGATGCCGATCGGGAACACGTAGCTGAAGTCGCCGAAGCCCTTCTTGAGGGCCAGCTCGCGGACCGCCGCGTACGAACCGGCGAAACCGATCCCGGCGATGACGACGGCACCGAAGACGACCATGCCGATCAGCACGCGATGCGTCCGTGTCAGCTGAAGTGGCGCGGCCACCCGTACTCCCCTCCCAGTGCCTGTTGGTGCGCGCAACAGAGTGGCACATGTGTGCGGGTGGCCGGGCGGCCGGTCGGGTTCCCCCGGAGCACTAGGACTTCGTCGCGCTCTTCGACGGGCGCTTCGAGGCACCGCCCGGGGCGTCCTCCGCGTCACCGTCGGAGGTGTCCTCCGCGGAACCGCCGGAGGCTCCCTTCGACGGTGCCTCCGACGCCTCCTCCGACGCCGACGGGGAGCCGCTCGGCGCGCCGCCCGCGCCGTTGGCCTTCGCCACCGCGGCCACCGCCTCCTTGGCCGCCTTCTCGGCGGACTTCGTCAGGTCGTCGGCGTCCGGCGTCTTGTCACCGGCCAGGCCCGCACCGTTGTAGTCGACGGTGACGACGACGTTCTCGACGCGCGCCACGACCGTCTGCTGCTTGAAGGCGCCTTCCTTCTTCTTCAGGTCGTAGCGCACGACCGCGGCCTCGTCGCCCGTACCGCTCACCGGCGTCGTCTTCACACCCTGCGCGCCCTCGAAGGTCTGCGCGTCCTGAAGCTGCTTCAGGTACTGGTCGCGCGCCAGCTTGTCGCCCGCGCCGCGCGTCACGTCCGACTCGAAGCGCAGCAGCGACACGCTCAGCCAGCGGTACTGCGAGCCCTTCACCCCGTTGTCGTTGAGGCTGTCCCAGGAGCAACTGCCGCGCGTCGACGTGTCGCTCGACGTGCCCTCCTTGCCGGAACCGGCCTTCGGCACCAGCTCTTCCAGCGTCTTCTTCGAGAACACCGAGCACGGCTCGGGCAGTTTCCCGTACGCCGCCGCCCGCACCGTCGGGGACGGGCTCGCGGACTTCGACGCGGCCGCGCTCTCCGTGGCCTTGCCCTCGTCCTTGCCGTCGCCGGAGCCGGAGTCCGAGGAGCAGCCGGCTGCCACCAGCATCACGGGTACGGCGGCCGCGCAGACAAGAACGCGGGTGAGTCGCTTCGCTCGCTGGTCATGCTGGGCTCGTCGCTGCATGGTTCCTTCACTCATGACACTTGTGGTTCCTGCGTTCGGATCGGGTCCGAGGGGTCACGGTACGCGGTGGGCGCCGCGAGCTGTCCGGCCCTCCGCACCGCACGGACGGACCGCGCGGTGCCCGGGCCGGGCTCAGCCACCCAGCGAATCCGCCAGCTGGGAGGCGAGTTTCCGCGCCCTGTCCTGCATTTCCTCGCTGTCGGGCACGACCCCGACCGTCGCCGACTGCTCCGCGTACTCGATGGTCACCATCACGTTCGACGTGCGGAACGCCACAGTCACCGTGCGTCGTTCCGCCGTCGAACCGGAGCTGTTCAGCTCGTCGTCCAGGAACGCCTCGTCGCCCAGGTCGTCCAGGAGACGCGGCTGGAGGTCGGTGGACGGCCCGTCGGAGGCGGACGGACTCGACGAGGGCGAGGCGGGCGACACGGATCCCGAGGCCGACGCGGACCCCGAGGCCGACGCGGAGGGCGGGGCGCTCGGACCGGTGGACGACGCGCCGGGCGACGGGGTGCCCGACGGGGAGCCGGAGGCGGACGCGGACCCCGAGGCCGACTCCGAGGCGACCGGCTCGGGCAGGTCGGCCGCCTCCACCCGCCGGGCGAAGAGCTGCTCGGCCTCGTTGTCGTCGCTCACGGAGCCGTCGTACGACACGACCCGCTCGAAGTCGACGAAGAGATGGTCGGTGGCGTCCGCCGACTCGACCTTCCAACGGCAGCCGACCTTGCGGTCGGTGTCGTACGTGAGCGTCGGCTCACCCGCGTACGCCTTCTCGCGCTGCCGCTCGTCCGCGATCTCCCGGATACCGGGCAGCAGCGAGTCGAGCGTCTTGTGGCCGACCACGCGGCACGGCTGGGGGAGCGTGCGGTACTTGCCGGGCCGGGCCACCTCGGTGGCGACACCGGGCCGGCCGGGTTGGGAGTGGTCCGTTGTGGCGCCACCCTCCGAACCGCCGGTGCAGCCGGCCAGCAGCGCCGCCAGCAGGGCGGCGACGCCGGGTACGTAGGCCTTCCGCTGCACGGTGCGGCTCCTCTCGCCGGTGTGGCTGTGGTCGGGACTCCAGTGTCCCCGCTGGTTATTCGCTTGCCGCGCGGGGGCGGCCCCTGCAGACAATGTGTATCGCACGCGCCGCCGTGAACGCCGGTCGGCCGTCTCTTTGGCTGCCCTTGGTGCCGGGTTGTGTGCTTCGAGGCTTTTGTTTGTTTTCCGGGGGAATGAGGACGACATGTCGTACGTGGAGATGCCGGGCGCGAAGGTGCCGATCCGTATGTGGACCGACCCGGCGACGGTCGAGGACGTCGCGCTGCAGCAGCTGCGCAACGTCGCGACGCTGCCGTGGATCAAGGGCCTGGCGGTCATGCCGGACGTGCACTACGGCAAGGGGGCGACGGTCGGGTCCGTGATCGCGATGCGGGGCGCGGTGTGCCCGGCGGCGGTGGGGGTGGACATCGGCTGCGGGATGTCGGCGGTGAGGACGTCCCTGACGGCGAACGACCTCCCGGGCGACCTGTCGCGGCTGCGGTCGAAGATCGAGCAGGCGATTCCGGTGGGCCGCGGGATGCACGACGATCCCGTCGACCCGGGCCGCTTCCACGGGCTGGCGACGGCGGGGTGGGACGACTTCTGGGGGCGGTTCGACGGGGTGGCGGAGGCGGTCAAGTTCCGGCGGGGACGGGCGGCCAAGCAGATGGGTACGCTGGGAGCCGGGAACCACTTTGTTGAGCTGTGCGTAGATATGTCCGATTCGGTTTGGCTCATGCTCCACTCCGGTTCCCGCAACATCGGCAAGGAGCTGGCCGAGCACCACATCGGCGTCGCCCAGAGTCTTCCGCACAACCAGGGCCTGGTCGACCGCGACCTCGCGGTGTTCGTCGCGGACACCCCGCAGATGGCGGCGTACCGCAACGACCTGTTCTGGGCGCAGGAGTACGCGAAGTACAACCGCACCCTCATGATGGCGCTCTTCAAGGATGTGATCCGCAAGGAGTTCAAGAAGGCGAAGCCGACCTTCGAGCAGGAGATCTCCTGCCACCACAACTACGTGGCGGAGGAGCGTTACGAGGGCATGGACCTGCTGGTGACCCGCAAGGGCGCGATCCGTGCGGGGTCCGGGGACTACGGGATCATCCCGGGCTCCATGGGCACGGGTTCGTACATCGTGAAGGGCCTCGGCAACGACAAGTCCTTCAACTCCGCCTCCCACGGCGCGGGCCGGCGCATGAGCCGGAACGCGGCCAAGCGGCGCTTCTCCACGAAGGACCTGGAGGAGCAGACGCGGGGCGTGGAATGCCGTAAGGACTCCGGGGTCGTGGACGAGATCCCGGGCGCCTACAAGCCGATCGAGCAGGTCATCGACCAGCAGCGCGACCTGGTGGAGGTCGTGGCGAAGCTGAAGCAGGTCGTCTGCGTGAAGGGCTGACGCCCGGGTCCCCGCCCGGCGTCAGCCCTCGCGGTGGACCTTCGTGTTCGACGCCTGGGCGCGGGGGCGGACGACCAGGAGGTCGATGTTGACGTGGGCGGGGCGGGTGACCGCCCACATGATGGTGTCGGCGACGTCGTCGGCGGTCAGGGGCTCGGCGACGCCCTGGTAGACCTTGGCCGCCTTCTCCGTGTCGCCGCCGAAGCGGGTCAGGGCGAACTCGTCGGTCTTGACCATGCCGGGCGCGATCTCGACGACGCGGACCGGGCGGCCGACGATCTCCAGGCGGAGGGTCTCGGCGAGGACGTGCTCGGCGTGCTTGGCGGCGACGTAGCCCGCGCCGCCCTCGTAGGTGGCGAAGCCCGCGGTCGAGGAGACGACCACGACCGTGCCGTCGCCGCTCGCCTCCAGCTTGGGCAGCAGGGCCTGGGTGAGGTTGAGGGTGCCGATGACGTTCGTCTCGTACATGCGGCGCCAGTCGTCGGGGTCGCCGGTGGCCACCGGGTCGGCGCCGAGCGCGCCGCCCGCGTTGTTGACGAGGACGCCGACCGCCTTGAACGCCGTCGCGAACTCGTCGACCGCCGCGCGGTCGGTGACGTCCAGGGGGTAGGCCGTCGCCTTGTGGCCGGCGGCCTGGATCTCCTCCGCCAGCGCCTCGATGCGGTCCTTGCGGCGGGCGGTGAGGACGACGCGGTAGCCGGCGGCGGCGAGCTGCCGGGCCGTGGCGGCGCCGATGCCGCTGCTCGCACCGGTGACGACGGCGATGCGGGAGGCGGCGGACGGGGCGGCTGCGGTGGCCATGGGCTGCTCCTTGGTTCGTACGACCGGTCGCCGCCCAGGGTAGTCAGCCGCCGTCGCGCGGCGCCCACATGATCAGGGCCATCCCGGCCAGGCAGACCAGCGCGCCCGCCACGTCCCAGCGGTCGGGGCGGTAGCCGTCGGCGACCATGCCCCACAGGATCGAGCCGGCGACGAAGATGCCGCCGTACGCGGCGAGGATGCGGCCGAAGTGGGCGTCGGGCTGGAAGGTGGCGACGAAGCCGTAGGCGCCGAGGGCGAGGACGCCGCCGGTGGCCCAGAGCCAGCCGCGCTGTTCGCGCACTCCCTGCCAGACCAGCCAGGCGCCGCCGATCTCGAACAGGGCGGCGACGGCGAACAGGGCGGCGGAGCGCAGGACGAGCATGCGGGCAGCTTCGCACGGCGGGCGCGGGGGCCGGGCGGGAGAGGGGGGTGGAATAACGGCCGGGGGCAGGTCGTTCGACCGGTATAGTTGAAGCGTCAACAACTTGGAGGTTGAGCGACCATGCAGTTCGGCATCTTCACCGTCGGCGACGTCACCCCGGACCCGACCACGGGCCGGACGCCGACCGAGCGTGAGCGCATCAAGGCCATGGTCGCCAT
>NZ_JBIWJA010000049.1:0-50706 GCF_044764905.1 Streptomyces sp. NPDC093586 | reverse complement strand
TTTGTTTTATTAGTTGTGTTCTTCCTTCCCCCGGGGGGGGGGCCCCGTGGGGGGTCCGCCCTATTACGGGGGCGGGGGGGGGGCCCCCCCCGGCCGCTCCCGCTCCGCGTGAGCGGATGCGGCTCGCTTCGCTCACCGCCAGGCGGCACGCGCTCCGCTCCCGCCGCCAAGGGCAGGGCAGCCGGGCCGCGTTGCGGCCCGGGGCCGGCCTCCGGCCGACCGGTGGCCTCCGCTGCGCTCCAGCCACCCGCCACCCCACCACCTGACCCCACGTCACCCGCCGTACCACGGGGCGCGCCACGCTCCGCGCGGCCCACCCACGGGCCTGCGGCCCGGGCAGCGGCAAGAGGAGGGGGGTGGCAGGTAGTCGGGCGGGTGACGGGGGCGCGGAGGTCGGCCACTCGCGGAGAGGGGGGAACTGAGGGGCCGTCAAGGCCCTGGATTCGCTTGCGATAAGGCAAGACTAGCAACTTTCGGCCGCGTTAGAGGGGATCTCGGGATTCGGTGTGCTTCATTTTTAGAGCAGAGATAAGTTATGGACTCAGAGCACACCACCCCGGACCTCTCCGGGGTGGTGTCGAGATCCATCCCCCGGCCTTGCCGGTGCTCTGGTGAGGCAGAGCACCCAGCCGATCGCATCCGTCCAACCATGGCCCTCACAGCCGCTCTACGTGCAGGTTTCCCGTTTCCCGCCGCTCGCATCGACCGGACGGCACCCCAGGAGAAGGCAGGCGATATGTCGAGCACAGACCGCGCTGATCAGCGCGAGGCAGCCCAGCGAGAAGCCATTGACGCGGTCGTGCGCGCCCTCGAATTGCCTGCAAGATCACTTGTGCCTGAACGAGGGCTTCGAACGCAGGTGATCATGGCGACCGGGTCCGGGAAGACCCGGGTGGCGGTCCGCAGCGCGGAGGAGCTCCACGCGGGCCGTGTGCTGGTGCTCGTGCCCTCGCTGGACCTGCTCGCCCAGACGGAGGCCGCGTGGCGCGAGGGGGGCCGTCGAGGGCCGATGATCGGGGTGTCCTCGCTGCGGGGCGAGGAGGTGTCCTTCCCCAACACCACGGACGTGGACGAGCTGGTGGAGTGGACGCGGGGCCTGGAGAAGGTCACCGTGTACGCCACGTACGCCAGCCTCGGGCTGGGCACGCTGGAGCGGGCGCACGCCGCCGGCCTCGCGGCCTGGGACCTGATCGTCGTGGACGAAGCCCACCGCGTTTCGGGCCGGATCGGGAAGCCGTGGGCGGTCGTCCACGACAACCAGAAGATCCCGTCCCTGCGCCGTCTGTACATGACTGCCACGCCCCGGCTGTGGCAGCTCGGAGACGACAACGCGGCCGGCGCACCCGGCGAGCTGGTCGCGAGCATGGAAGACGACCCCGAAGGCCCCTTCGGCAGCAGGACGTTCACTTTGACGCTCTCGGAGGCCATCGACCGGGGAATCTGTGCCCCCTACCAGGTCGTATGCGTGGATGTCACCGACACAGCGCTCCAGGCCGCGCAGCTCCTGGGCGCCGAGGGCCGCTCGGCAGAGGTCCGCGGGGCCCGGCTCGCCGCGCTCCAGACCGCCCTGGTGAAGGCGTCCGCGGAGGAGAACTTCCGGCGCACGCTCGTCTTCCACCACCAGGTCCGCGAGGCCGAAGCGTTCGCGGCCGGCCTTCCAGACGTCGCCGCGCAGCTGCACGCCGCCGACCCCGAGCTGTACCCGAAGACGATCTGGGCGGACTGGCTGTGCGGGGACCACAAGCCGCTCCACCGGCGCCGGCTGCTCGGGGAGTTCGCGGCCGGGATCGCCACGGACGGCACCGTGGTGGAGAAGTGCTTCCTGTCCTCGGTGAAGGTCCTGGGCGAGGGCATCGACACCAAGAACTGCGACTCCGTGTACTGGGCCGACGTACGCGGCTCCATGCCCGACCTCGTCCAGGCCGTGGGCCGGGCGCTGCGGATGCAGCCGGGCGAGGGCAAGGTGGCCTCGCTCGTGGTGCCGGTGCTGCTCGGGCCCGGAGAGACGGCGGACAACATGCTCACCTCCCGGGCCTTCGGCGGGCTGGCCAAGCTCTTGGAGGCCCTGCGGGCACACGACGCGCGGATCGTGGAGAGCCTCGCGGAGCAGCAGGCCCCGAGCCGCTACAAGCCCGTCAGCAAGGACGAGAGCGGCAAGAGCACGGGCGGGAGCGGCGAAGGCTACGGAGGTGTCAGCGCCCCCGCCAAGGCCCTGCTGAAGTTCTCCACGCCCCGCGACCCGGCCGCCCTGGCCGCGTTCATCAACCTGCGGGTCCTCAACCCGGAGCACGAGCACTGGCGGCGCGGCGTGGAGGCCGCCGTCATCTACGCCCGTGAGCACGGCGACCTCCGCGTCCCGTTCACGTTCCGGGTGCCCGCCGTCGACGACCAGGAGCAGGGGGAGGAAGGTGCGGTGTGGCTGGCCTCGCTCGCCGGGTTCCCGCTGGGGCAGTGGATCGCCGACGCCAGGAGGTTCTACGCCCGCGGCGACATGGACGAGGACCGCGTCGCGCAGTTGGAGAAGCTCGGCATGATCTGGAGCCACTTCGACGTCGCGTGGGAGGAGGGCCTGTCCGCCGCGCGCGGGTGGGCGGCCGAACACGGGCACCTCCTGGCCCCGCTGGACGCCACCTACCAGGGGTACCGGGTGGGCATCTTCCTGAAGAACGCGCGGGCCGCCGCCCGGAAGGCACAGGAGATCGAACAGCGGCGTGCCCAGGGGCTGCCGGTCCAGTCGTCGGCCGGGGTGCTGTCGGACGAGCGGCGCGAGCAGCTGGAGGAGATCGACGCGTCCTGGTGCCCGTCGTGGCCGGTGAGGTGGCAGCGCTGTTTCCACCTGGTGAGGATGCACCTGGACGCCGGTGAGGCGCTGCCCACCGAGACGGGCGACGTCCTGCGCCAGGGCGAGGACCTCGGACGGTGGGTGCAGTCGGTCCGGCTCGGCTGGGACAACCTGACGAGCGTGCAGCAGTGGATGTGCGAGCAAGTCCTCGGCATCGAGCCCGCGGCCGAGGACGAGAAGCCGAAGCCGCGCCGCACGCAAGCCGACAAGTGGGCGATGCACTACGCAGCCGCCAAGCAGTACTACGAGCGCGAGGGACACCTCCAGGTCCCCAGGAAGCACGTCGAGCGGATCGTCGGCGACGACGGCCAGGAGGAGCGGGAGCTCCGGCTCGGGGCATGGATCGGGAACCAGCGCAGCCGGGCCGCCACCCTGACCCCGAAGCGGATGGAGCTGCTGTCCGCGATCGGGATGCGGTGGTCCTGATGGTGAGCGTCGCCGCGGCCGCCGCCGGCGCTGGCCGACCACCTTGGTGTGCCGTTTCACTTTGCTCCCCCAGACGTCCCTGCTGACGAGGCCCCGCGCTGGCGGACAGTCCAGAGGCTGTCGGAAGGGCTGCGGCCCGGGAGCGATGGGTGAATCACGTCGAGCTGCCTGGGGAGCTCGAGCCCGATGGCTGGCCTAGGTGTATTGATCCGTGAGGTTGGGGACGCGGCTGGCGGGTGGTTGGCCCTTGAGCGCGGTGTGTCCGCGGTGGTGATTGTAGGTGTGCAGCCACTGCGGGAACGCTTCGCGTCGTTCGGCTTCGGAGCGGTAGGGGCGGGCGTAGGCCCATTCGTCGGGCAGGGTGCGGTTGAAGCGTTCGACTTTGCCGTTGGTCTGGGGCCGGTAGGGCCGGGTGCGTTTGTGGGTGATCCCGGCCGTGGTGAGCAGGTCGCGCCAGTCGCGGGAGCGGTAGCAGGCGCCGTTGTCGGTCAGCACCCGCTCGACGGTGATCCCGCACTCGGTGAAGAAGGCGTGGGCGCGGGTCCAGAAGCCGGTGGCGGTCTGTTTCTTCTCGTCGGTGTGGATCTCGCTGTAGGCGAGGCGGGAGTGGTCGTCGACGGCGGTGTGCAGGTAGCTGTAGCCGGCGTTCTTGCGGTTCCTGCGGCCTGCTTGCCGGCCCAGGACCTTGTGGCCGCCGCCGTCGGGGATGTTGCCGAGTTTCTTGATGTCGACGTGCACCAGCTCGCCGGGCCGCTCGCGTTCGTAGCGGCGGATGATCCGGCCGGTGGCCCGGTCCAGGTGGGTGAGGCGGGCCAGGCCGAAGCGGGTCAGTACCCGGTGCACGGTCGAGGGCACCAGGTGCAGCAGGTGCGCGATGCGGGCCGGTCCCCACCGGCGCAGGACGCGGACCTTGATGATCCGGCGTTCGGTGCGGGTCGGGGTGCGGCGCGGGCTGGTGTGCGGACGGGAGGAGCGGTCGGACATGCCCGCCTCGCCGAACTGCCGGTAGCGCTCGGCCCAGCGCTGGGCGGTGGTCGGCGAGACCTGGAAGCGTTCGGCGGCCCGGCGAAGGGGCCAGCCGTCCTCGACCACGCAGCGGGCCAGGCGCAGCCGTCCGGTCTCGGTCAGGGGTGCATTACGGTGGGGCACGAGGGCCTTTCGGTCAGGTGTAGACGTCGCAATCCACACCGAACCGGAAGGCCCTCACCTGTTCAAGAATCCTCAGCCGAGACCTGGCTCACCCGTCCACAACCTCCCAGGACAGAACACCTAGGTCTCGGGTGTGAGCTGCGGGGCGCTGCCCATCGAGGCAGAAGGATATATCTAAGTCCGTTTTTGATCGCGCAACTTCATTCCCCCTGTCGTGCTACGCCTCTCCGTGGACCAGTCGAGGCGCTGTTCTGAGCACTCTCATGCGATCGACGCCTTTTCCCCTGTTCAGGGTGATCGTTTCATGCGGGGTCAGATGACAAGGATTGACGGAAACGGATCGGTGCTGAAAATCATCCGTGCCCGAAGCGCAGGTATACGGAATTCAGGGAGATTTCGGCCCTCGCGGCAACGAAAATCCGCTGTCCTGCGGCAACCATAATTATGCCCCCTAGTGAGGCATTTGGGTGACTCGCTTATCGCACTGTGTATCGGTAGCTTCACCCTCAGATCACGTGCGGGACCTCGCACAAAGCTTCCGACCCCGTTCGAGGTCCCGCACGCTTGTTGGCAACCACGAAGGAGTGCCCTATGGGGCGATCTACCCGCCGGCGCCGTCAGGCAAAACAGCCTTCCGGCCGCTTTGCTCACAGCAACCCTAGTGTCCGTAACGAAAAGTTTCGTGACATGAACCGCTTTGGCAAGCATGCTCTCGGCGCGTTCATCGGGGTTCTGTTCATCGGGTACGTGCTCATCTTCCGCCCGCCGATTCACGTGACCGTTTCTCCCGAGGGCGTCACTGTCCTTGGTGCGGTGCTGTCCGGCACCGCATTCCGCCTCGCTCAGACCCGCCGCCACCGGCACTGACGATGGGCTCGAGCGGGTGGGGTCCGGTGCCCCGGTCTCCACCCGCTCCGCTTTGCGGGGAGCGGGCTGCCACAGAGAGCCGCATTCACCCCGCGGAGGCGGCGTGTGACGAAACCCAAGGATTTTCGGGTGTATCAACGCCGCGCGACCCACTGTGAACCCTTTTCGTTACGGACGGAAGTAACTATGAGTGACACCTGTGAGTACTGCGGCTCTCCTCTCCGATCGGGGCCGGGAAAGGGCCGTCCCCGCAAGTACTGCGGAGACCCCTGCCGCCAGGCCGCCCACCGGCGCCGCCTCAGCGCCGTCCCTGCCCGCGGCAGCACGGCGCTCTCGTCACAGCCGGAGTCCACGGCCGAACAGCTCTCGGCGACACCGCGATCCGCTCCTGCTGCACGCGCGGGCGGTCACGGTCCGTGCGCCGGTGACGAGCTGCTCGCCGAGATCGCACGGGACATCCAGGACGGTGCCCGCGACCTTGCACGACTCCTGCCGACCCTGGACGGAGAGGAGCCCTTGCGGCGCATCATCCAGCTGCATGAGCAGCTCGACGGTCTGACCGCCACAGCTGTCGGCCGCGCCCGCTACCGGCGGGTCACCTGGGCCACCGTCGGCTCCATCCTGCGCATCAGCGAGGACACCGCCCGCCACCGCTACACCGACCGCTACATCCTGCGCCGTCTTGCCCGCTTCAACCGCTCCGGAACGGTCCCGGCCTCTCTCGCGGTTCTCTTCACTGTCCCCGTCGGCGGCGCCCGTGAGGCGTCCGCGAGCGGTGATACGGGTGGCGAAGCCGGCGAACCAGCCGGCGACCGCAGTGACGGCCCGGATCAGTCTGCACCAGTGGAGTCCTCGAGGGTCGCGTACAACCGGCTCGCGCCCATCCTGTCCATGCTGATCCGCACTGCCCAGATCACCAACAAGGAGATCAGCCGCCGGATCGGATGCTCCGCCTCCTACTTGTCCCGCATCCTGTCCGGCGAACGCATTCCTACCTGGGAACTGACGCGCAGGTTCGCCCAGGCCTGCGGCGCCGATCCCGAAGTGCTGCGGGCCGTGTGGGAGTCGGAGAAGCTCCGCTACAAGACCGGCACCCCCGCCACCAGTCCCGACACCGCCGCCATGACCGCCGCCGAACAACTACGCGCCGCGATCCACACCCTGCACCTGCGCGCCGGCCGCCCCGCCCCCAACGCCATCGCCGTCGCCAGCCGCTGGGTCCTCACCACCGGCACCGTCGCCTCCCTCCTCGAAGCCACCGTCCTGCCACCCCGCGACGTCCTGCACACCTTCGTCCAACTCCTGGGCGGCGACACCGACCACTTCAACCAGCTCCTGGACAACGCCCACCACGAAGCCGAACACGACACAGCCCTCCAGCAGCCACCCACCCCCGCCGTCGACCACCCCTCCCCCACCACAGCAGCCGAACACCGCACCGCACCCCAGCCCGCCTCCAGGCCCAGCTGCCCCGCAGGACCCGACGCTGTCATGAAGACCTTCAGCAAGGTCCTCACCGAAGACCACACCGTCGAAGACGGCCGCGCCCGCCTCCTGCACAAACTCGCCAAAAAAACCCCGGCACAGGACTCCCCCCGCCGCCGACGAGCCACCCTCACCGAAGCCCTCCGCCAACGCACCCTCCCGCCCACCACCGTCACCCCCCTCGGGAAGGCATGACACACCGACGGCCTCGGCACGGGGCTGCGGGCCCACCAGAGAGAAGGCGCGGCCCGGGCGGCTGCCGGTCAGCAGCGTCCGACTCGGTCCACTGCTCCAAGCCACCCGCTTCCTTGACCGGTATACCGGTCAAGCCCCTTCCCTCCTGACGGACCCAGCCGCCTTCCGCAGCCGCAGGGCGAGGCCGCCGCGGGCGGCGGCCTCATGTCCGTTCTGTTGCCATCTGATCATGACCGACGCATTGGCTCCCTCGCAGACGGTGCCGTTGCCCGCGTTCACCCGCCACACGTCGGCAGTGTTCTGTCCCTCGGGGCCCATGCCTGAGACTTCTTCAGCCATGTTCACGTTGACGAGCCATTCGGGACCGCCCGCCCCCCATCCCGCCGCACAGGCCACATACACAGCCGCCCGCATCGCAGCGGAGACGGCAGGGAACACGCAGCCCTGATTCCGCCGGGCCATACCGCGTAGGCTGAGTCAGCCGAAACCGACAAGATCGGGCCCCCACCCCTTGCCAAGACCTACCAGTAAAGCAATGGCAAAGCCCTGACAACAGAACAGGTCAGGAAGGGTCCTCTCCGCGCGAGCGGAGGTGAGCCGGAGCAGGACTGATGCGCCCCACCCTGTTGATCGTCCTCTCCGCGCGAGCGGAGGTGAGCCGTCACCATGGCCGCCCTCCCCTGGGTCCTCCCGGTCCTCTCCGCGCGAGCGGAGGTGAGCCGAGCATCGGGTACCCGCTGGACATCATCGCCGAGTCCTCTCCGCGCGAGCGGAGGTGAGCCGGCCGCAAGGTCACCCGGGTCACGCTCAAGCGAGTCCTCTCCGCGCGAGCGGAGGTGAGCCGAGGGTGGGCGCCACCGTGCGGGGGTGGGCTACGTCCTCTCCGCGCGAGCGGAGGTGAGCCGCGAAGACGGGCAAGACCTGCCACGCCTCCTGCGTCCTCTCCGCGCGAGCGGAGGTGAGCCGTTCTCCAACCGGGCGTTGCGGATCTTCGTGCGGTCCTCTCCGCGCGAGCGGAGGTGAGCCGGTGGCCATCTTGTAGTAGACGTGGGTACTCAGGTCCTCTCCGCGCGAGCGGAGGTGAGCCGCTGCCGTCGTCGTACGGGTCGACGTCGACCAGGTCCTCTCCGCGCGAGCGGAGGTGAGCCCCGGCCGCAGATCGCCTTGGCCTGCCGGGTTCGGTCCTCTCCGCGCGAGCGGAGGTGAGCCGATCCCCTCGCCAGACGGGTTTGGTCGCCGTGAGTCCTCTCCGCGCGAGCGGAGGTGAGCCGGCCGGGGCAGTCTTCGACTACTTCGGCGCACCGTCCTCTCCGCGCGAGCGGAGGTGAGCCGGCGCTGTTCCTGGTCGCGCCCGCGGGCACCGCGTCCTCTCCGCGCGAGCGGAGGTGAGCCAACGTCAGCGTGCGCTTCCAACCGTCGTGCGACGTCCTCTCCGCGCGAGCGGAGGTGAGCCGCCTGGCAGCCGGGTGTTGAAGCGTAGACGGCAGTCCTCTCCGCGCGAGCGGAGGTGAGCCGGCACCCGCGGCGCCCTCGTCGCCTACGTCGCCGTCCTCTCCGCGCGAGCGGAGGTGAGCCGTGGTACACCGTGTTGCCGGCCTCGTCGGGGTAGTCCTCTCCGCGCGAGCGGAGGTGAGCCGGACACCGACAAGGTCGCCGATGCCTTCAAGGAGTCCTCTCCGCGCGAGCGGAGGTGAGCCGTTGCCGCTGGCGTTGGCGCCGGTGACCGGGGCGTCCTCTCCGCGCGAGCGGAGGTGAGCCGCTCCGTGGCCGCCGCATCGCGCTTGATGGGGTGTCCTCTCCGCGCGAGCGGAGGTGAGCCGAATCACGGGTTGATAACGCTGGGATAACGGGTGTCCTCTCCGCGCGAGCGGAGGTGAGCCGCCGGGCGAGGTCATGCGGCAGCTGTACCAGCAGTCCTCTCCGCGCGAGCGGAGGTGAGCCGCGCCGCTTCAAGCGGGTCGGACTGTCGGTGCGGTCCTCTCCGCGCGAGCGGAGGTGAGCCGGGTCGGGTTTGCCTTGAAGTCGGAACGCATGAGTCCTCTCCGCGCGAGCGGAGGTGAGCCGCCGTGGGAGCGGCACGGGCTGAGCGATGCGGGGTCCTCTCCGCGCGAGCGGAGGTGAGCCGTGGCAGTCGGTGATCGTGGCGACGGCGACGATGTCCTCTCCGCGCAAGCGGAGGTGAGCCGACACCGAGGGTGTGGGCGGCCTGCAGGTCGTCGTCCTCTCCGCGCGAGCGGAGGTGAGCCGGCCGTCAGTGCAGGCGGATGTGGGGGTTGTTGGTCCTCTCCGCGCGAGCGGAGGTGAGCCGGCTGGGGTAAGGCCCTCGTCGCGAATGACGGGGTCCTCTCCGCGCGAGCGGAGGTGAGCCGGCCGTCAGTGCAGGCGGATGTGGGGGTTGTTGGTCCTCTCCGCGCGAGCGGAGGTGAGCCGGCGTCGTCCAACCCGCTGTCGACCGCGCGTCGGTCCTCTCCGCGCGAGCGGAGGTGAGCCGACCCGGAGCCAGAGCGGGTGGTGACCGAGTGGGTCCTCTCCGCGCGAGCGGAGGTGAGCCGGTGGGGGCGGCTTGCGCCAGGGGCGGGCTGGGGTTCTCTCCGCGCGAGCGGAGGTGAGCCGGCCGTCAAGCCCGAGACGCTGTTCTCGGCGATGTTCTCTCCGCGCGAGCGGAGGTGAGCCGCTGCCCGGGACTCGTTCGCCCCGGCCACCACCGTCCTCTCCGCGCGAGCGGAGGTGAGCCCGCCCCCCGCTACGGCCGTAGGTGGCCGTGCGGGTCCTCTCCGCGCAAGCGGAGGTGAGCCGGTGGCGGGCAGCGAGATGCTCTCGCCGTTCGTGTCCTCTCCGCGCGAGCGGAGGTCAAGTGGGGGAAGGAACCGGCGCAGACGAAGCATTCTTCCTGCTCAGAGCCCATTGTCAGTGCCCTCTGGTAGCAGTATCGCCGTGACGAATCAGCAAGGAATTGCCGTGCCTTGTGCCTGTCCTGATCCCAGGCTCTGGGGGAAGGAGCGCGGTCTCGAGCGCGCGTACCCAGTGATGTGCCATCTCCTGGACGTTGCCGCGGTTTTCAGCGTTCTGTGGGATGTGCTGCTGTCCGCCGCGGCTCGGGAGCGGTTTGCCGAGCAGTTGGCTCTGGATGTGAAGGACTGCCGAGCGGTGCTGTCGTTCTGGGCGGGTCTTCATGATCTTGGGAAGATCACGCCGGTTTTCCAGGCGCAGGTGCCGTCGCTGTTCGACAAGGTGCGCAACGATGCGGCCTATCTTTTCGCGCCGGGTGCCGAACGGGACCGGGGGTTCCGTCACGAGATGGCGACGCACTGGTCGCTTGCCTCGCTGCTGGCGGAGGAGGGGTATCCGACGCGGCGGGGGACGACCGGTGTGGGCGGGGCGAAGGCTCCGGCGGCTCATTGGGTGGGTCAGCTGCTGGGCGGCCACCACGGGGTGTTCGGGGCGAAGGTGCCGGCGGCGCAGTTGCGGCTGCCGAGCCAGTATCAGCCGGGGCTGGGGGAGGCCGGCTGGGCGGAGCAGCGGCGGTTGCACTTCGAGGAGTTGCGGCGGGTGACCGGCGGGGAGGCCGTGCCGGGTGGTGTCCTGTCCGCGGACATGGCTGTGGTGCTGACGGGTCTGGTGGTCACGGCTGACTGGCTGGCCAGCCAGATCGGTGCCATCAAGCAGGTGCGGCCGGCCGACGGTGCCTGGCAGGGGACGCCTGCACAGGTCGACGCCCACTGGCGGCGGACGAGCGCTGCCGCGCCGGCGCTGGTGGCTGAGGCGCAGTTGGGCCGGGCCACGTTCGAGGCGGAGAGCTTCGGGGAGATGTTTCCGTTCTCTCCGAACCCGCTGCAGGGCGATCTCGTCGAGCATCTGCCGGGCCTGGTCGCCGAGGGCGGGGCGGGTCTGGTGCTGATGACGGCGCCCACGGGGGACGGGAAGACGGAGGCGGCCTTGTATGCCGCGTCGGTCCTGGGGCCGGCGGCGGGTGCCCGCGGAATGTATGTGGCGCTGCCGACGATGGCCACGGCGGACGCGATGTACAAGCGGGTGAGGAAGTTCGCCGAGTCCTCACTCGGCGGGGAGCGCGCGCTCACCCTGCTGCACTCCATGGCCTGGCTGAACCCCTTGTACGGGCAGGCCGCCCAGGACGCCGCGGCCACGGCGGTCGGCCGCGGCCAGGCGGGTGAGGTCAGTGCGGACGCGGCGACGGCGGTGACGGCGGACGCCTGGCTGCGCGGGGCGAGGCACGGCTTTCTCGCTCCGCTCTCCGTGGGCACGATCGACCAGGCGCTGCGCGGGGTGCTGCCGCTTCGGTACAACGTGCTGCCGTTGTTCGGGTTGCACGAGAAGGTCTTCGTCGTCGACGAGGCCCACGCGTACGGCCCGTGGATGCACAAGCTGCTGCTCACCCTGCTGGAGTGGCTCGGGGCGATGCGCTCGCCGGTGGTACTGCTGTCGGCCACGCTGACCGGCAGCACTGCCGCGTCGCTGGTCAACGCCTACCGCCGCGGTGCGGGCTTCCTGGAGCCTGCCGTCATCGCCCCGTGCTACCCGGGCTGGCTGTACGCGAGCGCGGTCACCGGAGAGGTCTCGTCCCCCCGCCCGACCAGCAGCGGTCGTCCCCGCACCCTCGACGTGAGGGTGCGCCGGGTGGCTTGGGACGTCGCTGTGAAGCCGACGGAGCCACCGCAGGCCGGAGGCCGCCGGGAGGCTCTTCGTGAGGAACTGCGGCCGGTCGCGGAGGCGGGCGGGACGGCTCTGGTCTGCTGCACGACGGTCCCCGAGGCGCAGGCCACCTACCGGGACCTGTGCGCCGCTTTCCCCGATCTCGCGGGGCAGGAAGGCGGGATCCGGCTGCTCCACTCCCGCTTTCCGGCGAACGACCGTCAGCGGATCACCGCCGACTGTGAAGCCGCCTACGGAAAGCCGCGGGCGGATCAGCCACCGACGGTACGGCCGGCGTCGATCCTCGTGGCCACGCAGGTGGTGGAGCAATCCCTCGATCTCGACTTCGACCTGGTCGTCAGCGACCTCGCCCCGCTGGCCCAGCTGCTGCAGCGCGCGGGCCGCGGCCGCCGCCACCGCCGGGGCCCCGGCGGGCGGCCGGTGTGGGCACAGGCCGAGGACCGGCCGAAGCTGGTCGTCCTCGACCCCTTCCGCCGCCCGCAGAAGTCGGACAAGCCGGCGACCTGGGGGTCGGTGTACGACGCAAGCCTGCTGATCCGCACCTCGCTGCTGCTCACCGAACGGGCCGCGGACGGCATCGTGGTGCCGGACGGCGTGCAGGAACTCGTGGACGCCGTCTACGCGCCGGACTTCGTCGACGGACTCGACGCGGCGGTGGAGCGGGAGCTGAAGTCCCTGGACGTGGAGCGTCTGGCGTCCGAGATGGCGGAGACCGACCTCGCCGCCATGGTGGGGATCAGCGGCCCCGGCAACATCGAGGGGCAGTTGCATCTCATCAGCCGGCGGCTCGAAGGCGTCACGGAGGAGCTGCTCACCACACGGCTGGGAGCGGACACCGGCCGGGTGCTGTGCGCGTACGTGCAGGAGGACGGGTCCCTCACACTCGCCCGCGACGGCAGCGGCGGTCCGGTGCCCGGTCTGGACGGCAGGCCCCTGAGCCGGGACGACGTGGCCACCGTCGCCGCCCACACCGCGCCGGTGCCCGGCAAGTGGGTCCGGGAGGGCGCCGATGCCGAGAGGGATCATCCTGCCCCGTGGAAGAAGATCTCGACGCTGCGGGATGTCGTCCTGCTCCCCATGCGCGAGGTCAAGGACGGACTGTGGACGTGTCCTCGCGGCGCGCACACGATTGGCGTTTCAGCAGCAGGACTTGAGCAATTTTGACCGACTGTCGATCTTGCCTGACCGATCGCCGGTCCGCTCTTCTCAGAGCAGCTACCTTCCTCTACCGTCAGACATGCCGCTCCAGCAGGTCGGACACAGTGCACACCTGGCCATTGCTGGAGCGGACCACCCGCTCTCGCGGGCAGGGGGGACACCTCGTCACGTCTCTCAGAGCCGCTACGGGGTCACCCCCGCTTCACACGGGGCCCTGTCCCATTCTGCCTTCCGTCTGGAGACCTATGCGGCCGACAATGAACATCCTTCACGAACCCTTCATCCCCGTCCGCTGGGCCCCGCACGCCGAGCAGCAGCCAGGTGCCGAAGAGTTGCCCTCCAAGGTCGGCCTGCTGGAGCTGCTGCTGCGCAGTCACGACATCGAGTGTCTGGCCATCGCGGAGGCGCCGGCGCATTCGGCGTTCCTGCGGGTCCTGTACGCCCTCACCAGCCGCGTGACGGGACTGGACGAGGCGAGGACCGGGCCGGACGACTGGCTGGAGCGGCGGGAGGAGCTCCTGGCGGAAGGCATGCTCCCGGAGGACAGGATCAAGGCGTACGCCGAGACCTACCGTGACCGGTTCTTCCTCTTCGACACGAACCCGGACGGCCGCCCCTGGATGCAGGACCCGCGGCTGGTGCAGCAGTGCGACGCGGCAAGCACGGCCGGGGTGAACAAGCTGGTGGTGACCAGGCCGTCGGGCAACAACCACTCCTGGTGGAAGCACAGCCTGGACACCCGCCCCGAACCGCTGTCCGCGTCCGAAGCCCTGCTCAACCTGCTGACCTGGCACTACTACGGCCCGTCCGGACGCTGCTCGTCCCGGGAGGTCGGCGGGGCGAAGAGCGCCAGCGCCACGGCAGGCCCTCTGCGGTCGGCGCTGTCGTACCACCCGGAGGGCGCCACGCTCTTCGAGACGCTGCTGGCCGGTCTGGTTCCGCCGGAGGAGAATGTCGACCCGGAGCAGGACCGGTGCCCGTGGGAGTGGGACGAGCTTCCCGACCCCGAGGGTCCGCCGGCCGCCCTGACCGGGCCGTGCTCGCGTCTGACCGCCGCCTCGATGCACGCCCTGCTCCTGGTGCCCGACGAGGACGACCCCTCCCTGGTGCGGGACGCCTACATCACCTGGGCGTACCGCAAGGGCCGCGGTGCCCGGCCGGAGGACGACTACCTGATCTGGCAGATCAGCAAGCAGGGCAACGTCTATCCGCGGCCGGCGGACTCGCAGCGGGCGCTGTGGCGGGACCTGGACGCGCTGCTGCTGATCGACCCGCCCGGCGTCGCTCAGCCGCGGCGGCCGAAGGTGTTCGAGTGGGCCGTCGAGCTGCCGTTGGACCTGCGCGTGCATGCTCTGGGCTTCGAGCAGGACGGTCAGGCCAAGGACACCCAGTTCGTCGATTCCGTGACGCCGCCGGTTCTTGCCTTCGCCGAGAAGCGTTCGGCCCGCAGCAAGCCCGCCGTCGGCCGGCTGCGTGCGACGGGCGAGCGGTTCGGCAACCGCCTGGACCGCGCCCTGCGCCGGGCCTGGCGGACCTATGTGAACGATCCGAAGGACAGCGCGGAAGCCTGGGCCCAGGAGGGCGCCGCCCGGTACTGGCTCGCGGCGGAAGCCGAGTTCTGGAACCGGTTCCGTCTGCTGGACCGGACCGGGACCGCCCTGGACGGAGGCCTCGACGCCGACACGGCCCGCAAGGTGTTCCTCGGCCTCGCGATCCTCGCCTTCGACGAGGTCACCACCTCGGTGACACGCACCCAGCGCGGGGCCCGGGCCGTGGAGGAGGCCCGCGTCGAACTGTTCGGCGATTCCCGTTCCCGCAAGCCCGGCAAGGGCTCCGCGGCATGAACCAGCCTGCTGACCCGAAGGAGATCCCGGTGACCACACAGGCCCCGCCCACCGCCGCAGTTCCGGCTCCCCGCTCCGGTGAGGAGCCCACCCGCCTCGACCGCTACCGCGCCTTCACGCGGGCCGTGCTGGCGAAGTGCGAGGGCGACCCGGGTGCGCGAAGCGCGCTGCGGTCCGGCGTGCGCAAGGATCTGGACTCGGTGCCGCGCATGCACCAGGTGATCGCCCATCTGGTGCCGCAGGACGTGTCCGAGGACACCCAGCGGGCGTACTACGCCGTTGCCGCGATGATCGCCGAGCAGGCACGCCGCGGAGGTGATGCCACCGACGTCGACGAGACCACGGCCGGGCAGGAAGCCGCCCAGGCCGCAAAGGCGGCAGAGACGGCAGAGACGGCGGCCGCCGCCCAGGAGGCCGAAAGGGAGCGGAAGTACGGCTCGAGTCTCGGCACAGCCTTCGCGCTGGCGGTCGTCCGCAGCCCCGGCCACGAGCGCAAGATGCGGCGCGGCACCGCGGAGAGCCGGCTGAACCTGCTGTGCAAGCAGGGCCTTCCGGGTCTGCACCGGCACCTTCCGGCCTCGGTCCGCTACCTGCGCTCGCTGGACGTGCCCGTCGACTGGGCACGGCTGCTGCAGGATCTCGTCGACTGGCGGCGGCACTCCGGCCGGGTCGCCCGCCGTTGGCTGCAGGACTTCTACCGCCGCCTCCACGAGGAGGAGCGCCGCCTGCGCGACCAGGCCGACGCCGAGGAGCCGCCGACCGGTACCGACGCCTGATCCGGCCCCGCCTCGGGCGGTTCGCTCCAGCCCCGGCCGCCGCACCACCACTCGTCATCCACACTCTTTCTCGAGGAGTTCTCGTGTCCCAGAAGCCGTCCGCCCGTTTCCTCTGCGCTCACGTCCTGCAGACCGTTCCGTACGCCTGTTTGAATCGAGACGACACCAACTCGGTCAAGACCGTCCAGTACGGCGGCGTCCTGCGCACCCGCGTGTCCAGCCAGTGCTGGAAGCGGGCGATCCGCGTGGACTTCGAGCAGCGCGTCGGCCAGACCGCGCTGCGCACCCGCCGGATCGGGGAGCGTGTGAGCCGCCTGCTGACCGAGGAGCGCGGCTGGCCCGCGGAGCTGGCCGCGCGGGCCGGCGGGCACCTGGCGGCCGCCAGCGGCATCAAGTTCGAGCTGGAGGAGAAGGAGAAGCAGGTCCAGGCCAACAAGGTGATCGGCAACGCCATGGTCTACGTGCCGCAGACCGCCGTCGCCGAGCTCGCCGACCTGGCCGAGGAGATGCGGGCCGAGCTCGAGGCCGCGAAGGACATCAAGAAGACCACCGACAAGAGCATCGTGCCCAAGGAGCGGGTGACGGCGATCCTGCGGTCCCGCAACGGCGTCATCAACCTCTTCGGCCGCATGCTCGCCGAGGTCGACAACGCCGGTGTGGACGGCGCCGTCCAGGTCGCGCACGCCATGACGACGCACCAGACCGACGTCGAGATCGACTACTTCTCCGCCGTCGACGACGTCACCGCCGACTGGAACGACTCCAGCGGCAGCGCCCACATGGGCCACGCCGAGTTCAGCGCGGGCACCTTCTACCGGTACGCCACCATGGACCTGGAGGAGCTCGCCGCCAACCTCGACGGCGACCTGGCGGCGGCTCGCGAGCTGGCCGAGGCGTTCCTGCAGTCCTTCGTCGCATCCCTGCCCCAGGCGAAGAAGAACTCCACCGCCCCGCACACCGTGCCGGACCTGATCCACCTCACGGTCCGCTCCGACCGCCCCCTCTCCCTCGCCGCGGCCTTCGAGAAGCCGGTGCAGGCGGCCGGCGACGGCGGCTACGCGGCCACCTCCCGCGACACCCTGTCCGCCTACGCGGAGGCCGTGAACTCCTTCATGGGCACCACCGGCATCCTGCAGTCCGGCTGGACCGGCCTCGACCACAAGGGCCACACCGGGCTCGGCGAGCGCCACGCCTCCCTGAACGCCCTGATCGGCTCCGCCGTTCGCACCGCGTTCACCACCGCCTCCGGGGCCGCCGCGTGAGCTCGACCACCGTCCCCGCGCAGGACACCACCGCCGGGGCCGACGCGCAGGCGCCGGCCCCGGCGGTGCCGGGACTGCTGCTGCACTGTGCCGGTCCCCTGCAGTCCTGGGGCCACCACAGCCACTTCAACCAGCGCGACACGGCCGCGTTCCCCACCCGCTCCGGCGTCCTCGGCCTGCTCGCCGCTGCGCTCGGCCGCGGCCGCGAGGAGCCCGTCGACGATCTGGCGCGGCTCGGTCTCACCGTGCGCGTGGACCGGCCCGGGGTCTTCCTGCGCGACCTGCACACCGTCGGCGGCGGCCTGCCCGCCGCTGCCACGGTCACCACCGCCCAGGGCAAGAAGCGCTCCGGGGACACCACCACACTGCTGTCCCACCGCTATTACCTCGCCGACGCCGCCTTCACCGTCGCCGTCACCAGCCCCACCGAGACCGGCCTGCTCGCCCAGTGCGAGAGTGCCCTGCGCACCCCGCGCTGGCCTCTGTTCCTGGGCCGGCGCGCCTGCCCGCCCACCGGCCCCCTCTTCCTCGCCCTGGTCGACGACTGCCTGCACCACCTGGTGCGTCTCCCCCTCGCCGCACCGGCGCCCCGGACCGGCAGCACCACCAGAGCCGTCGACTTCCTCTCCGACAGCCCGCTCGACCGGCTGCCGCTGCCCGACGGCGTCCACGCCTGCGACCCGGCAGAAGCCGCCCACCCGTCGACAAGCCTCAACGACCAGCCCGTCACCTTCCACCCCACCCGGCGCAGCTACCGGGCCCGGCCCCTGTACCGCCGCACGGTCACCCCGCCCGCCGACCAGTGGGGCGGTCTCGGCACGGACTACCTCCAGGCCCTCGGCCAGTACGCGAACCGCCACTTCCGCACCAGCGAGGGGAGCCGTCCATGAACGACGTCTGGCTGACCCGGATCGTCCCTCACGCCGCCTCCCGCGACGCCCGTCGCGACCTCGGCAACGCCGTCGGGCTGCACCGCCGGCTCATGTCCCTCTTTCCCGACGAGGCCGGCCCCGACCCACGGGCGGCACTGGGCGTTCTGCACCGCGTGGAGGACTCCCCCGCCGGCCCGTACATCCTCATGCAGTCCCGCCACCAGCCCGACCTCGGCCGGCTCCCCGAGGACTACGGCACAGCGGCCGTCCGGGAGATCGGCCCGCTCCTCAGCGCGCTGCGCTCCGGCGCGAACATCCACTTCCGCTGTGTCGCCAGTCCGGTCCGCAAGCCCGGGGCCAGCACCCGCGCCCTCTACCACCTGCCCGCCGTCGTCCCACTCGCCGGCGCCCACGCCGACGAGTGGTGGATACGGCAGGCCGACACCGCCGGTCTGAAGGTGCTGACCCTGCACTCCCAGCCCCTCGACAGCGCCACCGGCATCCGCGGCCAACGCGGCGCCGACCAGCAGCGCATCCGCCACGCCCGCACCCGCTTCGACGGCACCGCCGCCGTCATCGATCCCGACCGGCTCCGGGCGAAACTGACCGACGGCATCGGGCGCGGCAAGGCCTACGGCTGCGGCCTGCTCACCATCGCCCCCGCCCTAACCCGCGAAGGCGGCACCCGAGCATGACCGCGCCTCCCTCCCCCGCCGGCCGCCGCAGACTCGCCGCCCCCACGGTGGCCATGCTGCCCCGCTTCGCGGACTCCCTGTCGTTCCTCTACCTGGACGTCGTCCGCGTCCTGCAGGACGACACCGGAGTGCTGGCCGAAGTGACCAGCGACCGGCGGGGCAGGGAGACCGTCCACCTGCCGACCGCCGCCCTCAGCTGCGTACTCCTGGGCCCCGGCACCTCCATCACCGCCCGGGCCCTGGCCACCCTGGCCCGTCACGGCACCACCGTGGTCGTCACCGGTTCGGGCGGCGTCCGCTGCTACGCCGCAACCCAGCCGGACTCCCTCACCACCGTCTGGCTCGAGCGCCAGGCCCGTTCATGGGCCGACGACAACCAGCGGCTCGCCGTCGCCACCGCCATGTACGAACGGCGCTTCGGCACAGGCTCCGTGCCGCCCGGCACCTCGCTGGCCCAGCTGCGCGGCATGGAAGGACAGCGCGTCAAGGCGCAGTACAGACTCCTTGCCCAGCAGTACAAGATCGGCCGCTTCCGCCGCAGCTACGACCCCGCACAGTGGGACACCCAGGACCCCGTCAACCTCGCCCTCTCCTCCGCGAACACCTGCCTCTACGGCATCGTCCACGCAGCCGTACTCGCCCTGGGCTGCTCACCCGCCCTGGGGTTCGTCCACAGCGGGAACCAGCAGGCCTTCGTCTATGACATCGCCGACCTCTACAAGGCCGAGCTGACCATCCCGCTGGCCTTCTCCCTCAACGCCTCGACCGACCCGGAGGCGGAAGCACGCCGCTCCTTCCGCAACGGTCTGCGCCTCTTCCGGCTCCTGCCGCGCATCGTCCACGACATCCAGTCCCTCCTCGACCCGGACGGCGACCGCGCAGAACCCGACCCCGAGGAGGAACTCGTCGATCTCTGGGACCCCGTGGCCGGTGCCATCCCCGGCGGCACCAACCACGGCGGAGCCTCATGACATCCCTCAACCGGAAGGCACGGCGCCCATGGCCTCGATGACCGTCCTCGCCACCACAGCCGTCCCCGACCACCTCCGCGGCGCCCTCACCCGATGGCTCCTCGAGGTCACCCCCGAGCTCTACGTGGGCACCGTCTCCGCCCGCGTACGCGACGAACTCTGGGCCTCCGTCACCGCCTGCGTCGGCAACGGCACCGCCGTCCTCGCCTACCCCAGCAACAACGAACAAGGCTTCGAACTCCGCACAGCCGGAAAACAACGTCGCACCCCACTCGACTTCGACGGCCTCACCCTCGTCGCATTCCGAAAGGAAGGTCAAGAAACAGCAAACCCCCTCTAACATTGCAGGTCGGAAAGGGTCCTCTCCGCGCGAGCGGAGGTGAGCCGACCAGAAGGGCACTGACCTTCGCGGTGTCGGTGTCCTCTCCGCGCGAGCGGAGGTGAGCCGGAGACGACGTAGAGGTGGAATTCCTGTGACTGGTCCTCTCCGCGCGAGCGGAGGTGAGCCCGGGCCTGCGCCTTCCACTTCTCTGCCTCGGACGTCCTCTCCGCGCGAGCGGAGGTGAGCCCTGTTCACCATGGTGGCGACCTGGAACAACTACGTCCTCTCCGCGCGAGCGGAGGTGAGCCGAGGTCTTGGAAGGGCTGGTTGCAGGCGAGGAGGTCCTCTCCGCGCGAGCGGAGGTGAGCCGCCGGCCGCTTCATCCGCACCTGCCCCGGCTGCGTCCTCTCCGCGCGAGCGGAGGTGAGCCGGCCGTCCTCCTGCTGCTCCTCACCGCGGTCAAGTCCTCTCCGCGCGAGCGGAGGTGAGCCGCAGGTAGTACCGCTGCCCCAGGCCCTGCTGGTGTCCTCTCCGCGCGAGCGGAGGTGAGCCGCGTCTCTATCTGATCCGGCATGGACACAAGACGTCCTCTCCGCGCGAGCGGAGGTGAGCCGATCCCCGCGGAAGTGGTCGACGCTGAACTCGTGTCCTCTCCGCGCGAGCGGAGGTGAGCCGTCGCAGAACGGCCCGCGGAAGTAACAGCACGAGTCCTCTCCGCGCGAGCGGAGGTGAGCCGCTGACAGAGGGCGCGCTCGTGATGGACGCGGTGTCCTCTCCGCGCGAGCGGAGGTGAGCCGCCGCCCACCAGGGCTGGCTCACCGCCCACAACGTCCTCTCCGCGCGAGCGGAGGTGAGCCGCTGCACGTGGACAACAAGTTCGGCAACCTCACGTCCTCTCCGCGCGAGCGGAGGTGAGCCGCTCCTGCATGTCCAGCCTCGGCAGGCTCAGAGGTCCTCTCCGCGCGAGCGGAGGTGAGCCGGAGCCCGCTGATGGTCGGCCTCGACCTCTCCCGTCCTCTCCGCGCGAGCGGAGGTGAGCCGCCGGACGCCCGGCCACATCGGACCCGCACGGCGTCCTCTCCGCGCGAGCGGAGGTGAGCCCTGCCCAACCACGCCCCCAAGACGGTCAGGAACGTCCTCTCCGCGCGAGCGGAGGTGAGCCGGTGCCGATCGGCACCGCCCTGGCTGCGGTTCTGTCCTCTCCGCGCGAGCGGAGGTGAGCCGGCGAACGCGGCGACGAAGGCCGCGGACCAGGCGTCCTCTCCGCGCGAGCGGAGGTGAGCCGATGGCGCGATGATGCGATTCGATCAGCTCTGCGTCCTCTCCGCGCGAGCGGAGGTGAGCCGCGTCTGGTCCTCGCACGAGCAGATCGCCGCCTGTCCTCTCCGCGCGAGCGGAGGTGAGCCGCGGGTGCGGACGACACGGAACGCAACCGTGTCGTCCTCTCCGCGCGAGCGGAGGTGAGCCGTTCCCCTTGGAGCTGTGGTTGGGATGGATCTGGTCCTCTCCGCGCGAGCGGAGGTGAGCCAGATTGACTGGGGTTGCCGTACAACCTTTTGACGTCCTCTCCGCGCGAGCGGAGGTGAGCCGCGGTCCGCCTCGCCCGGATCGAGAACGCCCTGGTCCTCTCCGCGCGAGCGGAGGTGAGCCGGTCCGACGTACGGCGCGGCTGTTCCGGCACGAGTCCTCTCCGCGCGAGCGGAGGTGAGCCGCGGCTGGTCGCCGTGGTGAAGGCTTTCAGGGCGTCCTCTCCGCGCGAGCGGAGGTGAGCCGCCGACGAACTCGCCCAGCGCGCCCGCAAGGCCGTCCTCTCCGCGCGAGCGGAGGTGAGCCGGGCTGGGGCGCGGCGCCGCTCAAAACCGGGTTGTCCTCTCCGCGCGAGCGGAGGTGAGCCGCCGCAGCCGTCAACCGGTGGATCCGCGAAACCGTCCTCTCCGCGCGAGCGGAGGTGAGCCGAACCCCGCCCAACTTGGGCGGGGCCACCCCGGGTCCTCTCCGCGCGAGCGGAGGTGAGCCGAACTCTGCAAGGAAACCCTCGCCAAGGGCGACGTCCTCTCCGCGCGAGCGGAGGTGAGCCGGCCGCGAAGGAGCTGGTGGAGGCGCCGTACGTGTCCTCTCCGCGCGAGCGGAGGTGAGCCGCCAGCAACGACGACCAGGCGCAGGGCGGTGCCGTCCTCTCCGCGCGAGCGGAGGTGAGCCGACGAAACGCCTGTTCAGGGACCGTCCGGTGCGGTCCTCTCCGCGCGAGCGGAGGTGAGCCGACCAACGGCTTCCTGGCGGATCTGTGGATCGAGTCCTCTCCGCGCGAGCGGAGGTGAGCCGTTGTCCGGGGGACCAGACCTCGACGGTCGCGCGTCCTCTCCGCGCGAGCGGAGGTGAGCCGTCATAGTCCCGCCTGACCGATGGTCAGTAAATGTCCTCTCCGCGCGAGCGGAGGTGAGCCGCTCCCCGTAGACCGCGAGCTCCCCCATGGACGGTCCTCTCCGCGCGAGCGGAGGTGAGCCGCTCCCCGTAGACCGCGAGCTCCCCCATGGACGGTCCTCTCCGCGCGAGCGGAGGTGAGCCGCCGTCCGGGACCGTGATGACGGCAGTACGGGTGTCCTCTCCGCGCGAGCGGAGGTGAGCCGGTCGTCGGCTTGAGCGGACACCTCGGAAGTCGGTCCTCTCCGCGCGAGCGGAGGTGAGCCGCGGGGCACCACCTGGTCGACGCCGAGCCGTTCGTCCTCTCCGCGCGAGCGGAGGTGAGCCGCGGGGCACCACCTGGTCGACGCCGAGCCGTTCGTCCTCTCCGCGCGAGCGGAGGTGAGCCGGAGGTCTGCCCATGGCAGGCAACTCCCGGCCGGTCCTCTCCGCGCGAGCGGAGGTGAGCCGGAGATCATCTACGCCGACAAGGGTCGGGCCCGGTCCTCTCTGCGCGAGCGGAGGTGAGCCGCACTCGCCCGCGTTGCCACATGTGCAGGCGTTGTCCTCTCCGCGCGAGCGGAGGTGAGCCGGGCCGGTCGTACAGGTACCGGGGGACGCCGGCGTCCTCTCCGCGCGAGCGGAGGTGAGCCAGGGTCTCGCCCCATACCCTGACAGTGACGAAGCGCCCGCTCCGCGCGAGCGGAGGTGAGTCACTCCTGGAACTTCCGCTCCCATTCCGTGGAGCGTCCTCTCCGCGCTAGCGGAGGTGAGCCGCCCGGGTTCGGCTACCTCATGACCGGGCTCAGCGCAAGCGGAGGTGAGCCGGAGCACCAGGAGCCGATGCTCGACGTGAGCCAGTCCTCTCCGCGCGAGCGGAGGTAAGCCGATGGGCTGGGTCGCCATCGGCTTCCACTGGACGTCCTCTCCGCGCGAGCGGAGGTGAGCCGGAGCGGTGGCCGCTGTTCGGACCGTTGGTGGTGTCCTCTCCGCGCGAGCGGAGGTGAGCCGCAGGCCGACCTGCGGCGCCACCGCGGCATCGACGAGCCCCCGACAGTGAACCGCTGAGTGCCGCGCTCCACCGCCGGGGCGGATACGCAGGGGACGGCGACGGCTGAGGCGGTACGGAGACCACCAGCAATTCCATGATCACCGAACCAGGCATCGCTGCAAGGATGCGATCCTATGTGCGATCCACAGCCGGTGGCCCTCAGACGGCACCGCCAAGCGGCAGTCTGGGCGCAGCGCCCCGGCGCAGGCTGCGCCTGAACGAAGACCTAGAGAAGGGGAAGCCAGATGTCCGACGCTGGCCATCTGCCCGGGCCTTTGGGAAATATTGCCCGGCAGGTACACGCGCGCCGCGGAGTCGACGCACAAGACGCCTTCGCCGCTGCGGTGTGCTGGTGGTCGGCGGCCATCGCTCCCGCCGCGCGGTCGATAGATTGGCCCGTCCTGGTGTGGGGGGTTTTCCTGTCCGACGAGAATCAGTACACGCCCTCTCTGAGCAGGGAGCTGCGGCAAGCTGGCTTCGAAGAGGAAACGGTCGGCCCGCCGCACCTGCATTCTCAGCCGGGTGAGCGGAAGGTATATGAGGCCGTCGACGCTCTTCTGGGAACGGCCGAGGCCGGACACGAGCGGTCCCTGCTGCTGACTGGCGATCCGTTGTATCGGCCTCCCACAGGCCGCCGGGTCAGCCTGCACAACTATGTCTTCCTGAGACTGGCCTGGGATGGCAAGGAGTACCGGCCCGACAAGTGGCAGCAGTCCGCCCCTGTGACGCCTCCCCCCGTAGGAGTGCTCTGGGAGACTTCCCGGCAAGCGTGGGAGCAGGCCACCCGAAGTTTGGACGCCGCGACCACGTCCCGGCTCATGCTTTTCCGGCGTCGGTCCGTTGTCCCGGCCCCGGGGTCTGTGGACATGGACGGCGCGGCACTGACCGAACTCGCTCAAGCGCGAGCATGGGCGCTGTCAGAGCGCCCCCGTGTGTTCCTGGACGCCACGGCCGCGGAAATGTTGGACACCATCCGCCGCTATGAAAAGGCCTTCGCTGGGGCTGGCCCTGACGCGATGCTCGTGCGCACGCATGCCCACACCCACCGCATCGCCTCCGTCTTGGCGGTAGCAGACCGCAGCTCTTTGATCCGGCCCCAGCACCTTCAGGCCGCATGGGATCTGGCGCGGCGGTCATGTCTGGACGTCCAGTCTCTGCTCGGGCCGCGGGGCACCAACATCAGCGCGGTAGTTGAGGATGTCGATGCGCAGCTGCGCACCATCATCCACTCGCACAGCAAGGAGATCAGCAGCCCGCCCAGCGGCCACAACTCTGCGTCGGCCCTAGCTGGCATCGAGGACGACACGGCGGAGCAGCCGACGGCGGCAAGTACTGCGGAGGTAGTGCCGGTGCGGCGCCGGTCTACGGTCGTTGACAGCCAGGTCCGCGACACCGGCATCGTGAAGACCGTCAAGCAGTGGTACGGCAACCGCTGCCAGATGTGTGAAACCGTGCTGCGCGTCCCCGGGCCAGCTGGGGCCTACAGTGAAGGCGCGCACATCCAGGCCGTCGGTCATCCCCACAACGGCCCGGACCGGATCGAAAACCTGCTGTGCCTGTGCCCGAACTGCCACATCCAGTTCGACAACGGCGCCCTCTACCTCACCGACGACCTCTACATCATCGACGCATTCACCCACCACGCTCGTCGCCAGTTGACCGTCGACCCACGACACGACATCAACGCCGCCCACATCCGGCATCACCGTGAGTACTGGACCACCGGCAGCCTCCCAGGCGTCGTGCGCCAGCCGAACCCAGGCATGGTTCAGCCGGGTCCGAACCTGGCCGTTGCCCACGTCATGTGGGACAAGAACGCGTCCTCTCCGCGCGAGCGGAGGTGAGCCGCCGGGCCCCAACTTCCGCGCCCTCATGCGCGCGTCCTCTCCGCGCGAGCGGAGGTGAGCCGGTGACGTTCCCGGAGGCGTCGGTCACCCCCGTGTCCTCTCCGCGCGAGCGGAGGTGAGCCGTCGGCTGTGGGACGGTCGCCTCGCGGCGTGTTGCCCTCTCCGCGCAAGCGGAGGTGAGCCTTCCGCCGGTCGATGCTCCCCGGCGAGATGACGTCCTCTCCGCAGAGGTGAGTCGCTGTGCCCGTCTTCGGCCGTGAGGGTAGCGCCGTCCTCTCCGCACGAGCGGAAGTGAGCCGTCGCTGCTGATGGGGTTGCCCGTCGGCGCGATGTCCTCTCTGCGCGAGCGGAGGTGAACCGACGCGGATCTGCGCCGCGGCCGAGGAGCTGGCGTAGTGGCTACGACGGACTTGATCGCGATTCGTATGTCCTGCGAACGATCAAGGTGGTCGTGGCGAAATGGCCTAGTGGATCTTGAGGGCGAAGCAGCGCAGGGCGGCGAACTCGGTCTCGATGCCGGGTGTTGCGGCGTGGTGCTCCTCGTCCGTGTGGAAGGCGCCCGCTCCCGGCTCCGGGATGTCCATCAGCTGTTCGGTGCAGCCGGAGACGGACTGTCCGGGGTGCTGTCGGGGCCGGTTCCCAAGGGGCGGCGTCCGTCCGGGCGAAGCGCTGCTTGGGGGGGTGGTGGGGGTGGTGGGCAGGTGTTCGGCGGCGAGCTGGGCACGCGGAGCGCGCTCAGCAGCGGTGGTGTGCACGGGCAGGTGGCCGGTGGGCGGCGGTCGGTCGTCACGGACTGGATTCTCGCTCACGCTTCACTGGCCGCTGCCCGTGGGCCGGTGCCCCGCACGCCTGGTAGTCCTTCTTCCTCGCCCGGCTCCCTCAGCAGAGGCCATTGCGGGGGCCGGGCGTGCCCGTGGGCTGGCGCAGGTCGAGGTAGCAGCGCAGCCGCACTCCCGGCTGGCCGGCGTCCCGGGTGGTGCGTTCCACGGATGTGGTCGCCCACCGTGCGGCCAGGGCCGCGTGGAAGGTGAAGGCGGTCTCGTCGTCGGCTGCGGCGACGTCGATGACGACCAGGCTGGGCTCGGACACGTGCACCTCGTTGATCGCTTCCATGACCGGCACGACGCACCCCGGGCCGGCGGCAGTTCGGGCGGAGCCCGGGATTCACCCGCACGGGGGCTCCCGGGAGCAGAACGGGGCGGGCCGGCCACCGGCCGAGTACGAGGAAGCCTTCTGGCAGAGCCAGAAGCAAACCCCCCAGTCCGCCTGAACCAATCAAGATCGGACTCTACGAAACTCGGGGCAGCTCAGCGTTCGTGCTCGGCATGCCGTTGGCAACGGATTACCGACGTCCGCGAGGCGACGCCGCCGTCTCAGTCATGCGTGGATCCCCCGGTACTCGATCAACACGGGCCGTTCCGTGATGAGCCGGATGTCTCCCGGTCGTACCCGCTCGGCCGAGCCGTCTAGTTGACGGACACGTTCCGCGCCGGGCCCGTTGGGCACCTCGGCGGTGCCGGTGTGGGTCCAGCGGACGTGGGCGGTGCGCGACCGGCCTGCGGAGTCGGATACGCGGAATTCGCACTGCCAGACGTTGTCCGGGAGGTCGGCCTGCGGGCCGCTGCCACAGCCGCGCAGGCGCGCGCCGGACAGCCACTGCTGGAGGCGGCCCACGAACTCGCCTGCTTTGGTGGGCGGTTGGCCTTCCGCCTGGAGCACGAGGGGGAGCTTGCCGTTGCCCCAGGCGTAGAAGTACATACGGGCCACGCCGCGGTTCCGGGCGTACAGACCGGTCAGGTAGAAGCGGACCGCCTGATCGGCCGCCGTGTCCTCGTCCAGCGGATCGTTGAGGGGCAGCGACTGTGTGGTCCCCGTGCTCCACAACGGCAGGTGGTATCCGGCGCGGTGGAAGGTCCGCTCGATCCTCAGGACCGCGTCCAGCATGGTCTCCGGAGGGTCGGTGACGCGGCGCTGGTAGAGCTTGACGCCCGCCACGTCGCAGTACTGGTAGCCGCCCGCCTCGGCGAAGCGCAGCAGGTAGTCGTGCGCCTTCTGGTCCCACAGCCCGGTGATCGAGGGGCAGACCAAGGTCGCGCCGGGGTCGTCGGCCCGAAGGATGGCGCTCGCCCGGCGAGTCATCTCCACCAGGGTCCGCACGCTGCCGTTGTAGTGGTGGGGGTGGTTGGCCGCGACCCACAGTTCGTAGGCGTCGATCCGGCCGCCCGCGTGCCGCACCAGGGCGCGGACGAAGGCGTCCCAGTCGGCGAGGTCGTCCGGCGGGGCCGCCCGTGAGCCGTCCGGGTAGGCGGCCCTGCGTGCATCGGGCCCTGCCCAGGCGGGGGTGCCGCCGAAGACGAACAAGGTGGGCAGCCGGTCGCGTTCGGCGGCGTCAAGCAGCCGGTCGAGGGTGGACCAGTCGTACTTTCCCTGTCTGGGCTCCAGCTGGGCCCAGCGCGTCTCGCTGTCCCACAGGCGCAGGGAGCCGACTCGGAAGGAGGGTGTCGCCCCGCTGGAGCTGTTCATCGTCACTCCGAACATCTCCGGTCCGACCGCCTTCGGGGCCTCGGCCCAAGGGGCCGAGGCCCCGGCTGTCGGAGCGGGCACGCGCCGGTCCGCCTCATCGCGCGGCGTGCTGGCCGCGGCGCCACCAAGGACGCACAGGGCCACGACGGCGGCGAGTACGAACCGCACGGCCGGAGTGCGGGGTCTCGGCTTCGGAGAGCCGATCAGATGTGAGGGCGAGCGGGCCGGAGAGCTGGAGCGGTCCGGGGAGCCGGAGTCGTCTGCCTCCGGTGAAGCGGTGGGCGTCTGGTCGCGACCGGTGGCCGTCCGCCAGTGCCGCAGCAGCTCGTTCAGTTCTTCCGGTCCCGCTCCGCACTCCTCGGCGACGCGGACCAGCAGACCGTAGTCGCCGGGCACCGCCCGGCCGGTGCAGTAGCGGTGCAGCGTGGACCGGCTGGTGAACACCCGCCGCCCCAGCTCCTGGTAGCTGAGCCCGCTGCGCTCCTTGATCTCCGCGAGTGCGGCGGCCAACCCCCGTACGCCTTCCGCCTCTGCCACATCCCCACCCCCTGACGGGCCGCGGCGGCTCGTCCTCGCGTTCCGCAGCTGTCCCATTCGATGTGCGAAAGCGTAGGTCAGCGGGGGAGCGCACGTCCCGTGATGATGTGAGACGCGGATCCGCGGGCTGGTGGGCGGTCGAGGCCGGATACTGAGGCCCGCCGGGCCGACGGCCGAAGTCGGCTCGCTCACCGTCCGAGGACAAGGGGGAACGACTGTGCCCAAAGCGAACACGGCGAACACGGGGCTCGGGGTGGGGAGGACGAGGCCAAGGCGGCCGGCCTGCCGGACGGCGGTCGGGATCACGGTGCCGGTGGCCGCGATGGCGAGTCTCCTGGTGCTGGCACCGAGCAGTACCGCCGCGGCGGACCCGGGTGCGGCGGCCGGCCCCGCTTTCACGGCTGCCTACGGGGAACTCCGCAACAACACTCGCTGGACCATGGAGTACGCCTCCTTCAGCGGTTCCGACCGAGTACACCGATGTGACGTGTGGAACAACTCCCTGACGGCACGCCAGGACAGCTGGAAGAACCTGAGTTGCAAACAGGTCGCGCTGAAGGCGGGTGGCAAGGCCGGAGGTCCCGGCAACGACGTCGACGGGTTCACCTTCGAGGACCGGGCCTACGACCTTTACATGCAGTTCGGCAGCGGCAAAAACAAAGAGATGAGGTACATGGGGGGATTCAAGAAGGGGGTCTGGACGAAGATCACCGACATCGACGACGCGCGCTGCGAACCCCTGGGGTCGGTGGCGAGGTGTTACGTGACCTTCCCGTGAGGGGTGCCTTGTCGGGGCGAGCACCGGCCTGAGCACTCGCCGTCATCGACGCGCTGACGCGACGAAGCCGGGTGCTCCCCGGGACGAGGGGTCAGGTCGGCTGGAGCGGCCCGGTCGGTCGAGGTCGGTGGTGCCGGTAGCGGCGCGGGGCCGGTTACGGGCCCACTTCTCGAGGTCGCCGACCCGGTCTTCCCCGGTTCGGCGCCACGCTTGCCCGCCGAATTGGGGAAGGCCGGGTCGTTGGTGCGGGCAAAGCGCAGTGCGGTCAGGGCGATGCCGGGCAGGTGGTGTCCGGTGGCCTCGCGGAGTCCCGCCGCCTGGTCGTCGACCGCGGCCGGTGCCGGGGTCGCCCGCGGCGGCGCCGTGGCATCGGCCGCGAGCTCGCCGGGCACGGCGGCCGGGGCAGGGGCGGGGTTCCGGGGCGGGGTTCCGGGTGTCGACGGGCCGGTCCCCGCTCGCGAACGGCTCGGGGACCGGCGGGAGGCCGGGGGCGGTGGCGGCCCTGGTGTCGGCCGGCGCCGGCTACGAGCGGATGGGAGCCGTCCGGGGCATCACCCGGCAGGGGGCCCGCAAGGAATGGCCCGACGCCGTCAGCCGCACAGCGCCCGCAACCGCGGGCAGGAGCACGCTCACACTCTTCGGGGGACCGGCGAACTGCTGCAGGCTCCGTCCGGTGATCCGGATTACATGTGCATGTTGTCATGCATTTGATTGTGCATCCACACCGTACTGGCGGTCGCACGGTTTTCTTTGCCGTTTACTCGAAGACCGGCCGGCGGGGACCCTCGGTCCCCGCCCAGGCCGCCAGAGCCGCGCGCAGCCCCTCGGCGATCTCGGCGGGCGAGGCGTCCTTGTCGGCGGCCCAGGCGACGTAGCCGTCGGGGCGGACGAGCAGACCGGCCAGGCCGGGCTCCTGCTCACACGTGCCGATGACGTGCCGCACGCGGCCGGGCCAGGCGATCGGCTCGGCCCACTCCTGGTAGACCTCGGAGATCTCCGGAAGGCCGGAGAGGTCCAGCAGCGCGAAGGTGCCGCGGTGCAGGAGCTTCTGGAGAGTGAGGGGACCCTCCTCGGTGGCGACGGTCAGGTCGCGCGCGAAGTCGCCGAGCAGACGGTGCTCGGGGCCCGGGATGTCGTAGCGCACCCCGACGCCGCTGAGCATCTCGGCGACGTGCCGGTTGACCTCCTCCTTGCGCATCAGGCCCTCGAAGAGCTCGCGCAGCGGAGTGACGTACGGGTCGGGGTTCATCAGCGCGATCTGCGCACGCGTGTTGGCGAGCACCTTGCGGGCCGGGCCCTGGCGCTCGCGGTCGTAGGTGTCGAGCGGTCCCTCGGATGCCCAGCCGTTGATGTCGGCGGCGAGCTTCCAGCCGAGGTCGAGCACGTCCTGCAGGCCGAGGTTGACACCCTGGCCGCCGACCGGGAAGTGGGTGTGGGCGGCGTCGCCGGCCAGGAAGATGCGCCCGGCGCGGTAGCGCTCGGCCTGGCAGGCGGAGTCGGTGAACCATGACAGCCACCGCGGCCGGCTCGCGCCGAGGTCGTCGCCCCAGATCTCGCGCAGGCTGTCGGTGAACTCCTCCGGCGTCAGCTCGCCCTCGGCCTCGCGCTCCTTGTGGAAGTCGAAGGTGGCGACGCGGTGGTAGGTGTCGTCCAGCGGCACGCAGAAGAGCAGGCCGCGCTCGGTGCGCTCCATGTCCATCGGGGCCTTCTCGCCGTCGGCGAGAACCACGTCGGCCAGCCGCTCGGTGACCTTGCCGCCGGTGCCCGGGAAGGCGATCCCGGCGGCCTTGCGGACCAGGCTGCGGCCGCTGTCGGCGCCCACGAGGTAGCGGCCGCGCAGGGTGTACGGCCCCTCGGGGCCGGTGACGTCGGCCTCGACGCCGTCGGCGTCCTGCCATACGGCGGTGACCTCGTGGCCGCGGCGGATCTCGACGCCGAATTCCTGCGCGCACTCCTCCAGGAGGCGCTCGGTGCGGGTCTGCTCGGACAGCAGGGCGTAGTTCTGGGCGCTGTCCAGCAGGGAGAAGTCGACCCAGACGTCGAGGCCGGCGAAGTGGCCGTTGTTCCAGGACGGGGCGCCGTCACGGAAGCGCTCCAGCAGACCGCGGCGGTCCAGCGACTCCAGCGAACGGGCGTGCAGGCCGAAGGCCTTGGAGTGGGGGTGCGCTCGGGCAGCCGCTCCAGCACCACCGGCTTGGCACGGGAGATGCGGAGTTCGGAGGCGAGCAGCATGCCCACCGGGCCCCCGTCGACGATGAGGACGTCGAAGTCGAAGTCCTGGGTGTCCGGCATGGAAGTCCTTTCATGGGGAAACATTGACGAGAGACTATATGCGTGTCGTCATGCAATGACGTGTTGACATACACATGCTGGTTTGCTTGTAATCACCGGACCTAGGATGGGGACATGGAGACTTCGACCAGGCGGACGAGCGTCCCGTCGAGCCAGGGGCCGCTCGCCGGAGCCGACCCTCTCGACGCGGTGGGTCCGGCCTTCTCGCGGCTGCGCCGCGCCTCCGCGCTGAACGCGGAGACGCAGGTCTCGCGCAAGGACATGACCCGGACCTTGGTCCTCAACATCGCCGAGGAGGGCCCGGAGGAAGACGGCCAGGAGATCACCGTCGGAGTCGTCGCCGAACGGCTCGCCGTGGATCCCTCAGTCGCCAGCCGCATGGTCACCGACTGCATCTCCGCGGGATATCTGGTCCGCGCCGCCTCGCAGCAGGACGGACGCCGGACGATCCTTCAGATGACCGACGAGGGCATGGACATGCTGGCCGCCTTCCGCCGTCACCAGCGGGCGGCCTTCGAGTTCATCACCCGGGACTGGCCCGAGGAGGAACGCCTGCAGTTCGCCCGCCTGCTGATCAAGTACGTGGACTCGGTGGCCGAGGCGCGGCACGCCCCGGCCGGCGGCTGACCGCCCGCCCCGCATCGCTCGGCGCGCCAGGCCGCGGCGCAGCGCCGACGCCAGCGCCGCGGCCTGCTCGCCGGCGGGCAGAGCGCCCCGGCTGCGCCAGGCGACGATCCCGTCCGGGCGCACCAGGACGGCGCCGTCGGCCGACACCCCGTAGGCGTCGGCCCACCGACCCTCGGAGTCGGCCGGCCCCTGGTCCCCGTCCGCGGTGATCCGGCGGACGTCGAGCGCGACCCCCAGCTGCGCGGCGGCCGTCCGTGCCGCCGCGGCCCAGGACTGCCCGTCCTCACCGGCCAGTAGCACGAAACGGGTACCGAACTGGTCCAGCGTCGCCAGCGGCGCACCGTCCCGTTCGAGCACCACGTACGGTGCACCACGTACGGTGCACGGGTGCCGGGCTGGCCGGACAGGGCGCGCGGATCGCTGGTTAGGGGCAACGCGCCGACCTCCTCCTCGGCGACGAAGGCACCGGCCGGACAGGCCTGGCCCATGGTCACGGTCATCGCGTCGTCGGTCGCGGCCCGCTGTTCGTCGGTGGCCGTCCCCGAGCGCATCGCCAGCCGCAGCGAGCCCTGCCGTGCGGTGTACAGCCCGACCGGGCGGCGCTCCTGCTCGTAGATGTCGAGCAGGCCCGCACCGGCGGTGCCGTCGAGGGGCCTTGACCCTTATCTCTGAACACGGGAAACGCGATTCCCAGGCTCCCGACGAAGCATGGAAGAGACATTCGTGCGGTGACGGCGCCAAGGGGCCACGCGTCTACCACTGGGCCGCCCTGCAAATCACCTCCATTGAGGACTTCGACGGCGAACTGTCCACCCACCAGCGGTGGGCACTGGCGCGCCGCAGCATCAGCAAGCCCCAGGAGATCGCCTACGCACCGCTCGGCACCACGGTCGAGCATCTGGTCCGCGTCGCTGGAACACGTTGGGCCATCGAGGAAGCCTTCCAGGCGGCCAAAAACGAATGCGGCCTCGACCAGTACGAAGTCCGCCGCTACACCGGCTGGATGCGGCACGTCACCCTGGTCATGCTGGCGCACGCCTACCTGGCGGTCATGGCCGCCGACGCCGCGGCAAAGGGGGCAGCAGAAACGGTTCCTGCCTCGCGCCCCTCACCGTGGCAGAAGTTCGGCGGCTCCTGGCAACTGGCCACCCACCCGCCACACGCGCTCATCAGTCCCTCATCAGGGCACGCGCACTGAGATGGTCACAGTGGCGCAGACGACGCCAATCAGAAGTGTCCACTGTCCGGGGTAAAGCCCAGCCCGGGGCTGCACCCCCTGCGCGCACAGGTGTGGTCGGCCTCGCAGTCGGGGGCGCGGTGGCCACGGCCGTCGTCAGCCTGACGGAGAGGCCGTCACCTTGTGGTCATAGCTGTCACCCGCTGTAGTGAATCGTCGTAGATCGTCCTGATCCGGGCCGTCGGCACCTTGTATCTGTTGTCCCGGACCGGCACCCAACCTTCCCGGTCCGCGCTCCTGAAGGGACAACTCGCCATGTCAACGCACCGTCTTGCCCGCGTGATCGCGGCGGCAGTTGCCGCAGCAGCCCTGGGCGGCTCCGCGGTCCACGCCACCGCGGCGGCAGACACCCGGGCCACCACCGCCCGGCAGATCCTGCGTACCAGCGGCATCTCCCTGGCCACCGTTCACCCGGGAGGCAAGCACGCGGGATCCACCGCCAAGGCGAACATCACCGATACCGCCAACGGCAAGGGCGCTCTGACGAGCCCGTGGGGGCACAAGCCGAACCGCCGTGTGGCTCTGGATCCCCGCATGCTCAACGGGCTGCTGAAGCTGAACACCCAGTACAAGTACCGGATCTCCGTGTCGGAGATCGTCGGAGGCAAGCACAGCGCCAAGTCCCGCCACTACGCGGGGAAGGCGATCGACATCAACTACATCAACGGGAAGCACGTCGGGGACGGCGCCCCGCACAAGGCGCTGATGGCCGCCTGCCGCAAGCTGGGTGCCACGGAGGTCCTCGGCCCGGGCAACGCCGGGCACAGCCGGCACGTGCACTGCGCCTGGCCTCGCTGAGCAACCACCGCAGAAAGCTATACGCATTTCGCCATAGCTTCGAAAGAGCAGGACCAGCGCAGTGGCCGCCGCGCACCCTGGGACCGTCTGGGTGCCTCTGCACGCGGTCGACAGGAGCCGGTGCTCCACGCTCACCGTTCTGCACCCCGGCCTGTCCCGGGCCGCCTGTCAGTGACGCTGCCTCTATCCGTACCCGGTGGAAGAGGCGGCGTTGCCCAGTGCGGTCAGCTCCGGCGGCGGAACAGGGCACGGAGCTTGCCCCTGAGTTATCCACAGGCCGGACCGTACCCGGCGGTTCCTTCGCCGGGTACGTCCAGGAAGGCGTGGCCCAGGGCGGCTTCCCAGCCCTGTGATATCGGACACGTGATCGTTATGCCGCGAGGGTGTGCTGATGTCGCTGTCTGGTCTCGGCCGGGGTGAGATAGCCGAGGGTCTTGTGCTTGCGCAGACGGCGGCGGTTGCAGAAGGTCTCGATGAAGTTGAAGACCTCGGCTCGCGCGGTGGCCCGGTCGGGCCGGGCGCGGGTGCCGATCTCTTCCTTTGAGTTCCTCGCGCTCGACGCTGGTCAACTCACCGGACTCGCCCTCGCCCCGGTCCGCCTTCGCCCGGCGATACCAGCCGCGCAGAGACTCGGAGCTGATGCCGAGCTCCCGAGCGACGGCGGTGACCGTCTTGCCCGAGGAATCGACGAGCGCGACCGCGTCCCGCTTGAACTCCTCGGTGCACCGCTTCGTGGACCTGCTTCCCACCCGGTGCTACGTCCTCTGGAACCTCAAGATCCCAGTCCCCAGGTGTCCACGATCAAGGGACAGCTTCAGCGCGGAGCGTAGCCCTAGTTTTGGATTGCGGACGGCCCCGGGGTCCGTGTCTCCCGGCGCGGGCGTGCGCGGTGGGCTGGCGGCTCGGTCGGGCTGAGGATGTGGTGGTCGGGGATGACGTGGGTGGGGCCGATCGCCGTGTGGGAGTTGATCTGGCAGTGGCGGCCGATCGCGGTGCCCGGGCCGATGGTGATGTTCATGCCGGTCTGGGTGTGGTCGCCGATCAGTGCGCCGAAGCGTGGGGTGCCGCAGCGGTAGAGACCGTCGGGCAGACGGAGGACGGTTTCGCGGTCGGGCTGGGTCATGTCGCGGGTGAGGTGGATGGCGGCGACGGTGACGTTCGCGGACAGGTGGACGCCGTCACCCAGGAGGGTGCGGTTGATGCCGATGCGGTGCCCCAGGACGCTGTGGGCTCCGATGTAGGCGTTGGTGACCTCGCAGTTGAAGCCGACCGACGCGCCGGGGCCGATGACGGTGTGGCCGCGGACGGTGGTGAACTCCCACACGTGCGCTCCCGGTCCGACGATCACGTCCGCGCCGAGGATCGCGGTGGGGTGGATACGGGCGCTCGGGTGGACGCGGTACTCGACTTGGGCCAGGGCCTTGGCGTGCAGGTCGGGCCAGTGGGCGAGCCACCGGGCCAGATCGGCGCGGTCCAGACTCGCGTACGCGGTGGCGGCCAGGCCGGCGTCGGCGGGGGCGCTGAGGTAGTCGCCGAGGTACAGGACGGGGACGTCGGGCACGGAAAGGCTCCTTCGGTGGATGCAGACAACGGTGCGGGGACGGGGCGGCTAGGCTGCGGCCGGTCGACGTTCGATGGGAGTTCACCTGTGAGTCACCCACGCCTGGGCGTTGCCGTCTTGACGATGGGCAACCGGCCTGCCGAGCTGGCAGCGCTGCTGGAGTCGGTGGCCCGGCAGGACCTGGCTGCGGCACGTGTGGTGGTGGTCGGCAACGGGACAGCGCTGCCGGAGCTGCCGGCCGGGGTCGACGGAGTTGAGCTGGGCGAGAATCTGGGGGTCTCCGGCGGCAGGAACGCCGCGATCGCTCACCTGCGGGCCTGTGGGGACGTCGACGTGGTCGTGGACCTGGACGACGACGGGCTCCTGGTGGACACCGACGTGTTCTCGAAGCTGGCCGCGCTGTACGCGGCCGACCCGCGTCTGGGTGTGGTGTCGTTCCGGATCGCCGACGCGGACGGGCAGACCCAGCGGCGTCATGTGCCGCGGCTGCGTGCCAAGGATCCGATGCGCGGCGGTGAGGTGACGACGTTCCTGGGCGGCGGGCACGGCCTGTCGATGCGCATGCTGGACGAGGTCGGGGACTGGCCGGAGGAGTTCTTCTTCGCGCACGAGGAGACCGATCTGGCGTGGCGGGCGCTGGATGCGGGCTGGCGGGTGGTGTACGAGCCGTCGCTGGTGCTCCGGCACCCGAGGACGTCGCCGGCCCGGCACGCGGTGTACTACCGGATGACGGCCCGCAACCGGGTGTGGCTGGCCAAGCGGCATCTGCCTGCCCCGCTGGTCCCTGCCTACCTGGGGGTGTGGACGGTACTGACGCTGGCCCGGACCCGGTCCCTGGGGGGACTGCGGGCCTGGGCCGGCGGCTTCTGGGAGGGCGTCACGCGTCCTGCGGGGCGGCGGCGGCCGATGCGGTGGGCGACCGTGGCCCGCATGACCCGGCTCGGACGCCCACCGGTGATCTAGCCGGGCTTCGCCGCCGTCTCGGCGCGCAGCCAGGCGGGCAGGGCGGCCGGGGTGGCGTGCAGCCAGTGCACGTACCGGGCGATGCCGTCCTCCAGCGTGATCTGGGGCCGCCAGCGCAGGACCTGTTCCATGTGCGTGGTGCTCGCGCAGCCGCCGAGCGGGTCGCCGGGTGGCATCGGCGTCTCCAGCACCTGCGTTCCCGGGTAGTGGGCGGTGATGAGGTCGGCGACGCGGCGGATGGTGGCCGGGCGTCCGGTGCCGATGTTGACCGTCTCGCCGTCGGCGGCCGGGCTGGTCAGGGCGTGGATGGTGCCGTCGGCGATGTCGTCGACGTGGACCAGGTCGCGGACCTGGTGGCCGCCGCCGTTGAGCTGCAGGGGCAGGCCGAGCGCGGCTCGGGCGGCGAACCAGGCCACCACCCACGAGTGGCTGCCCGGCTTGATGACCTGCGGCTCGCCGTAGACGGAGAAGTAGCGCACCACCGCGTACGAGGTGCCGGCCGCGCCGAGCTGCAGGGCGGTCTGCACCTCGCCGAAGGCCTTGGTGTTGGCGTAGACCGACAGCGGGCGCAGCGGGGCGTGTTCGGTGAAGCGGGGCACGGTGCGGCCGTAGACGGCGGCCAGCAGTTCCCGGGTGGTGCGGTGTTCGTCGCGGGGGCCGGTCCAGTCGTCGGGGTTGCCGTTGCCGTACACGGAGGCCGAGGAGACGAACACCAGCCGCTTGAGCCGGTCCGAGGCCGCGGCGGCGGACAGGACGGTCTGGGTGCCGGTGATGTTGTGGTCGATGGCGTCCTGCGGGCGCCGGGTGCAGGCCGCGACGTCGGCGAGGGCTGCGGCGTGGACGACGTAGTCCGCCCGGCGCATGGCCTCCTGCACGGCGGCAGCATCGCGGACGTCCTCGACCAGGACGTCGTCGCTGGTGGTGTCGATGCCGAACAGGTCCTGGTAGACGTCGGGGGGGTAGGCGTCCAGGGTGCACAGTGCCAGCGGGGCGGCGCCCAGAGTTTTCAGGCGGCGCACGATCCGTGAGCCGATCAGACCGGCGCCGCCGGTGACCAAGACGGTCGCTCCCTCAAGATTCTGCAGTGCCGTGGACGACTCGGGGGCGGGGCGGGTGTGCTGGTGCGTCATGTGGGTGCCCTTCGTGCCAGGTGGCGGACCGGGGGCGGCTGCGCAGCCTGCCGTAGACGATGAGCGCCCGCGTTCGCCGGCGGGAGAGGTCCCGGTGAGGTCCCGTCTGGTTCGTGCCGTACCGGGGCAGGTCAGCCGGTGCCACGATGGCGCGGTGGAGCACCGCGCCTTACACCCTTTGGCCCGCGCTCGCCGGGCCGCCGGCCTGTCGCAGGAGCATCTGGCGGCCGGTGTGCGGGCCGCCGCTGCGCGCCGTGGGCTGCGCTCGGGCACCGATGCCTCCCGCGTCCGCAAGTGGGAGCGCGGTATCCGGCCCGATGAGGACTCCCAGACCTACATCGCCGAGGCCCTGGGCCTGCCCGCAGGCATCATCGCCGGGCCGTGGCCCGACTGGCTGCCGCTGACCGACACCGGCGTCGTCCCCCTCGCCCCGCATGCCACCGTGCCCGCCCTCAGAGAGGCCCTGCGAACCGTGGACCGCCGCACCTTCCTCACCGTCTCCTCCACCGCACTGACCACGCTCACCGCCGACTGGGCAGCCGCCGGCACCACACGAACCGTGCCGTCCCAGCTCGCCGGAGACGGGGACCTGGTCGACGTGCTGGAGACCACCGCGCGGCAGCTCGCTGCCAGCGACCCCGTCCACCATCCGCACACCACCCGGCTGCTGCGAGAACACCTGGCGACCGTGACGGATCTCCTCGACCGTGGCTCCCACAGCGCCGCGACCCGGCACCGGCTGCACACGCTGGCCGCGGACCTCGCCCACACCCTTGCCTGGCGCCGCTTCGACACCGGCGACAATGCCCACGCCGCCCAGTACTGGATCGCCGCCCTCCACAACAGCCACGCCGTAGGCGACACCGACCGCGGCGCCGGCCTCATCAGCGACCTCGCCTACCAAGCCGCCTGGCAAGGCGACCACTCTCTCGCCGGACAGCTCCTGACCCACGCACTCTCCCGCGCCACCCACCCCGCCGCCCGCAGCCTCCTCCAGCTCCGCATGGCTCGCACCCACGCCGCACGCGGTGAAACCCGCCCCGCCCTCCGCGCCCTCGCCGCCGCCGAAAAGCACCTCGCCCAAACCGCCGGCGACCGCCCCGCATGGTGCGCCTGGCTCTCCGACGCCGACCTCGCCGTCGATTCCGGCCAGACCCTCCTCGACCTCGGCGACACCGCCCGCGCCCACCACCTCATCACCGACGGCGAACGCCTGCTGCCCGCCTCCCGGGGCAAAACCCGCGGCATCTTCCTCGCCTACCAGGCGGCCAGCCACCTCGACCTCAAAGAACCCGAACCCGCCGCAGCCGCCGCCACCCAGTCACTGCTCCTGGCCCGCCGCCTCCACGCCCCGCGCTGTTCCCGCCTGGTCGAAGACCTCATCCCACGCTTCCAGCCCTACCGCCAGGTTCCCGGCGTGAGGGACCTGCTGGATCTGGCCCGCTGATTCGGTCTCGTGCGTCTCCGCCCGGCCTCGATCGTCCCCGACCACCCCGAGGTCAACTGGGAGCAGCTGCGCGCGGTGGAGAAGGGCCGGCGCTCACCGCTGGCGGCGCTGCGCCCGGTGCCGGCACCCGCCTGAGCGCCCCCACGCTGGAACAGCCCTACGAGTGCGCTCCCCCGCCCGCCGCGTCCCAGCCGTCCAGGAAGGCGGCCAGGGCGCGGCGTTGCTCTTCCTCGCGGGTGATCTGCCGGGCGAGGACGTCGCGGTCGATGTATGGGTCGACGGCGGCGAGGACCAGGCGCCGGAGTTCGGCCGGCTCCAGCGCCTCCACCTCCTACTGCACCGGGCGGCGGGGGTCGAAGCCGTAGCGGCGGGCGAAGGCCGGCCACCTCGGGTCGCCGCGCTTGCCCTCGGTCGCGGGCAGCTCGTAGGCACGTACCTGCTCGTAGGTCAGCAGCACCCGCCCGGTGTGGCTCCAGCAGCCCGTACGCGCTACCCAGTCCCGCTCGATGTCCTCGCCGGAGCAGTCCGAAATCGCCGATCACCAAAAGCACGGCACCGCGCGGGTCGGCGGTGACGCGGTCGTGGACCACGTCGGCGTACGACTGCGAGCCGAAGCCGCGGACCACCAGCACAGGGATACCCGCACCGGCGAGCCAGCCGGTCAGCTGCTGGCGCAGGGTGTCCTTCTCCGCCGCGACGTACAGGGCGTGCTCCTGGCCCTCGGTGCGGTCGAGGCGGAACCAGTCGGGCATCTCCGCGAGGAACGCGTCCGCGTCCGGCCAGGCGAGCGGGACTTCGAAGACTCCCGCGGCGATCCACTCGTCCCGCCGGGACCGCAGCGTGGTCGCGGAGACCTGGTGGTCGGCGTGCTGCTGGTAGGTGCCGCCCAGCACGAGCCGGGCCAGGAGCTTGTCGAACACGACCCTGTCCGGGACGCGGGGCCGATGACAGCCCAGCGGATGAGTGACCTGGCGGCGCGGGATCAGCGCGTGGAACTGCTCCCACAGAGGGCCGGTGATGGAGGAAGGCAGGACGGGCACGTGACCTTCTGCTTGACCGGTGGTGATCGTGGACCTGTTGTTTCCAGGGCTGCGCCCGTCCGGCGGTCCGGCCGGGCGCAGCCCTGCCCAAGATCACCCGAGCGTTTCCTCCGTCACCGCGGCGGGCAGGGAGATCCGCCAGGCGACGCACCCGGCCGCGGCGAGCCCGGCGACGGCAAGGAAGCTACTGGCGAGGAACGGGTCGGTGCCGTCCAGGGCGGGAGCGAACCCGGTGCCGACGTAGAGCGTGACACCGGTGGAACCGCCCAGTTGGTCGGCGGCTCGCTGGACTCCGGAGGCGATGCCGGCGTCGTCCTCGGTCACGCCGGTCACCGCGACGTACTGCAGCCCGACGATCCCGAACCCCATCCCGGCCGCGATGAGCACCATGGCCGGAATCAGCGCCGGGCCGGGGGCCCCGAGGGAGGAGACCAGCGCGATGGCTGCCATCGCCAGCGCGGTGAAGCCGATGCCGGCCAGGACACAGGCCCGGGTACCCCACCGTCCGAGCAGCCGGGGCACCAGCACCGAGGTCGCGATCAGGGACACCGCCAGGGGCAGCATCGTCAGACCGGCCCGGAGCGGGCCGGCGCCCCACCGGTCCTGCAGGTAGTAGGTGAACAGCAGGAACGAGGTGGACAGTGCCGCGCTCAGCAGAGCGGTGGCGAGGTTGGCCAGGACGCGCGGCCGGTTGCGGAAGAACCGCAGCGGCACGAGCGGGTTCCGTGAACGGCGCTCGACCCCGACGAACAGGGCCCCGGCTGCCACCGCGCCGACCAGCGCCGCCGGCGGCAGCCAGGGCAGCGTGCCGTCCGCCTCTCCCGCCTCGATGACGCCGAGGGTGAACAGCAGCGGAGCCGCGACCAGCAGGAGCGAACCGGGAAGGTCCAGCGGTGCGGGCCCGGCGGGCCGTTCGCCCGGCACGAGAATGGCCGCAGCGGCGAGCACGACCAGGATGAACGGCACGGACACCAGGAAGATCCACCGCCAGCCGAGCAGCTCGGTGATGATCCCGGAGATCACGAACCCGAAGACGAGGCCACAGCTCGCGACGGCCGCCCACACGCTCAGCGCCCGCGACCTGCGCGGCCCCTCGGGGAACATGAGCACGATCACCGCCATCGCCGCCGGAAGCGCGATCGCTTCCCCGGCACCCTGCAGCAGCCGGGCCGTCACCAGCACGGCGAAGGACGGCGCGAGCCCGGCCAGCAAGGACGCGGCGCCGAAGAGCGTGGTGCCGAGCAGGAGGATGCGGCGCCTGCCGAGCACGTCGCCCAGTCGGCCGCCGAGCATCAGCAGCCCGCCGCCGGTGATCGTGTACCCGACCACGACCCAGGTCAGGGCGTGACCGTCGACCCCGAAGTCGGCGCCGATCGAGGGCAGGGCGACGTTGACCACGGTCACGTCCACCGCGATGAAGAACTGCAGCATGGCCATGCAGCACAGCACCAGCCACGCGCGCACCGGGGACGAATCGTCCCCGCGCGAAGAGAGAATGCCTGAAAACACCGAGTGCTCCGTTGCCCAGAAGAAGTTCCGAGCAGCACGAACGTGCCGCTCCGGTTCAACCACGGAGCGACGGAACGTTCAACAGAAGTGAGACGAACGCCCCGCCGCTAGCGGAGCGTCCTCGTCACCGCGGCACAAGCCGCGCACGAAGCACCAGACATGGCGCCGATGCTACCGGAGCCGACGGCAAGTGATCCCTTGACGTCACTCCGCCGCAGACCTACCAACCACCCCCGGACCATGCCCAGCAGCCAGCGCCGTCGGACCAGTTGCTGCCTCCTCGTACGCCCTCCTATCCGCGCGACCTCTAAGCCACCGACCTGTGCACTCTCCCGCGCATGGAAATCACTCGAGCCGGAATCCCCTGTCCCCTCTGCCTCACGATCACTGAGGAGCTGGTGTACCTGGTCCTCAGCGCCCAGTCCTTCTTCCCCCCATCGAGAGGACATCCGGAGGCGCTGGTGCCCCGCCGACTGCCACCTGCTCCATCCCGACCGCTGGAGGAAGGAGTTGCCGCCGCTCCCCGGCGACGAGGACGCCTGACGACGCCGTGCGAATGCTGCGCGCCGGCTACACGAGCACCACCCGCCCTGAAATCCGACTTCAGTGGACTCCTACGCCATCGAGCGCGTACCAACGCACCGCTTCCCCGACCGTCCACCAACTGACCGCTACACAAACTGGATCAGCCGTCTACTGGACACACCTGGCCCAGGGCAGCTCGGAATCCGGCTCCGCTGCTACTTGGGCCCGCGTCAGGACGTCGCCGTCGAAAGGCGTCCCGTCGGGCTGTCTCAGGCGTCATTCCTCTTCGTGCAGGCGGTCAGCACGGCGCGCAGGATCTCCGTCTGGTCCTACCGGTCGAGACGGGCGCTGATCGACTTCTCCAGGTCCTCCATCGTGCGTACGAACGCGCTCTCCAGGTCGATGCCGTAGCGGTGGGCGAGGATCAGCACGGACCACAGGCAGTCGGCCAGCTCGTGCTCCAGCGCGGCCCGGCTGTCCGGCCGGTCCGACCGCACCCCCTCCTGCGCCAGGATCAGCTTGGCCAGGTCACCGGCGTCCCCCATGAATCCGAGCATGAACTCCTCGCGAGTCCACACCCGGCCGTGTTCTTGCAGGTTCAGCTCGTCGTACAGGTCGTGGACACGCAGAGCACGCCGGCGAAGTTCCTCGAGGTCCATCGCCGGACTGTAGCCCACAGCCCATCGGATCCTTCCCCTCCGTGCCCTGCGGGCCCGGGGCTGCACCCGCTGCGCGCACAGGTGCGGTCGGCCCCGCAGCCGGGGGGCGCGGTAGCCCCGGCCGTCATCAGCCTGACGGGGAGACCGTCACCTTGTGGTCATAGGTGTCACTCACTGTGAAGCGCACCCGCCGCGAGTGGTGGCTCGGTGGTCGGCGTAGGACAGTGTTCGGGCGAGGTCGGGGAAACCGACACGCCCCCGGGGAGAGCGGTCCCGGGGGCGTGTCGGCTTCAGCGGGTTGCGGCCTCGTCGACCTGGCGGTGGCTTCGCTGCTCGGACGAGGCGGCCTCTCGCCGTCGGGCGGGGCTGACCTGGCGGCGGGCAGGGAGGTCGCTGGGGCCGTCGGGCCGTTCGGCGGCTGCGGCCAGCCGGGCGCGGACCTGGTGGGCGAAGCCGGGTCCGGGCAGAGGCAGTTCGCTGTCGGGTTCGCGGAGGTAGCCGACGGCCACCGCGATGGGCATGTAGGTCATCAGCTCCGCGACCACGGCCGACCGGGGCCGAGACACGTGGCCGGCCAAGCGTCGCAGGACACGCAGCAGCATGGTGGTGGATGCGCCGTCGCCGTCCCGGAGGACCGCGGGCATCACCTCGTCGCTCCACAGGACAGCAGCGCGGTTTCGGGGGGTGCTGGGGGTGGGCTTGGGCTGTACTTCGTTGGTCTGGGTGTGCCACCAGCGGGCGGCGTGGGTCTCGCCGAGGGCGAGGTGGTGGAGGTAGAGGCAGTAGGCGGCGGCGGGCTGGCCGGCGCCGGCGGCGTACTGCCACCAGAACCGGGCGCCGTCGTCGGTGTCGGTCAGCTGCAGCACGCAGGCCAGGACCAGTGCGCTGCGGGGCTCGGGGACCTGGTCGGTGATGAAGGCGGCGACCGCGGTGGCCGGGGTGTGGCGGACCACGGTCTCGCACAGGGCCCTCAGGTCCGCGGCCGCTGTGTTCGCCGTTTCCCGTCCTGTGATCACCGGCCGGACGGCGGGGTCGGCGCCCCGCGGCTGGACGGTGTCGCGGGGCACGGTGCGGTCGGGGGCGAGCAGGGCCCTGGAGAGGATGTCTTGGAGTGTGGTCACGGGGTGGGTCCTTCGGTCGCGGACGGCTCGATGGTGTCGGCCAGGAAGCGTTGGGCGTGGCGCTCGGTGGACCGTACGGTGGCCAGGGGGACGCCGAGGAGATCGGAGACCTTCTCGGACGGGTAGCCGCACACGAGCCGCAGCACCATCACGTCGAGCTGGGTGTCGGGCAGCCGGCTGATCGCCGCGTACAGCTCCAGGCTCTCGGCCAGCTGGGCGGCCTGGCTCTCGGTGGAGCTTTCCTGGCGCAGGGCGACGGTGTCGAAGGCGGCCTCGCCCAGCACGGGCCGCTCGTCCCGGTAGTCGGCCCGGGCCTTGACCGTGGCGCGCAGCAGGGACCAGGCGTAGCGGCGGATGTCGGGGCTGGCCAGGGCCTCGTCGAAGCTGAGCCAGAGGATGGCGAAGGCGTCCTCCACCGCTGCGTCACGGGCGTCGCCGGTGAGGAAGGCGCCGGCGTAGGCGAGGTAGCCTTCCTCGACGGTCAGGCGCAGAGGGCCGTGCTCCAGGGGCGGGCCGGAGTGGGTGGTGGCCACGGCCGTGGCGCCCTCGGTGGAGCGGTCGATCCAGTCACGGCTCTTGCCGGCGTCCAGGGCGGCCTGTCTCCACAGCCGGTACAGCGGCCAGCTGGGGATGTCGAGCACGGCGGCCAGGCGGTGGATGACCTCCCAGCGCGGGTAGTGTCCGATGCCGCGCAGCAGCTCGGACAGCTTGGACTTGGCCAGCAGCACGTGGAAGCTGAGGTCGTTGAGGGTCCATCCGCTGGAGAGGTAACGCTCGCGGGTCGGCTCCAGCCAGGCACGGTGCAAGGTACCGACCGTGGCCGCGATGGGGCCCAGCTTGCGGCCGGGACGGCCCGGGGGCGGCTCGGAAGTGTTCACGGGGCGCCGTCCTTCTTGTCGGGCACCGGCGCCACATGGTGCCCGGAGGCCGGCGTGGTACGCGGGCGGGTGCCGCGCAGGACCTGGTTGATGGTCATCCCCAGGATCGGGGCCAGCCCGGCGATGAGGGCGGCATGTCCCATCGCCGCCATCGCCAGGCTCCAGGCGAACACCGCCAGCACCAGCGCCAGCACCGTTGCTGCCGCTATGCGTTTCCTGCTCATGAACGTCCTTGTCTTGATGTCGGTCAGGCGCAGGCATCCGGAAGAGACCACGCCGGGGGAATCCCTTCAACGGGCGGGTGCCGAACCGCCGTTGAGGGGCCCTCAGCATGAACCGAGGAACGTAGATCACGCGACGTGATCACGAAATCACGGAACATTAGGGGTCGCGGACGGTCAGCCACGGCCCGGGAGATGACCGATCCGGTGCACGTAGGGCACACTGCGGGCACCCGGCGGGTGAAGTTCCCGGTTTTCCTTGCAATCCCCCGCGGCACACCGTCATATGGAGACAGGACACCTTGGTGTCGGTCCTTCCTATCCGGAAGAACGGCGTGCCCCTGTGCCGAAGAAAATAAGGGGGAACGCGCCACGCGTCCCGCCCGGCCTGAGATAGAGGCCGGGCGGGACAGCGCACCCCTCAAGGGGGAGACGACCGTAGCGCAGACCACTGACAACGCCTCCGCGGCAACGCCGCACAGCTCTGCGCTCTCATCCGTCCCAGCACGCCCGTGGGATCGCCGGCACTGGCCCGGCGGTGCCGGGGCCCCCTGCGCTGCCGCCCGGTCGCACCACCTGAAACGGACTCATGAACGATTACTGAGTTTGTCAGCGGGATGTCGTCAGGGTGAGTCCGGTTGCGGCGAGGCATCCGTCGATGGTTTCGCTGCGGTACTGGAGTTCGCGGAGGGTGCGGCGCAGGGCGTGCATCAGGTGGTCGGGGTCGGTGAAGGCGGTGTTGTTCTGGCCCGCGCGTCGGACCAGTGACCAGATGCCTTCGACCGGGTTCAGGTCGGGTGCGTACGGCGGTAACTGGTAGGCGGTGATCCAGTCACGGGCGTGGATGAAGGCCCGCAGCCGGGCGTCCAGGTGCACATTCAGATTGTCCCAGAGGAGGACGAAGGGGGCGCCGAGTTGCTGGTGGGCGGCGGTCAGCAGGTCGCGGTAGTCGGTCCAGGTGAAGCTGCGCCGGCCGCCGCGCTTGTGGTCGGCGTGCCGCTTGGGCCGGAAGACCAGGCGTGAGCGTTCGCCCTGCTTGTAACAGGCCAGGGCCGCGATCGAGAACCGGCGCTGGGAACGTCCTCATACTCGGATCACGGGCGTGTGCCCGCGCCTTGCCCAGGTGCGGGAGGTGGGCGGCGTCATCGAGAAGCCGGCTTCGTCCTCGAAGACGATCCAGCCGCCGAGCGCCGCCGCGGTCCTTTTGCCCGGGGCCAGGTCTCCTTCGCCCAGCCGGCGACCGTCTCCTCATCGCGTTCCAGGGCCCGTCGGGCCGGAACCTGATGGCTCCACCCGTGACGCCGCAGCATCCGCGCGATGGCCGAGAGCGTGAGGGTCCGGTGGAACCGGCGTCCGATCAGCGTCTTGATCCTGGCCAGGGTCCAGGTCTGGTCCGGCCAGCCGTGGGCGACCGGCCCCTTGGCCAGCTCCTGCTCCAGAACCGAGAACAGGGCCTCGTTCAGCTTGGGACGGGCGGCCGACCCCCTGGAGCACAGTGTCTGCCGGCCGCCTTCCTGCCAGGAACGGCGCCAGCGCTGCACCGAGCGCACACTGACCCGCAGCTCCTTCGCCACCGCCGCGTTGTCCTGTCCTTCAGCGAACATCTCGGCCGCCTCCATACGGATGCGTTCGTGAAACGCCCGCCGCTCGGCGGTCAGGCCGCCGCCTTGCGGATACCTCATAGTTCCGGCATACCGCGACAACCGTCTCTTGTCAGCCTCGCGACATCACGCCGACAAACTCAGTAACTGTCGCGGCTCCATCTGCTCCACTTCACCCGCCGGGTGGTGCAGCAGGCGGCAGCAGCCCTCGCCCAGATCGACGACTGGATCGCGTCTCAGGGTGTGGTCGGCTACGCGGTCGGGCCGTCTGCAGGGCCGGTTCCCAGAGCGCGGCGTCCAACCGGACGAAGCGCTGCTCCGGATATGGTCGGGATGGTGGGCAGGCGCTCTGCGGCGAGCTGGGCACGCGGAGCGCGCTCAGCAGCGGGGGCGTGCACGTGCAGGGGGCCAGTGCCCAGCGGGCGGCGGTCGGTTGTCACGTTCTGGATTCTCGCTCACGCTTCACCGGCCGCTGCCCGTGAGCCGGTACCCCACACGCCCGGTAGACCTCCTTCCTCGGTCGCCCCTCACCAGGGGCCGTTGCGGGGTCCGGGCGGGTTCAGGGGCTGACGCAGGTCGAGGTAGCAGCGCAGCCGTACTCCCGGCTGGCCGGCGTCCCGCGTCGTGCGTTCCACGGACGTCGTCGCCCACCGCGCGGCCAGGGCCGCGTGGAAGGCGAAGGCGGTCTCGTCGTCGGCCGCGGCCACGTCGACCACAACCAGGCCGGGCTCGGACACGTGCACCTCGTTGATCGCTTCCATGACCGGCACGACGCACCCCGGGCCGGCGGCAGTTCGCACGGAAGCCCACGATTCACCCGCGCGGGGGCTCCCAGGAGCAGAACGGGCGGGCTGGTCATCGGCCGTCACGCCTGGAGGCCGGCGTCGGTCACGTGCTGGCAGGGGAAGCCTCATCAGAGCGTGGCAACCACCTGCGCGGCGGCGGCTTCCAAGGTTTGGCGCGTCTGTACCACTGTGTCGACGTCGGTCTCCTGCTCCAGGAGGTGGCCGTTCTTCGGGCTGGTGCGGAACGGCCGCGGGTGCGACCTTGAGGCGGCGGGCACGGCGACGGTGCTCGGCCGGGAACCGGATCCCAGCGGAGTTGTTCCACGTCACCGGGTGTTGTTGAAGAACGGCAGCGTTGCAGAGCAACATTCTGGCAACAGGTGAACTCCCGGGCTCGTGACCGGCCAAGGGTTCGGTGTGAACGGCGGCAACACCCGTGCAACAGGCAGTCTGTACTGCCTCGCTTTCGGCTTGCGGGCTGCAACGCCTCTGGCTTCGTTCATCCTGGTTCCTCCGTCCCGTAAACGGCCGGATAGGGAACAAGTCCTGCCGCACTGCGGCGGGTTGGATGATTGGAGAGCACAGTGGACCGTCCTCTGCTGTCACTGAGGTCTGCCCTGGTATTTCTGCTTGCCTTGGTCGCCGGCGGGGCGGCAAGTGGGCTGACGGCCGTCTCCGGGGAAGGACTCGCGCACAGCGTGCTCGCGGGTCTTGCCGCTACGGGACTGGCCGTGCCCTTCTTCAACCGTCTCATCGCCGCGGAGGGCGGCGGCGTCCAGCCACCAAGCACCGTGAGTGCCAGCACGGTCGCGGAGGAGAGCCATGAGTAAACTCCAACCTCTGGGAGACGACCTCAACGATGCATCCCGGGCGTTGGCCGAGGCGTTGCGCGAGCTGTTCGAGAGCCTTCACCTGTCCGTCCGTCGGTATGCGGCCCGGCGCCGTCTCGATCCGGGCACGGTCTCGCGGTACCTGAACGGCACCCGGCTGCCTCCGTGGCAGGTGATCAGCGACCTCTTCACCGATGTCGCCGAGCATCGCGGGACCGCAGTCACCACCGAGGCCATAGAGTTGGTACGGAGCCTGTACGGATCGGCTGTGGACGCTGCCTCGTCCCCCAAGCACGCGGTGGAAATCCTGGAGCAGCAGCTGGCCGACGCCGACCATGTCTCCCGGCGGTCCACCGTCCGCGGCGATGTCCTGGGCGATGCGCTGCTGGACAGGACACAGCGCATCGCCGATCTGGAGACGCGGCTCAACCAGTTGGAGGCCGATCGCCTTGCGGAGCGGAGGCGGGCGGACGCTCTTGCGCAGGCGTATCCGGATGTCTCAGGTCTCCTCCAGGAGCGCAACGCGCTCCAGCTGGAGGTCGAGCGCCTCGGTGCAGCCCTTGCAGAGGCACAGGCTCAGCGTGCTGCTGCGGAGGGGCGCTGCGATCTGCTTGAACGCCAGCTGGACGCCGTCGAGCAGGCCACAGCTGCTGTGTTGCCGGCGAGGCCGCAGGACATGCCCAAGATCCTCATCGTTGATGATCAGCCGGACAACCTGCTGGCGATGACCGCAGTCCTGGCGACACTCGAGCAGGAGCTCGTCACGGTCTCCTCCGGCCGAGAGGCCCTCAAAGCCCTGCTCGACCACGATGACTTCGCTGTCATCATCATGGACGTGCAGATGCCGGAGATGGACGGTTATGAGACTTGCGCTCACATCAAACGCCGTCCGAGGACCCGGGACGTTCCCATCATCTTCCTGACAGCGATGGGTACCGGATCCGAACACTCCGCCCGCGGGTATGCGGCCGGCGCTGTCGACTACATCAGCAAGCCCTTCGACCCGTGGGCCCTGCGTGCCAAAGTCGCCGTGTTCACCTCCATCTATTTGGAGCGACACAGTCAGTAAGCCCCCGGCAGGCTCAGCACCGCCCGGCTTCGTTCCCGAAGAAGGTAGGAAGCCGGGCCTGCTTGTCACCGCACCGGCCATGCGCCTGGCCTCTCTGCCGACCGATCCGGTTGGAGGCAGCAGCTGTTCGCCTTCTGCATGGCTGGCTGAGACCGGCCTCAATCCACGGAGTACGCCTTCTCGCCCATCATGAATGGCGCGTCGGCCGGGCCCTTGATGTAGGGGCCGCGCCAGATCACGCGGTGCTCCTGAGCACTGGGGTACCACTGTCGGACCTTGTGCATCCGGACGGTCCACCGGTGACGGTAGGCCCGGCTCGTCCCGTGGCCTTCCGCCGAGCTCCGCGCGGGCGCCTGATTGGCGAGCCGGATGACGCGGACGTCGGGGATCGCCGTCCGCACCCCCGGCTCGTTCCGTGGGCTGTCCTCGCCCGGCTGCTGCGGGGTGCCGAGGACGGTGACGCCCTGGGCGGCGAGCCGCCAGAACGCGAACGCGTAGCGGGCGGCGAAGTCGTCGTAGGTGTCCTTGATCCGCCCGCCGTCCCACAGTCCTTCCTCCGGCGGAGGAGTGGTGTGCTGGGCCACCTGGTTCAGGACGGTGTTGAGCCTGCGGTGCTCGTCGGAGATCTCCTTGTGCCGCTCGGTGCTGTCGGCGAGGGCGCCGTCGGCCCGCATGCCGTAGATCCCGTCCGGGACGAGCGGGGGAAGCGGTGATCCGGTGGCGCGTGCCTGGGCGACGGCCTGGCGCCAGGTTTCCGGCTGCACGGGGCCGTCCCGGTCCATGAAGCACGCGAGCTGGACCCCGGGGTACTGGGCGTCGGGCAGGACCTGATGCTGGGTGACGAACTGCCAGCCGAAGGCGCGGATGTCGGACAGGGAGCCGCCCCGGTTTTCTACGACGACCGGCTCCGGCAGTACCAGCAGCCCGGCCGGCATGGGAATGTCCCGGTCCTTGTCGAGGGTGGCGATGTCTGCGGGCTCCAGGGTGGCTGCGGCGGCCATGACCGCCGCGTGTGCGGCCGGCGAGATGACCAGAATTTCAGCACGGTCAAGAAGCCGGAGGATCTGCTTGATCTGCCACCGTGCCGCCTCGGCGGGGCTGGACGGCCACGGCCGCCGCATCCCCTGCTTGCCGAGCATCAACGCGAACGCCAGGTCCTCACGGTGCTGTTCCGGCACGGTGCTGTGATGCAGGACGGTACGCAGCTCCCTCATCCGGTTGCCCGCGTTCGACGCCATCATCGTGGCAACCCACACGTTGTCCTGCAGAAGCCGAAGAGTGTCGCCCCGGGTTCGGTGCGCGGCGCGTGCGGCCCTGACGGCGCTCCACGCAGTCGAGTCGTCCCGGCTGCGCTGCTTCTTCCCACGACTCGCCCTACCCACGAACGGTCCCCCTCCCAGTCGCCCAGGCAGGTGCTACCCGAGACTGCCCACCGGGACACCGCAGCTTCCGGACACAGAAGGCGAAGACAGGCAGGGTTCGGAATCGACCGGTCGTACCGTCCACCGATGCTGGTTCCCGGCGCGAGTTGCCGACACTACCCACCTGAGGGTTCCTGGCGCCCTGCTGAAACCGCTGGTCAGCACAGGGTTGGGTGGCTAACCCCCGCACCGAGCACTCTGTGCCTGCTGCCCAGGCCCGTCTGGCCTAGAAGACTCATGAAGATCTTGGTGGGGGCTGTCCGGCCGTAGGCCGGGCGGCCCCTTGGTCTATGCGGTTGCTGGGTTGATCGTCCAGGTGCT